>CAZWDN010000545.1:0-2736 GCA_964633125.1 uncultured Pirellula sp. | reverse complement strand
GACGTCTTCCGGACGCATGATTTCGTAGGTGCTGCGCTCTTTGAGCATGCCGTCTTGGTGGATGCCGGCTTCGTGGGCGAAGGCGTTGCGGCCGACGATCGCTTTATTGCGCTGCACCTGCATACCGGTGATGTTCTGCAAGAGCCGGCTGGTGGGGACGAGCCGCTTCGTATTGATGTGGGTCGTGCATTGATAGTAGTCGAACCGCGTGCGGAGCGCCATCACGACTTCTTCGAGCGAGCAATTGCCGGCCCGTTCGCCGATGCCGTTCATCGTGCATTCGATCTGGCCGGCGCCGGCTTCGACCGCCGCGAGGCTGTTGGCCACGGCGAGGCCGAGGTCGTTGTGGCAATGGATGCTGATGGTCGCCTTGTCGATGTTCGGCACGCGGTTCTTAAGGTTGCGAATGACGTTCCCCATGTGCGTCGGCGTGGCGTAGCCGACGGTGTCGGGGATGTTGATCGTCGTCGCGCCGGCGGCGATGGCCGCTTCCACGACTTCGCAGAGGAAATCGCTTTCGGTGCGGGCCGCGTCTTCGGGGGAGAATTCCACGTCGTCGCAATAGCCGACGGCCCGCTTCACGCCGGCCACGGCCCGTGCGACGATCTCTTCCCGCGTCATCTTGAGCTTAAACTCGCGGTGGATCGCGCTGGTGGCGAGAAACACGTGGATGCGGGCCTGCTTAGCGAGCTTGAGCGCTTCCCAAGCGCGGTCGATGTCCTGTTCGTTGCAACGGGCCAAGCCGCAAACGGTGCTGCCGCGCACGACCGAGGCGATTTCGCGTACGGCGTCGAAGTCGTCGGGCGAGGCGATCGGGAAGCCGGCTTCGATGATGTCGACGCCGAGATCGACCAGCGCCTGCGCGAGTTCCAGCTTTTCAGCCTTGTTCATGCTGCAGCCGGGCGATTGCTCGCCGTCGCGAAGCGTGGTGTCGAAAATCTTGATCTGGCGTACTGCGCTCATCGGAGAGTTCCTGTTTCTGGGGGAGCGTCGAGCCGTGAGGCCGACCTGCCGCCGCTTTTCCAAACTCGTGAGATTCTTAGTTTAATCGATCTACGGCTTTCGGGCACGCCGGGCCGGATAGGTCGCCTTCCGACTCGACTTTTCCGGACACGTCGGCCTCACGGCTCGACTCTCGCTTCAGGCAAATTCAGCATCCACCAACGAAAAAACCCCCGCGGCCAAGGTGGTTGGCCGCGGGGGTTCGTTGCTTCTTGTCGGCCGGCCGAGGAGTGTTCCGCGGCAACCGACGAACCCTTACGGCCCGCGCCTTAGTAGCGGTAGCGGCAGAAGCTCAAGGTTCAACGGCAAGTTCATCGTAATTCTCTTTAGGTATCGTCACCTGGGAATTGCATATCGTCATCCCGAGGGCCGACGCTTCAACTCTATCCGTGCGGTAAGAGCGGGGCAAGTTCGAAGAGGTTCGTGAGAAATTGGCGTTCTCCTTGCGAATCGCGTAAAATATCGTTGAATTGGGAGCGCACACGCTCGGAGAGTCTATATGCCCGTACCTGTTTGTCATTCTGATCCCGAAATCATGAGCGGAGCCCTTGTATTCTTCGGTACGAGAGTGCCGGTTCAGGCTTTATGGGATTATCTGGAAGCGGGGCACCCACTCGACGTTTTCTTGGATCACTACCCAACGGTGCGTCGCGATCAGGCCGTTGCCTTGATGGAGTCGGCAGCGGAAATGGTACGGGTCGCACATGCGCGTACTGCTTGACGAGTGCGTTCCTCACCCATTGCGGCACGTCATCGGTCCGGGGCACGATGTGTCGACGGTGGCTTATCGTGGATGGGGCGGAATTCAGAATGGTCGTCTCCTCCGTCTAATGCGTGATGTGGGAATAGGCATTCTCGTAACGCGCGACGGAAATCTGTCAAAGCAACAGAGCCTTGTTGCAGCAGGTATCGGTGTGATCGTGATGTCGGCTCGAAATAATACGCTCGAAGCGTTGCAGGTACTGGTTCCTGCGGTGAACGCGGCGATCGTTTCAATTCAACCGGGTGAGGTCGTGGTCGTCGAGTAGTTCGCTGTTTCGAGGAACGTCGCGGAGGGCGTTCCCTACAGGCGGGTTTGGCCCTAGAATCGCGTTTTGCTTTGGCACTCGCTTTTCTTGTCGGGGTGGTTCGCACATGCCGCGTCGTTTCATTCAGCAGTTTGGGCCCACCGATAAGATCGACCAGACGTTTCTCGCCGCACAGAAGCAACTCCGGCCGAATAAGAACGGCAACCTGTATCTTCAGGTCGACCTCTCCGACCGGACCGGCAGCATCGCCGGGCGGATGTGGAACGCCGGCGATCACGAGTACCGCAGCTTCGAAGACGGCGACTACGTGCGCGTGGAAGGGAACACGCAACTCTTCCAGGGGCAGTTGCAACTGATCGTCACGAAGATCGGCAAGGCCAAGCCGGAAGAAGTCGACGAAGCGGACTTCATGCCGCTGACGCCGGCCGAACTGGATCGGTTGGTCATTCGACTCACGGCCCACTTGCGCGGAATGCAAAACCTGAGCTTGCGCAATCTGGCCGAATGTTTTCTGACCGACGCGACGTTCATGGGGAAACTGCTCCGCTGTCCGGCGGGCGTGAAGAATCATCACGCCTACGTCGGCGGGCTGCTGCACCATATCGTCCAACTCATGGATTTGGTCGCCGCCGTGCGGCCGCTCTATCCGCAAATCGACGGCGACTTGCTCCTAATGGGCGCCTTTGTGCATGACATGGGGAAGATC
>CAZWDN010000544.1:0-2757 GCA_964633125.1 uncultured Pirellula sp. | reverse complement strand
ATCTTTCGACGCGATAGACACTTCGGCGCAGCCAGAGGTTCGTCATGCGGTACATGGGTGCAGCTCTTATCCACCTCGTAATCGTTTCAACGGCATGGTCGCAGGAACCGACCGAGCGTTTTCCCTACTCCGCGTTCGTCGCCACGGACGAGGCTTCGGTGCGGAGCGGGCCGAGTGAAACGTTCTATCCCGTGCTCGCGCTCCGGCACGGCGACGCCGTGGAAGTGTGGCGACACGATCCGGCGGGCTGGTGCGCGATTCGCCCGCCGGAAGGTTCGTTTAGTTGGGTCGCCGCGGAATTCATCGAGCAAACCGGTGAGCACGCCGGCGTCGTACGCGGCAATCAAGTCAATGCCCGCGTCGGTACGCACTTCAGCGACCTGCGCGACGCCGTGCAAGTGAAACTCGACGAAGGGGAAACGGTCGACATTATCGAACGCCGAACGTTGCTCACCGCCGGCCGCGAAACCTCGTGGTACAAGATTCATCCTCCCGCCGGCGAATTCCGCTGGATTCACGGAAAACACCTCGTTCGCCATCCCGACGAACTGCCGAAGCCCCGCCATCCGGAATTAGCCGCCGGCGCCGGCGGCGGAGCGGCAATCGTCGACGGCAACGTACGGCAAGCTTCGTTCACGGAAGACGCCGCGGAAATGTTTGCCGGGCAGGCGGCTGCACAACGTCGTCCCGTCGATGCGCTCGCGTCGCTGCAAGCCGTTCCTGAAGACGCCGCCGCGAGCGACGTTCTCGACGAACTCGAAACGGTTCTCTCGCGGATGGTCGCCGCCGAACCGACGGCTTGGAACTTCGCGGAGTTGCAACGCAGGGCCGACGGCCTGCTGGAAACCGCGGCCACGGCCGGCGAACGCAGTCGCGCTCGGGCATTTCTAGGAAAGTTGGCCCGGTTTCAAGACATTCAATCGCGTTATGCGGCCATCGCCCACCTGCGCTCGGAAACCGCGGAGATCGATCGTCAGTTGGCCGACGATGCGCCGTCGCTGGAAGTGATCGCCGCTTCGGCCGACATGCCTGCCGGACCCAATTTGCAAACGGCCGCGGTTCCTGCAGCCGCTACGACATCCAGCGCCGTGAAGTCGCCGGAAAAGCGGCCCGTGCCGCTGGTCGAACAAGCCGGCCTCGATACCTCGCGCTACGACGGCACCGGCCGTCTGACGCAACTTCCCGCCGGTCCCGCGGGCGCCATGACCGGCTACGCGCTGACCAACGATCGCGGTGAGATTCAGGCCTACGTCACGGCCGCACCGGGGATGAATCTCCGCCCGTTCGTCGGGCTCGACGTCGGCATCAACGGCATTCGCGGCTTTCTGCCGGATAAGCAAGTCGTGCAACTCACGGCGAAGCGCGTCGACGTGCTGCGGCACTAAAGACGGCGTTCCATTCGACGGCGAACGGCGTCTAACGGCGCTTGCCGTCTTCATCGAGCACGCGGGCCGCGAGTGCGCGGATGTTCTCATCGCCGTCGGTGAAGGCGAGTTCGCGGACGCGCGCCAAGATCGCCGGATCGTGATTCGTGGCCATCATCGCCAGACAGGCTTGCCGAACGGCGACGTCGGGATCGGCCGAGAGATGCAGCAGCCAGGGCTTGAGCGACGCGCCGGCCAGCGACGGCAAACGCTGCGTATAGTGCAACCGTTCCGCGGCGTCGGGGCTGGTGAGATGCCGGCCTAGTTCGATTTCCGCTTCGGCGAATCCGCGCCGCTGCAACTCCGCGCGAATCGCGCCGCCGCCGGCCGTGTCGACGGCGCCGAGTTCCGCAAACAGCGACCATGCGGTGCGAGCGTTCAAGGCCAAAGCCGGCGCTGCGGCGACGGTCGGAGTTGGCGCGGGCGGAATCGTCGGCATGCGCGGCGGATTGGAAACCGGTTGCACCTGCGAGTCGGCCACCGGCCCGCGGATGGGGTTCACACGCGCGGCGGAATTCGCGGCGCTGCGGGCCTGCGACAATTCCGGAGCTTGCGCCACCGCCACGGGGGCCGCGGGGACCGGGCTGATCTCAGGCTGTTCGACGTTCGGCACGACGGGCTCCGCGGCCGGAATGCTCGCGGCGATGGCCGAGATGGTCGAACGAGGCGAAGATTGCGGAGTCGCGGAAGCCGTGGGGCGGACGATGGTCGGCGGCTGCGCGGCCGCAAGCGTCGGGCGTTCCAGGAGCGTGTTGCAAGCGATTAGCAGCCGGCCGCGCGTGCGAACGGGCAGGCGCGCGTCGAGGCTCAGATTACCCGTCGTTTCCAGAACCTGCCAGGTCCAACCGACGGCGGCTTCCGGAACGCCGGCAGAGGTGGCAATCGCCAACTCCTCCATGCCGTCGGTCAGCGGCTCCAGAACAACGTCGGCAATCGGCGCGTCGCCGGCCGTGATCGATCGTAGGTATTCGGCCAGCGAACTTCGCGCGGCGTCGGCGACCGCCGGACGCGGCGACATCAGCAAGCGGATGCGTGCTTGCACGCCGGCCGCGCCAAAGCTTTCCAACCGCTGCAAGTGCGCGGCAATCTCGGCGTCGGGACAGTCCGACAAGCTGGCTTCCCAACGTTCGGCCAGCTCGCGCGGCCAGGCGTCGAGATAGACCCACGCGCCGACTGCCGGCAAGACGACCAGCGCGGGCAGCAGAACGAACCATAGCAGCGGGCGCCGCCGGCGTGCGGCGGGAGCCGTCGCGGCGCTGGGCTTCGTTTTGCGGGAAGTCGTCGACAGATCGGCGCGCACGGGCGGTTTTGCCGCCGGTCCGCGAGGGATCGG
>CAZWDN010000543.1:0-2764 GCA_964633125.1 uncultured Pirellula sp. | reverse complement strand
AAACCACGCCGCGGCAGTAGCCGTGGATATTGAAGCCGTCGTTGTAGACGTGCTGCGTGTTCAAATTCCGGATGACGATGTTTTCGTTTCGCCCGCTGATCTGCACGCCGGCCGAACGCACGGGGGCCTCGACGACGTCGTCCGTCGGACGATGTTTTGGATCGAGTTGTACGTAAAAGGCGTTTTGCGATTCCACATACGTCCATTCTCCCGGGCGTAGTTCATAAACCTTTTTCAACGGCTTGCTGGGACCTTTCGACGTTCGGTCCATGTGCTGAACTCGGCCGTTGATGATGAAGAACCAGCGACCAAGAATCGCGGCGTCGACTTTGAGCAGGCCGACTTTGCGATACAGACCGGGTGCCATTTCTTGCCATGTCGCAAGGTCTTGCCGCTCGGCGCCGGTGATCGTCGCCCCGTGGCCGTCGAGCGTGATCGGCTTGTCGGCCGGGCAAATCCGATCGTGAAACACGGCCGATTCGTGATACGGCTCGTCGAGCGGCGCGAGATGCACGGTATCGCCCGGCTGCGCATTGCGCACGGCCCGATGAATGGTTTTCACCGGGCCGACGCCCGCAGCTCCCGGCATCGCCGCTAGGCCGTCGTTGCGCTCGTCGCCGGTGATCGGGTTCACATACAGATCGCGGGCCGCGCTCGTCGAGGCGACCGCAAACCACAACACAACGCCGCATCGAAAACCATTTCGCATGCCATCACCTCGCCTGAATACCGCAACAGCAAAATGGTACACCCCAGCGCACGACGACGCTACGACTTAGCGCGGCCCGTTCGGATGACGCTGCACCTGCGCGGCGTGCGACGAAACTCGCGATTCCCCGGGATTCGTCCGCCACGCCGGGGCATCGGTCCCGCGCTCGCTACGCCGCCGTGTCTCGTCCGTGCGCTCGATCTTCCACTCGCGCACTCGACACAAGCGACAAGGCAGATACACGCGGCCGCCGCACGAGGCACAGCGTTCGATCGGACCGGTCTCCAAGGGGCCGTCGTCGGGCGCGGCGGGCGCTTGCGGACGCAATAGTCCCGAAGCGACGGCGCTGACGGACCCGCGACTGACGTCGAGCTTTTTGGCGATAGCGCGGCGCGACAGCTTTCCTTCGCTCAGCAAACGTTGCGCGGCCTCGATCAGGGCATTGGAAAGCATGTCGAACCTCTTCGAGTTGAGTGCTTGCGTGACGCGTAAAACCGTGTAAGAAACGGGGCATTGCCGCGACGAAATCTCGTGTGATTTTCACCGCGACAGGGAGGATAATAGGCCCGCGCGCGGCCCAATTGCAAACGCCGGCGGGCTACAAGATATGGTGCTCCGCGGCACACAACGCGCTAGCGGTTTGGGCTCAAATCGGCACGCGAATTCAGCGCGAAAAGCGCCGAAGTGCGCTTGATTTTGGCCACGCGCCGCGGGCCGTTTACGGCACGCGCGCGGTCCATTCCGCGGTCGCGAATTTCTCGCGCGCCTCGCGCCGGGCCGCGGCCGTCAACTGCGCCGCGACTTGCGCATCGATCGATTCGCTCGCGGCGAAACTCTCGGCGAGGCGCGCGCGCAGCGCGGTCGCCGTGGTCGGCAAGTTGGCGACGAACGCGCGGTGGTCGCGTCCGGCGCGGTATTCCGGTTGGCGCGGCGCCGTGCGCAAGACGTCGGCGATCAGATCGAGCGGGAAGTCGTAAAGCAGCGTGCCGTGATAGAGCATCGCTTCGCGTCGGCAGCGGAGACTGTTGCCGGAAAACTTCTGATCGCCCCAAGCCAAGTCGCTGGTGCCGCGCTGCGCGACGTTCGGGACCAACGCTCGAACCGCCGCCGCCACGCGGCCGAGCACGTAGCGATGCGCCAGATCGACGGCCCGCAACTCGGGACGGCGGTGGTATGAAAGCACGACGGAGTACATCAGACAGCCCGGCCCCAACACGACGGCCGCGCCGCCGCTGGTGCGTCGCAGAACCTCGACGCCGCGCCGGCGGCACTCGGCCACGTCGACTTCGCCGTCGAGCGGCGATGAGCGGCCGAGCACGACCGCGCGCGTCGGCGACTCCCAGAGCCGTAAGAATTCCGCCGGCGGATCCGAATTCGGCTGCGCGTCGCCCGATTCCCCCGCCGCGCTGCGGGCCGCGCCGAGTCGTTCCACATGGTCGAGCAGCGCTTCGTCGAAGGCGAGATTCTCGGCGGCGGTGGGGAACGTGTGCTCAAGCAAAAACATGGCGGAAGCTGCGAAAATGGGCGAGGAAGAGCCGCCGCACGGACTCGCCGACGTCGGGCCGTTCGACTAAACTTAACGGTTTGGCCGCGATCGCGAAACGCCTGCGCGTCGAGCTGACGCAAGTCTTAATGATCGCGTTCGTTCCTTGTTTTGCCGCCTTTTCGCTGAGTTTCGATGGCCGATTTGCCGCAACGTCCCGCTCCGATCTCTCCCAACGACGCCCTGCCGCCGGTCGAACCGCCGAGCGCCGGCTTCATCGTGCAATTGTTCGTCATCCCCGCGGTGATCGTGGCGATCATCATCATCGTGTGGGCCACGTTCAACTGGCTCGCGCACATGGGGAGCGATCCGCGCTCGCACGTCGAAGCGCTGAAGCGGAATAACGAGAGTCGGTGGCAAGAGGCGGTGAACCTCGCTAATGAATTGAACCGCACCGGCAACGAAGCGCTGCGCAAAGACGAGGCGATGCTCCGCGAGCTGACGACGTTGCTGCAGTCGGAAACCGACGCCGCGGCGATGGACGACAAGTCGGTGAGCTTCCGGATGTATCT
>CAZWDN010000542.1:0-2768 GCA_964633125.1 uncultured Pirellula sp. | reverse complement strand
GCACGGCCCACAAGCTCGGGCTGCGGAGCAACTGCACGATGCTCTACGGCCACATCGAGACGGCCGAACATCGGATCGACCATCTGGTGCGCCTCCGCGCGTTGCAGGACGAAACCGGCGGCTTCCAGACGTTCATTCCGCTGGCGTTCCATCCGGACAACACGAAGCTCGATCACATTAAGAAGCCGTCGAGCTTGATGGACTTGCGGACGATGGCCGTGTCGCGGCTGATGCTCGACAACATCGCCCACATGAAGGCCTACTGGATCATGCTCGGCATCGGCACGGCGCAAACCGCGCTGGCCTACGGGGCCGACGACATCGACGGCACCGTGCGACACGAGCTGATCTACCATGATGCCGGGGCCGAAACGCCCGAAATCCTCTCGGTCGACGACATCCGCAACCTGATCCTCGAGACCGGTCGCGAGCCGATCGAACGCGATACGCTCTATCATCGCGTGGTTCGCGACGGCACGCGCTGGGAAGCGAGCGAGCCGGTGGCGGTGGGAAGTTAAGAGTTGCTAGTAGCTGGTAGCTAGTTGCTAGAAAGACAAACGATCACTCGCTTAGCCCGGTCGGCCGCAACCGGCGATCACACCGCGCATGTTTGAGCTCTTTCACGAAGTCGGCATGTTGCCCTTTTGGCTCGGGGCCGGCGTCGTGCTGCTCTGCTTGGCTTCGGCCTGGTTTCGCAAGTCGCGCCGCGCGGCGGGGGCCGCGGTCACCATCGTTTGGGTCGCCGGCTTCTTCTACGTGCCGTACTTCTTGTTTCAGTACGCGGCGTACAACCAGAAACTCGAAGAATCGCGGATCGGCGAAGTGCTCGATCCGGAAGATCGCGCCCATTTCACGGAGACGCAACGGGCCGCGGTGCTCTACGCCGTGTTGCTCTCGGTCACCGGAGCGACGTTCGTCGTACTGAAGTCGTACAAGCCGCCGGCGTTGCGGAAGAACCACTTGGAAACGGAACTTGCCAAAGCGTTACAGTTGAAGCACAAGAAAGCGCAGGAAAAGGCGGCGGAAGAAGCCGCGAAGAAGTCGGCCCCGAAATCGGGCGAGCTGCCCGGCGAGTCCGAAGACGTGACGAAGGAGTGACGGACACGTCGGCCTTACGGCTCGACGCTCGCCTCAGAAGACTGCGGGGAAGTCGAGTCGGCTGCGGCCAGCGCGATCGCGGCCAGGGCCGTGCAGAGGATCGGGTCGTCTTCCTTCATGAGAAAGCCCGCGCGGTTGACGAACGAGCCGTCGGCCCGTTGTTCCATCCGCAGGCCGTTGCGAAGGTCGCTCTCCCAGGGGCCGGGCCAGTTCACGGCTCGGTAGCATTCGGCCCGGACGGCGTAGTGGTAGAACTGGATCGAGGCCCCCCAGTTCTCGTTCGAATCTTTCGGCACGCCTTCTGGGTAGTGCAAGTTCGGGTGCTTCTCGAGCCAGCCGATCGCGGCCCGGATGCGCTCGTCGTCGCGCGGCACGCCGCACGCCAGCAGGGCGAGAACGCCGTCGCAGGTGGCCGTGGCGTAGCTCGCGAAGTATTTGTGCCCGGCGTATTCGACCGTTCCTCCTTTATTCGCCGCCAGGACGACGGGAGAGAAATAGAAGCCGCCGTCGTAGGGAGGTTTCCAACCGACCGGCAATGGCGCACCGTCGTCGCCGGGTTGCGGGCGATCTTCCGTCGGGTGCTTTTGCAGGAGCCGCAAGAATCGCTCGGCGCGGGCGTATGTCTTCACATCGTCATGGCCGGCGGCGCGGAGCGCTTCGAGCACGTGTCGCGTATGGCCGATATCCATGTGCCCCGGCGAGCCGCCGAGCGGTCGCGGGCCGCCGAACCCCCAGCCGCCGTACGTGGGATGCTCCGGCCCGAAGCCGGTCGCTTCGCAATATTGCTGACGGACGAGATAGCCGACCATCCGCGCGATGAGCGGCTTATCGGTCGGGTCGTTCTCGGCGACGAGGCACTGAAGCGCGAGCGATGTGGCGTAGTTCGGGTATTCGAGAAGTTCGGGGTCGGCTGCGCCGAGCGAGCCGTCGGCGGCGATCCAGGAACGAATACGAGCGAAAGCTTTCTTACGCGCTTCCGGTCGTGCGTAAGGATTCTTGAGGACTTTTTCAAGTTTTCGCT
Organism: uncultured Pirellula sp.; assembly: GCA_964633125.1. Classification (GTDB taxonomy): domain Bacteria; phylum Planctomycetota; class Planctomycetia; order Pirellulales; family PNKZ01; genus PNKZ01. The sequence goes on along the minus strand of CAZWDN010000542.1, from coordinate 649 downwards.
CTTCAGTCATTGCGAGAATGACAAGCGGAGTCAGAGCGCGGCCGCCACGCAATTGAGCGTACGTTTCACTATGCCACGCGTCATCATTACCGACGTTCGACCAAAACCATTCGGCAGCGACACCGCGCGGCCCGGAGTAATGCTGCTCTGCGATCCTTCTGTACAATGCCGGATTGCCGTACGGGGGAACTCCGTCGTCGTAACGAATCTGCATCGCCACGACGAAAGCAATTGCCGCAATTGCCGAGGCGATGGCGACTAAGCACCCGATACCGGTTCGTTCGGACTTCTTTTCCGCAATTTGCTCCGGAGTTGCCACGACGGTTTCAGCTCGCGTAAAGCGTGTGGGGCATGCGACGTTTGGTGCCGAGCAGATTCGCGGGAGCGTCCGAGAATTATTCCTTGGACGAAATGCCCCTCACCCCAGCCCTCTCCCCGAATTCGCGTTGTTCCGGTAGCGCGAATTCGTTAGTCGGGGAGAGGGAGAGAACTTGGTCAAGTAGTAAGCTAAGTTGCTACTGATTCTTCACCGTCACAGCTTCGTCCTTCGTGTCCACTTTCGCAATCGCCGCCGCTTCTTTGGCGAGTCGCGTCAGCATTTCGGCGTCGTGGTCGGCCGTCATGGTTTGCACGACCGCGGCCGTGCAGA
>CAZWDN010000541.1:0-2768 GCA_964633125.1 uncultured Pirellula sp. | reverse complement strand
TCTCGATGAGCGAGCCTTCCTTGTCGCTGTCGTGCGAACCTTTCGTGTACGGCGGGTGATGGAAGAAGGCGACGATCCAATCGGCCTTCGTTCGTTCGAGGTCGGCGCGGAGCCACGACGCCATCACGCCGGCCGGCGAGCGATCGAGATCATGCGAGTCGAGGCAGATGAAGTGCACGTTCGCGTAATCGAACGAGTAAAACGCCTCGGTCGTCGACGGTAGTCCGCCGGCTTCGGCGCGCTTCGGGCAAACATACGCATCGTAATACGGGCCGATGCCGCTGGTGCCCTTCGACGTGTATCCTTCGTGGTTCCCCATCGCGGCCCAGCAGACGGTGTTGCGGAGCGTCGGCTGATAGATGTCGAAAAACTTACGCTGGAACTCGTCGTCGGTACCTTTCGGGTAGGCCATGTCGCCGACGTGCAGATACAGGTCGAGCGGCCGTTGGCCTTCGATCGCCAAGTAGCCGCGCATGCCGGAGTAGACCCCCTTCTGCGCGTCGTCGCCGGTGCCGGAGTCGCCGACGACCCAAAAGCGGAACGGTTGCTTCGTGCCGACGGGCGGATGGGTGCGGAAGCGATGTTCGGAGTCGCCGCCCGCGAGCACGTTTGCGCCGTCAGAGACGGAGTAGTAATAGGTGCTGTTCGGTTCGAGCCCGGTGATCACGGCTTCATATTGCCGCGTGCCGTTCGGGGCCGAATGGAGCGGGGTCGATTTGTCGACGGCCGGCAGGTCGGCTGCTCCGCGCGTGGCGATGGCCGCGGCGTCGACCGTTTGATCCAGCTTGTCCGGGGCGTTGCCGTAGCGGACGACCGGCTTCGTCGCGCCGGCGGCGCGCCAGACGATGGTCATGCTGGTCGGCGTGGCGAGCTGCAAATACGGGCCGCGCATGAGCCGGGCGTCGTCGGCCGCCGCGACCACGGTCGCCGAAGCGAGCGATAGAACCAAAGCGGCAACCAGGCGCGGCATCGGCGCGGCAAGGACCATACGAACTTTCTCGTGAGGGGAAACGGCGGCGGGGCGGAAGCAGGAGGGCAAACAGTACGTTAACCCGATTGTGCGGCGTCGGCAACGCAATCTGCCGGCGTGGGGAGGAACGACGCCGAGAATCGGGGCGCGGAGAATATCGAATTTGGCGTTTGCCGGCGTCATGCGGTAGATTGCCTCGCTCACGGGAACCCTCCTCCTTCGCACGCGGAACGCTTCATGAACCTGACCGATTTGAAATGGCCCGACATCGCCGCCCTGTCCCGCGACGTGCCGGTGGTAATTCCCATCGCCGCGTTAGAACAGCACGGCCGGCACATGCCGCTGTTTACCGACAGCATCTTGCTGGGGGAAGTCGTGCGGCGGGCAAGCGCGGCGTTGGCCGAGCGCGTGCTCTTTGCGCCGCTCATGTGGCTGGGCAACTCGGAACATCACCTGGATTTTCCCGGCAGCATGTCGGCCGCGCCGCGCACGTATCTCGATCTGCTGCGCGATATGGCCGAGAATTTCCTCGCACACGGCTTCCGACGGATCGTGTTCCTCAACGGTCACGGCGGCAACCATGTGCCGGGAAGTCAGGCGGTGTACGAATTGCGTCAGAAGCACCGCAAACGCAACGACCTGCTGTTGCTCTTGGCGACCTATTGGGACTTGGGAAAGCCCGCGGATACGATGCCTGAGCTAAAGCAGCGGCGGATGGGGCACGCGTGCGAATGGGAAACGTCGATGATGCTGCGGATCGCGCCGCATTTGGTCGGCGACTTGAAGCAGACGGCAAGCGTGGAATTCGGTACGCCGTTCGAGCCGGGCGTGCGCGGTTGGACGATGCCCGACCGGAGCGAGCCGGGGCATATCGGCCATCCGCAACTTGCCACCGCCGAGAAGGGGGAACATCTCATCAGCGTATTTGCGGACGGGGCCGTGAAGTACCTGGAGCGCGTGCTGGCCTGGGACGGCCGAAGCTGGTCGGGCTAATGACAGAACGACGATTCGACGTATGCGTCTTCGGTTGTTTGACGCCCCCGGTGCGCCGTCGCACAATGGCGCGCGGGTTTGACGTGCAGGAGATTGTGCGAACCGGATTCATTCACGAGGGAGTCGAGCATGAAGGTTTCATCATTCCACTTCGCAGCGTGCGCTTGTGCTGCGCTCGCGCTGAGCACGCTACTGCCGCAAGCCGCGGCCGCGAAAGTTTGGAACCAGCCGCAACACGGCAAGGTTCCGCTCAAATCGGCCGACGTGCTGGCCTTCGCGCCTGAGGGCATTTTGCTGATCGGCGACGGCCCGAGCGCCGCGATTTTCGCCGTGCAGACGACGCCGCCGAAGACGTCGGGCAAGTTGACGAGCCCGATCGCCGGCATTGACGCGAAGCTCGCGGCGGCGGTCGGCGCGCCGGCCGGCGGTATCGAGATTCTCGACCTAGCCGCCTGCCCGACCTCGGGCACGGCCTACGTGGCGGCTCGCAAGCAAGACGACAAGTCGCCCCTCGTGTTGACGATTAACGGCGCGGGAGAAATCGGTCTCTTGAATCTCGACAGCGCGACGTATGTACGCGTCGCGTTGCCGACCGACGGGGCGCCGATCTCCAGAATCTCCGACGTCGCTTGGGCCGACGATAAGCTGATCGCTTCGGCGGCCACGGCGGAAGAGTTCGGCTCGAAAATCTTCGTCGCTTCGGGCCCGCTGAAACACGATGCCGTCGGCGCGCTGCACAGTGCCGAGACGTATCACGTGCAACATCACAAGTGGGAAACGAAGTCGCCGATGACGACGATCATGC
>CAZWDN010000540.1:0-2788 GCA_964633125.1 uncultured Pirellula sp. | reverse complement strand
CCGCAACGAGCTCCGTCCGCTCTTGGCCGAGGCTCTGCAACTTCTCGGCACCCGAAGGGCCTCGGTCGTCAGCGGCGAAGACGGGCTCGGCGAAGTGACGATCGCCGGAACGACGTACGTGACCGACGTGCAAGGAATCAATCGCTCCAGCGACGAGTTGCGTTGGACGCCGGCCGATTTCGATGCGCCGACATCCCCCGTCGATTCGCTCGTCGTGTCGTCGCCGGCCGCCAGTGCGGCAATCGTACGCGAAGTGCTCGCCGGCGCGGCGGGACCGGCGCGCGATATCGTCGTCGTCAACGCGGCGGCGGCCGTTTGGACCGCCGGGCGCGCGGCGACGACGCACGACGCGGCACGCGTCGCCCGCAATGCCATCGATTCCGGCGCGGCCCGCGAACTGCTTGCCAAGCTCGTGCAAATGAGCAACGCCTGATTCGTGGTGCTTTTGCACCCTTCATAACTCATCATTCATAACTCATAACTTCCGAAAGCCCCCATGCCCCCGCAAGACAACACGCAACGTTTGCTTTCCTCCGGCGTCGTCGGCATCATTCGCGCTCCGGACGGCAGTCAACTGGTCGACGTAGCCCGCGCGCTGGCGGCCGGCGGCGTCGATTGCCTCGAGGTCACGTTCACCGTGCCGAAAGCCCACAAGGTGCTTGAGCAAGTGGCGGATGCGCTCGGCGATAAGGTGTTGCTGGGGGCCGGCACCGTGCTCGACACGGAAACCTGCCGTACGGCGATTCTCGCCGGTGCGGAGTTCATCGTCTCGCCCGGTACGAACCTCGACGTCATCGCCATGTGCCGTCGCTACTCGAAGCTCGTGTTGCCCGGCGCTCTGACGCCGACCGAAGTCATCACTGCTTGGCAGGCCGGCGCCGATTTCGTGAAAGTGTTCCCCTGCGACGTGCTCGGCCCCGCGCATCTCAAGGCCCTGCGCGGCCCGCTGCCGCAGGTGAGGATGATTCCGACCGGCGGCGTGTCTTTGGAAACGGCCGCCGATTTCATCAAGGCCGGAGCCGCGGCGCTCGGCATCGGTTCGACGCTCGTGGAACCGAAGTCGGTCGCTACGCGCGATTTCGGCCGGATCGAGAGCCTGGCCCGGCAGTACGTCAAAATCGTTCAAGAGACTCGGGCCGCCATGAAAGGCTAGACCGACCGCACTGCCGGCGGACGGCGGCGCGTTAGACTTTACCGGGTTTACCCGATTTTGCTCACGCGCAGCACCTACTCAAGCCGCATCGTCTCGGGGTCCGATACCCTGAGATATGCGAATCTTCCGCCATCGTCGGTTGTTGCTCACCGTCTGCGCGCTGGCCGCCTCCGCTTGCTTCGGCATTGCGACGACGCCGGGGCGCGCGCAAGCCCCCATCGCGGAACCGGCGCTCTATCCGACGCGGCAGAACCTGTTCGACATTCCGTTCCAGATTCCCGACGCCGCCCCGGGGCAAGAGCCCGTCGAGGTGCAATTGCACGTCTCGGAGAATCGCGGCGGCGAATGGACGCAGTATGCCAAGGTGCCGCCGAGCGACGGACGTTTCGCATTTCGAGCGTCGCACGACGGTGAGTTTTGGTTTTGCGTTCGCACCTTGAACAAGGCCGGCAAGCTGCTGCCCGATCAACCGCCGTCGGCCGAATTGCGCGTGCTTGTGGACACGCTCCCCCCGACGATCAAACTGACGTGCGAAAGCAACGCTCCGGGCCGCATTCGCGCGGCGTACGTTGTGAACGATGCGCTACTCAAGGCGGAGACGGTCGAGATCTTTTGTCGCGGCGTCGACGCGGGAGCGTTATGGAAGCCGGTGCAAGTGGCGCCGCCCGACGACAACCGTCCGCGTAACGACAGCGAGACCTCGGGCACGGCGTACTTCGAAATCGACGCCTCGGCCAAGGCCCCGCTGTACGTCCGAATCACTGCCGCCGACGGGGCGGGGAACGTCGCCGCGGAAGAACGGCAAATCGAGATGCCGGGTCAACAATCATTGAACCCCAACGCGCTGCCGGCGGTGACCAGCAACCAAGCGCTCGGCGCCATCGCGCAGAACTCAGCGGCCCCGGCGACGCAGGTTCCGTTCGGACCTTGGCGTCCCTCGGCGATGACCTCGCAACCGACGACGCAGCCGCCGCGGGAAGCGATCGGCCCGCCGCCGCCGGCCGACGGTACGCCGGGCGGCGCCGCTCCGCCGAACATGGCTCGAGCGTTTCCCGGCCGCACAAGTCCGACCTACGGCGCGGAAGCCGTTCCGCCTCCTTCGAGCTTAGCATCGGGAGGCGTCGAGCCGATCCCAACCGGTCGCGCGACGACGGCGCCGTTCGCTCCGGCATCGACGCCGCGCGACTTCACGACCTTGCCTTCCACCGAAACGTCGACGGCTGCTCCGACGAGCAAGCCCGCCGCGAAGAGCGAGACGGCCGAAACGATCGGGCCGGGTGAGGAAGAATCGCTCCCGATTCCGACGCCGAATCCCAAAGCGGCGAATGCTCCGACGACGACCGGGCCGGACCTCACGGGCCCGAGCTTCGGCAACGCCGGACCCTATACGACGGCGCGACCGGAATCGGAGCCGGCGAAGTCGCTGAGCGCGCCCGAGTCGGACGACGTCAGCCCCGACGGCGTGCAGCCGCGGCTGGTCAACTCGCGGAAGTTTGAACTCGACTATGACATCGAATCGGTCGGCACGGCCGGCGTCGCCAAAGTGGAACTCTTCGGCACGCGCGACGGCGGCAAGTCGTGGTCGTCGCTCGGCAACGATCCCGACTCGACCAGCCCGTTTATCGTGAACGTCGA
>CAZWDN010000539.1:0-2790 GCA_964633125.1 uncultured Pirellula sp. | reverse complement strand
GCGCTGGCGCTGATGCTGATTCTGATTTTGCTCTATCTGGCGTTCCAATCCTTGCTCGACGCGCTCGTCGTCCTCACGAACGTCATCGTGCTTTGCATCGGCGGCATCTGGGCGCTGCTGCTCGCCGGCGAAACGTTCAACATCTCCGCCGGCGTCGGCTTCATTTCGATTCTCGGCGTCGGCACGATGAGCGCCATGCTCTTCATTTCGCGCTTCAACATGCTCCGCGCCCACGATCACGATCTCAGTGAAACGCTGCGCCTCGGCACCGAAGCGCTGATCCGTCCGCAGTGCATGACCGCGCTCACGGCGATTCTCGGGCTCTTGCCGGCCGCGATCTCGACCAAGATGGGGAGCGAAACGCAGCGACCGCTGGCGATCGTCGTCGTCGGCGGCATGCTGGTGACGCTCGCGCTCACCAACGTGATTCCCGTGCTCTACAGCTTCTACGGCAAACGAACGCCGCCGGAAGGCGCCGGAGACCTAGCACATTAGCATTCGCACGGCGAAAGTCATGCGATTTTGTCCCCCCTCGCGTCGGGGAAAAAATTTCGGAATATTGGCTCGCTAGCGGTGCCGGCAAACCGTGTCAAACAGATTCACCGAAGTGACTACAGGGAAAAAACTTACGTCACGGCCTCATCGATCGGCCACAAAAGCCTCACCGCTTCTTGTTTCCCTAAACTCGCCCTCTAAAAGGGGTTGAGGCGCGTCGAAAGAATTTCGTTGACGACGCTCGGTTAACGGGTAAGATCGAACCCCTGTCGCCCGTATGTTGTGGTGAGAAGGGCATCTGCTACAATATATTGGTGTCGAGAGCCAATTTCTGCCGATCTGTTCGGTGGATTTGGGGATTCGCATGGCTACGGCAGCGAAATGGTTTCGCATAGAGCCGCGTCTTGCCGATACTCCTATCTGGCTGTAGTGTACGTGCGTACATTTAATCCGTACGCAGTGGTAGGGATGCCCCTCGTCACCGCTCCTTTCTCAAGGGTTTCTTCATGGCAGAATCCAGTGCATCCGGCGTGGCTGAACGCGCCCCCAAGAAAACATCGCGTCGTCTCTCCACCGGCCTGATGGTCGAACCGGTGTTTTGCCCGACCGATGTCGCTAGTCCGTTCGACACCGTGCAATGGGAAACCCGCACCGCCGCCATCAAGGGCGAAAACGGCGAAGTGCTCTTCGAACAAACCAATTGCGAAGTGCCGGTGTTCTGGACGCAGTTGGCCACGAACGTCGTCTGCAGCAAATACTACTACGGCGAAATCAACACGCCGCAGCGCGAATACAGCGTCAAGCAACTGATCCACCGCGTCACGCGCACCATCGCGGACTGGGGCATCAAAGACGGCTATTTCGCCACCAACGAAGACGGCGAGCGTTTCTACCGCGACCTCTCCTGGCTCTGCCTCCACCAGCACGGCGCCTTCAACTCGCCGGTGTGGTTCAATGTCGGCCTGTTCCACCAATACGGCGTCAAGGGCGCGGCCTGCAACTGGCATTGGGACCAAGAAACCGAACAAGTCCGCATTCCGGAAAACCCGTACGAATATCCGCAAGGCTCGGCCTGCTTCATCCAAAGCGTTGAAGACAACATGGAAGACATCATGGAACTCGCCCGCAGCGAGGCCATGCTCTTCAAGTTCGGCTCCGGCACCGGCACCGACCTCTCGACGCTCCGCTCCGAGCGCGAAAAACTCTCCGGCGGCGGCAAGCCTTCCGGCCCCCTCTCGTTCATGCGGGTCTACGATCAAATCGCGGCCGTGGTGAAGAGCGGCGGCAAGACGCGTCGCGCCGCCAAGATGCAATCGCTCAAGATCTGGCATCCGGACATCCTCGAATTCATCGAGTGCAAGGCGAAGGAAGAGAAGAAGGCCCGCACGCTCATCGCGGCCGGCTACGACGCCAACTTCAACGGCGAAGCCTATAGCTCGGTGATGTTCCAAAACGCGAACCTCTCGGTGCGCGTCACCGACGAGTTTATGCAAGCCTGCGCCGCCGACGGCCCCTGGACCACGCACTGGGTGACGAACGAGAAGATCGCCGGCCCGACCTACCAAGCCCGCGACCTGATGAACAAGATGGCCGCCAACGCTTGGCAGTGCGGCGATCCGGGCGTGCAGTACGACACCACGATCAACAAGTGGCACACCTGCCCGAACTCCGGCCGCATCAACGGCAGCAATCCGTGCAGCGAGTACATGTTCCTCGACAACACGGCCTGCAACCTGGCGAGCATCAACCTGATGAAGTGCCGCCAGTCGGACGGCTCGTTCGACGTCGAACGGTTCCGCAACGCTTGCCGGCTGTTCTTCATCGCTCAAGAAATCTTGATCGACCACGCCAGCTACCCGACGAAGCGCATCGCGGCCAACAGCCATAAGTTCCGCCCGTTGGGCCTCGGCTACTCGAACCTGGGCAGCTTGCTCATGTCGAGCGGCCTGCCTTACGACTCGGACGGCGCTCGCGGCGTTTGCGGCGCGATCACGGCTCTCTTGCACGGAGCGGGCAACCTGACAAGCGCCGAGCTCGCCGCGGCCGTCGGTCCGTTCGACGGCTTCGCCGAAAACCGCGAACCGATGCTCAACGTCATGCGGATGCACCGCGACGCCGCCGACAAGATCGACCCGGCTTGCCCGGCGTCGCTCAAGGAAGCGGCTTGCGATCTGTGGGACGAAGTCCTGGCGGCGGGCCGCGTGCACGGCTTCCGCAACGCTCAGGCCACGGTGCTCGCGCCGACCGGCACGATCAGCTTCCTCATGGATTGCGACACGACCGGCATCGAGCCGG
>CAZWDN010000538.1:0-2802 GCA_964633125.1 uncultured Pirellula sp. | reverse complement strand
CTAGGCAATGTGAGCCCCGATCGCTTCGACGTACACGGCATACAGCGATTGCCCGGCGGTGATAAAGAGCCGGTTGCGCTTCGGGCCGCCGAAGCAGACGTTGGAGCCGATTTCCGGCAGCCGGATTTGCCCGATGCGAACACCGTCGGGGGCGAAGACGTGCACCCCGTCGTAGCCGTCGCCCACCCAGCCGGCCGAGGCCCAAATGTTGCCGTCGGTATCGCAGCGGATGCCGTCGGCGAAGCCCGCCTTACCGTCGAGCTCCATGGAGGCAAACTCTTTGCCGCCGGCCAACGTCTTGTCGTTCTCGATGTCCCAGACCTTGATGTTTCGGGGAGCTTCCTTGTAGTGGCTGGCGCCGGTATCGGCGACGTAGAGCTTCTTGTAGTCGGGCGAAAAGCAAAGGCCGTTGGGTTTGAAGAGTTCGTCGGTGAGTTTTGAAATCTTGCCGCTCTTGCCGTCGATGCGATAGACGGCTTCCTTCAGTTCCAACTCGCCCTTGTTGCCTTCATAGTGCATCAGGCTGCCGTAGCCGGGATCGGTGAACCAAATGTCGCCGCCCGGGTGAACGATCGCGTCGTTAGGAGCGTTGAAGCGTTTGCCTTCGAACTTCTCCGCCAGAATCGTTTTGGTGCCGTCGTACTCGTAACGCACGACCTTTCGCGAGCCGTGTTCGCAAGAAATCTGCCGACCTTGATAGTCGAAGGTATTGCCGTTGGAGTTGCCGGCAGGGTTGCGCATCGTGCTCACGTGGCCGTCTTCGTTGAGCCAACGAAGTTGCACGTCGTTGGGAATGTCGCTCCAGACGAGATAGCGACCGACGCCGTTCCACGCCGGACCCTCGGCCCAGAGGCAGCCGGTGTGCAAGCGGCGAATCGGCGTGTTGCCGATCTTGTACTTGGCGAAGCGTTCGTCGATGACGACGATATCGGGATCTGGGTAGCGCACCGGCTCGGCATGGGGACCATAGTCTCGGGCCGAAACGGCCCGGCCGTGCGACAGGACGGTTCCGGTCGCGGCGGCTGCCGCAGCGGCAAAGGTACCGGCAAGGAACGTGCGACGCGAAGACTGCGGGGCGGGCGATGATTCATTCGTCACGGTGTGAAACTCCACGGTGGGATGCGATTACTTTTGTTCCGGAATCGGCACGAACTTGACGCAGACGGGAGCGAAGACCTCGATCGTGCCGACGGCTTTCTCCAAGGCGCCGGTTTGCGGATTGATCGCAAACGAGATGACGGTGTCGCCCGCTTGGTTGCAGACGACGGCATATTTGCCGGTCGGATCAATACCGAAATTGCGAGGAACTTTCACACCTTCGTTTTGATGACCGACCAGCTTTAGCTTTCCGGTAGCGGGGTCGACTTGAAACGCGACGATCGAGTCTTGCGTTCGATTCGAACCATAAACGAAGCGGCCGCTCGGGTGAACCTGCACTTCGGCCGTGCTAAACTGCGGCACAACCTGCACGCCTTCGGGCAATGTCGACACGGTTTGGATCGTTTCCAATGAACCCTTGGCGGCATCGTAGGTAAAGGCAGTGATCGTGCAATCGATCTCGTTAATCACGTAGGCATACTTGCCGCTGGGGTGAAATGCAAAGTGGCGCGGGCCTGCTCGGCGCGCCGTGGCGGCGAAGGCCGGATCATTGGCGGTGAGCGTTCCCGCGTCGGCGTCATAGCGGTAGATCAGCACCTTATCGAGCCCAAGGTCCGCGCAAAAGGCAAACTTGCCGGCCGCGTCGAGATTGATCGAATGACCGCGCGGACCACCTTGACGCTTCGCATCGGCCACTTCGCCCGAGTGCTTCACGTAGCAGCTCATTTCGGCGAGGCTGCCGTCGGCCTTGATCGGGAGCACGCCGCAGCTTCCCGCACTGTAATTGGCAATGAGCACGTTCTTGCCGGCGGCATCGATCGTAATGTGGCACGGGCCGGCGCCGCCCGACGATTGCTCGTTGAGCAATGTGAGATTGCCGGTTTTCTCATCCACGGCAAATGCGCTTACCGCGCCGCCTGCCGTCTTGTCGTTCTTGGCCGTGCCGCCGGCCTCGCCGACGGCGTATACAAACTTGCGATTCGGATGCACGACCAGGAAGGATGGGCTCTTCGTCGCCACAGCCAACTCCGGCGGGCTCAGTTTGCCGGTGGCGATATCGAGCTCGCAGCGGTAGATGCCTTGGCTTTTGCCGTCGCGCGTGTAGGTACCGAAGTAGAGACGAAACTTCTTGACGTTGCCTAGCCCGGCACAGCAAGGAGGGGTGAATTCGAAAGGAATCGCCCGGCCGTCGTCGTTGTCTGCGGCAGGCTTCGCGGAAGTGGAGATTACGATCGTGCCGCCGGGAATCGGGCCGGCACCGGAAACGTACGTGTTTTGGGTCGTCAGCACGAGCGTGCCGCCGCTGCCGATCTTTTCCAAAGTACCGCCACGGACGGTAACGCCGCCCGTATACGATCCGCCTACTTTCCGAATCGCGGCCGTAGTCGTCAGCTTGTCGTCCGGAAACGTCTCCAACACCAAGTTCTTGAACCGTACTTCTTGCGGTACCTTGTTCGAGTGCAGTTGCAGCCCGATCGGCGCTTCCTTGATGCGGTCGGGTTCCGGCTCGCGCCAGTCGCTCACGAGCGTACCGTTCAGCACGAAGCGAATCCGGTTCCCCCGGGCAAGGATCTCCATTCGGTTCCAATCGTGCTGCTTGTTGAGCGGTGCGGCCTTCGCGTTGTTGCGGTGAATCGCATTGCGGCCGTATAGATCGTAGAAGCCGTAGCCGGAGGGGAACATCACGAGATGCCCGGCGTACGT
>CAZWDN010000537.1:0-2830 GCA_964633125.1 uncultured Pirellula sp. | reverse complement strand
AGATTTCCATCGAGACTTCCGAGCTTTCCGTCGCCTCCGTGGACGACGTGCGCAGTTGGGGATGGTCTCCTCTGCGCCTCGCACAGGAACTCAACGACTTTCGTGCTCGTTCCATTTCAGAACTGGCGGGAGTGAGCCAACGTCCGGCGGAGCAGTGGAGCAATATCTTCTTCGAGTATCCGGACACCTGGCGAATCCTCTCGACCGGGCCGGAAAAGATCGTCGGCTACTGGCAGATCATTCCCCTGACTCAGACGGCAAAGGAGATGAACCTGCGCGGTCAATCCACGGTTCGCGTACCCGTCGAGGGCATTTTCTACCCGATCAATCAGCCGGGATGGTACGACGTCCTGATCTATTCGATCAGCATCGACCCGCAATTCCGTAATCTATTCTCGGGGATGCTGCTGGCGAATTCCATGATTCGCGCTTTCACCGACTTGGCTCGTCGAGGAATCATGTTTCGCCAAGTGATCGCGGGGATCGTATCACGCTACGGAAGGCTGATGAACGTCGGCTTGGGCTTCGACCTTAAATATGTCGTCGATCATGAAGTGGTCGGTCAGATCTACGCCGGTGATCTACCGTCGATGTTACGCCGCCCGATCGCGAAAGAAAGCTCCGACGTGACGTTCCGAACCCTTTGCGAATTGTACGCCGCGCATGAGGAACCCTCCGGCGAGAGCGAGGTACGATCCCAGGACGAAAACGCCGCTCGTTGACGACGCGACCTTGGTAACGTTCCTCGCCGATTGCGTTGTGGCGCTCACTCCTCTTGGAAATTGAAGCCTGCGAGGTGCCCCTTCAGACCGATAAAGCGATACTTCACGTTGAACACGACCTTCGCTTTCTCGGCTTCCACTTCGTAGTCGATCTGCAGTTGCTGGCCGTCGTCGGTCGTGAACTTCTCTTTGAGAAACTTAATCGATTTCACCGGACCTGCGGCGCCGACGACCGCGTCCATCATCGACTTGATCTTGTCGTCGGGAGCTTCTTTGCGCAGCGCTTCGTGCATCATCGAGGCCGTGCCGGCGACGTCCTTGGCGAAAAACTTTTGGACAAATCCTTCGCCGCGATCGCGGAACAGCTTCGTGTCGCTGAACCCTTGAAACCAGTCGCCGGCGATCTTGTCGGAATTGATTTCAAACGCCGTCAGCTTGCCGTCGGTAAACGTCAGGTCCGATTTGGCGTCCCCCTTCTCGAAATGCACGACCCCCTTGCTCGTGACGACGGTCCCACGGTCCGTGGCGTTCATGCTCGTGTCGAATTCGGTCGCGCTCAGGGCGCGATACGCGCCCAATTGCTTCTGCACTTCCTGCATCCAGGCGCCCAGCACCGGCGCATCGACTTGCTCCGCCAGCGCCGGATCGCAAAGCGCAAGCACCTTCTGCGGATCGCCCGAAGTGACGGCCGTGAAGAACTTTTCCTGCTGCTCGGAGCCGGCGCGCTGGGCCCAAATCAACAACGCGGCGACGGCGGCGACCAACAACAACATCGCGGCGCCGAAAACCATCAAGAGCTTTTTGAACATCGACGCGGTTCCTTATCAGGAAAGTCTTGGAGACGATTTCAACGCGTGCCGCATTCATGGCCATCGTACCCGGAGTTCGGCCGGGCGCACATCGGCCGCGGCCGAACTCCGGATACGATCGCGTTGCGATTTGATACTCTTTGCACGCGCGGACGGTCGCTCGTAAACTACCGGCTTTCCCGTTCGTAAGGAGTTGCCCCGTATGCCGATGCCTGCTGAAGCCGCTACGGCCGAGACGTTGCTGTTCCATGGTTCGCGTTGGGCCGGCAAGTGCTACCTGAATTCGGCCGCCGAAGGGTTGCCGCTGGCCGCTGCGGTTGCCGCGGCGGGGCGCTACCTCGAGGATAAATCGACCGGCGAGCCGGGACGCGTGCCGATGTGGGCCGAGCATCAGCGCTGTCGCGAACTTGCCGGACGGCTGTTCTCCGTCGACGCCGCGCATACGGCGCTGGTGAGCAGCACCACCGAGGCGCTCAACACCGTCGCCCAGGGCATTCGCTGGCGACCGGACGACGAGGTGGTCTTCACGTCCGTCGAATTCCCGTCGAACATGTGTCCCTGGGTCGTATTGACGGAACAGGGGGTCAAGACCCGCGTGGTGAAGCCGCGCGACGGACGCGTGGAGGTCGACGACCTGCTCGCCGCCGTAACGCCACGAACTCGGCTCGTGACTGTGAGCCAAGTGAGCTACGCCACCGGGCAGCATCTCGACGTCGACGCCCTCTGGCAGCGACTCAAGGACACCGACACGCTGCTCTGCGTCGACGCCACACAGGCGGCCGGACGCGTGCCGGTCCGCGGCGATCGGGCCGACTTCTGCGTGGCCAGCACCTTCAAGTGGCTCAACTCCATCCACGGCGCCGCCATTCTCGCGGTCGGCGACCGCGCGCTGAAGCAAGACGTGCGCGGGCCCGCCGGTTGGTTTTCCGCCGAAAGCTGCTACGCCGACGATCGCCTGGAACGGTTCCATCCCCGCAACGACGCCGGGCGCTATCAAAGCGGCATGCCCAACTTCGACAGCGTCTACGCGCTGGCGGCGGCACTCGAGTATCACACGCCCGAGCGCGTGGCGGCCCGACGCACGGCGCTCGAACCGCTCGTGGCGACGCTTCGCGACGGACTGGCGAAGCTGGGCCTCACGGTGCTCACGCCGCCGGCGGCAAGCGATCGCGCCGGCATCGTGGCGTTCGCCTGCCCGACGGCCGCTGAGGCGAAGCGGCATCTGGCCGAACGGGGCATCCACGTTCACGGCGACGACGGACGACTCCGCGCCGCCGTGCATTGGTACAACACGGCGGA
>CAZWDN010000536.1:0-2871 GCA_964633125.1 uncultured Pirellula sp. | reverse complement strand
AACGCACTAAGCGGGTCGCCGGCCAAGGCCCGACGACACGCATCGGCGAGCGACGTGCCCGACGCCGCGCCGCACGGGTTGTTGTGCTTGATGACCGCGGCGCCGGCCTGCGGGAAGCCGCGGACGATCGCCATGGCGCTATCGAGGTCGAGCAGATTGTTGTAGGAAAGCTCCTTGCCGTTGAGCTGTTTGGCGGTGACGAGCGTCCCTGACGGCGGCGAGAGTTCGGCATAGAGCGCCGCAGGCTGATGCGGGTTCTCACCGTAGCGGAGCGTGTCGACGCGCCGCAGCGGAATGCTGATCGACTCGGGGAACGTTTCGGCGGATGCCGCGTCGCCGGAGGTCTTCGCGAAGTACGCGGCGATCGCTTGGTCGTAGGCCCCGGTGAAAGCGTAAGCCCGGCCGGCGCACTTGCGGCGTAGTTCGTAGGTCGTGGCGCCGGTCGCATTGATTTGCTGGAGCACTTCGGCGTATTGGTCCGGCGCGGTGACGATCGTCGTGAAGGCGTGGTTTTTCGCCGAGCCGCGCACGAGCGACGGTCCGCCGATGTCGATGTTTTCAATCGCCTCTTCGTCGGTTACGCCCGGCTTCGCGACCGTGGCGGCGAAGGGATATAGATTCACGACCACGAGTTCGAACGTCAGGATGCCGTGATCGGCCAGCGACTTCATGTCGTGCGGGTTGTCGTGTCGGCACAGGATGCCGCCGTGAATCTTCGGATGGAGCGTCTTGACGCGGCCGTCCATCATTTCGGGAAAGCCGGTGTACTCGGCGACGTCGCGAACTGCGAGGCCGAGCCCTTCGATGAATTTGCGCGTGCCGCCGGTGCTGAAGAGTTCGATGCCGCGCGCCGCGAGGCCGCGGGCAAAGTCGTCGAGGCCCGATTTATCACTGACGCTGATCAAAGCCCGACGAATCGGAGGATTCATGCCCACCTAAACATCCTTCCAAAAAATTCTTCCGGAAACGCGACGGAGATGCGAAATCGGAGCCCGCCCTGCTCGCACGGTTCGCAGAACCTATTTATATCAAACGAGGTTCGAGGGCGGAGGGGGGCGTCGCGCGGCGGCGGCCCCTGGCATTTGGGCCGTCGCGAGACTTTAATAGGGGCCTGCCCGATAGACTCGCCCCCCGATCATTGCAGCCCGTGAGGCATTTTTTATGTTGCGTCGCTTACTCGTCGTCGGTTTTTCCTTAGCGCTCTTGGTGTCGTCGGCCGCCGCGGCCTTGGTGCTGTGGCGTGGTTCCGGCACCGACATGACCGTCGCCGCCAATGCATTTTTGGCGACGCTTGACGACAAGCAACGCGCGACGGCCGTGCTGCCGTACGACGACGCCGGGCGCGTGAAGTGGCACTTCATTCCGTTGGCCGAGCGGAAGGGTTTGCAGATCAAGCACATGAACGACGAGCAGCGCCAAGCGGCGCTGCGGTTATTGAAGTCGTGCTTGAGCGAAGCCGGCTACAAAAAGGCCTCGACGATCATGAGTTTGGAAGCGATCTTGCGCGAGTTGGAGAAAACGCGCACCAACGGACCGATCCGCGACCCGGAGCGTTACTATTGGACCGTGTTCGGCAAGCCGGCCAATGAAGGAACGTGGGGCCTGAGCGTCGAAGGGCACCATATGTCGCTCAACTTCGTCGTGGCCGACGGCGAGATGGCGTCGTTCACGCCGCACATGTTCGGCGCCAACCCGGCGACGGTGCATGAGCACGTCGCCGGCGGTCCGGAAAAGGGAACGCGAATTCTGCACGGCGAAGAACAATTGGCGTTCGACCTGTTGGCAAGCCTGGACGCCGACCAACGGAAGACGGCCGTCATCGCCGCCGAAGCGCCGAAAGACGTGCGCGGCGCCGGCGAACCGCAGCCGCCGCAAAGCGCGCCGGAAGGAATCGCCGCCAAAGACTTGAAGCCCGAACAAGTGGCGACGCTGCGGGCCCTGCTCGCCTCGTACCTCAACAACCTGCCTGCCGACGTCGCGGCGTTGCACACGAAGGCCATTGAAGACGCCGGCATCGAGAAGGTGTATTTCGCCTGGGCTGGCGCCGACAAGCCGGGCGTCGGGCACTACTACCGCGTGCAAGGGACGACGTTCTTGGTCGAGTTTTGCAACGTGCAACCGGACGCCGCCGGGAACGTCGCCAACCATATTCACGCCGTGTGGCGCGATCTGGGCGGCGACTTTCACTTGAAGGCGAAGTAAGACACGTCGGCCTTACGGCTCGACGCTCGCCCTGGGGCTAGCTACGCATGTCGAAATATTGGTTGCTCAAGAGCGAGCCGGATTGTTTCTCGATTCAGGACTTGGCGGCCGCGCCGAAGCAGACGACGTTCTGGGACGGCGTGCGCAACTATCAGGCCCGCAATTTCCTGCGCGACGAGATGCAGCCGGGAGACGCGGTTCTCTATTACCACTCGAGCGCGGAGCCGCCGGCCGTCGTCGGTACGGCGGTGATCGCCAAGGCGGGCTATCCCGACCACACTGCGCAGGACCCGAAATCGGATCACTACGATCCGAAACATACGGCGCTGAGCCCGATTTGGTACATGGTCGACGTGCGGCTCGGTGAGATCTTTCCGCGCGAGCTGCCGTTGGAGGAGTTGCGCGGCGTGGCGGCGCTGAAGGATATGGAACTGCTCAAGCGCGGCAGCCGGCTCTCCGTGCAGCCGGTGCGGAAGAGCGAATACGAGGCGATCTTGAAACTGGCGAAAGCGCCGGCGCCTCCCGCGGTTGCGAAGCCCGCCGCAAAAAAGTCGCCCGCCAAAAAGGCGAAGTCGAAGTAGAACGAAGCAATAGGCGGCCTATGTCCGGCGAGCGGCTAGCTTGGATCGACGACGAGCTGGCGCGACTGGCGGCGGCCGATCTCGATCG
>CAZWDN010000535.1:0-2889 GCA_964633125.1 uncultured Pirellula sp. | reverse complement strand
GCATGATGTCGGCGTTCGGCAAACTGGGCAGCGGCGACAAGGTGGAAGCCTCGGGACTGGCCGAAGACATCAGCTTGGCCCTCATCACGACGGCGATCGGCCTCGCGATCGCCATTCCTATGTCTCTGACCGTGGCGAGCATCAACATCCGCATTCGCAAGCTGGAAGACACGGTCAACGTCGGCCTCTCGCGGATTCTCGATTCTCTGGCCGGCCGCTCCGGCGGTTCGGCGCGCCGCTAAAGAAGAGAGGTCGTCACGTGGCCGGTGCCTCACCCATTCTGCAAGATCGCGGCAACGCCGAAGGTCCGGTGTTGCCGCGCACGCCGCTGCCGAACGATCAGAATCTGGACATTACGCCGATGATCGACGTCACGTTTTTGCTGCTGATCTTCTTTCTCGTGGCTTCCGTGCCCGACGTGCAGGCCGCGCTCGATCTCCCCCCGGCGCAGTACGGCGTCGGCGTTAGTCGCCACGAAGCGTTTACCATCTGCGTGGCCGAAGCACCCGCCGGCCGCTCGGCGCTCGTGTATCTCGCGCCGAACAAAGCCGGTCCGCCGTTGGAAGGCGCCGCCGACGCGCAGACCGCGGCGATTCGCTCCGCGGTCGAAGCGGCCCGCGTCGCGGGCAAAACGGAAGTGCTGCTCAAGGCCGAACGTCGCGTGCGGCATCGCGAAGTGGCGCGCGTGATGCAGGCCGCCGACGTCGAGGGAATGAAAATCAATCTCGCGGTCATGGAACCACAATAGAATTGCGCCCCGCCGCGTTTCCGCTCCGTCTCGCTCAAGAACATTACGGTTTGCTTGTCGATGTCGATTCGCTTTCATTGCCCCACTTGCGGACGTAAGCTCAAAGCCGAACTTTCGGCCGCGGGCAAACGTGCAAAATGCGGCGGTTGCGCGACCATCGTCGAGATCCCGCGTGAATCGGAACCGGAAGAACGCGAAGCCGATCCGTTGTTCGTCGACGAGCCGCCGTCGTTTCAAGTCCGCCGCGTTCCGGCCGCGACCGACGACGAAGTCGATATGACGCCGATGATCGACATCGTGTTTCAGCTACTCATCTTCTTTATGGTCACCATGGCCATGTCGCTGCAGAAGGCGCTGCCGGTTCCGGCGCCGCCGCCGGTCGATTCGGCCGCCGCGCAAGCCGTGGAGGTCGACGACGACGTCGTCACCGTGCGTGTGGAAGCCGACGATAGTCTCTGGGTCGACGACGCTCTCGCGGTGAGCCGACAAGACCTCATCGCCAAGCTCCGCAGACTCCGGGCGGCCGGACGCGGCGAACAAGGGCGGAGCGTTCGGAAGCTGGTCGTTTCCGCGGCGCCCGATGCGCATCATGAAGCCGTGGTCTTGGCGCTCGACGCAGGCGGAGCGGCGGGTATGGAAGAAATCAGCCTCGTGACGGAAGAGGAAACATAGCACGATGCTTACCGTACCCAAACTCATTGCGGCGCTCCAGCGCCGCGGAGTGTTGCCGGAGGCCGATGTCGCCCGACTGCAGCAGCTTCACGGCGCGGCGCCGTCGGAGTTCGGCGTGCGCGTGATGCTGAAGTGGCTCGTCAATCGCGGACGGCTCACCGCCGAACAGGCCGAGAAACTCCGGCAAGCGCCCGCCGGCGTCTCGGTGGAGAAGCTGCTCGATCAGATATTCCCGCCGTCGGGCGACATGGAGCTGACGATCGCCGACGACGACGATCGTGAAGAAGATACGAAAGACCTGGCGCCCGACGAAGATCTCGACCAGAAACATCTCACGCTCCCGCCGCGCGGCTCGCCGACGTTCGCCGGCGGAGTTCCTCCGCGCCCGTCTGCGACGTCCCCCGCCGATCCGCTGCTTGCCCCCGACGGCTCGGCGAAGACGACCGCGCCGTCCGGGGTCGGCGGCTATTCCGATCTGATTTCCGAACTGTTCTCCGGCGACGGCGTCGACCTCGCCGCTCCGTTCTCGCTCCCGCAAGCGCGTCGCAAACCTCGCAGCGGCAATCAATGGGATAGCCCGCTCATGCTTGTCGGCGGCGGCCTGCTGCTGGTGCTGGTGCTCGGCGGCGCGTTCTTGCTCTGGCGCATCACACGGCAGTCGGGCGACGACGCTTTCGCGGCCGCCGAAGCCGCCTATGGGGAAGGGGCTTACGCGCGCGCCGTCGAACAATACGACAAGTTTCTCCTCGACTTTCCGAGTCATCCCGCGTCGGGGCGCGCCGTCGTGCATCGCGGACTCTCGCGCATTCGCCTGACCGTGGAAACCACGAACGACTGGTCGCGCGCCCGCCGAACGGCGACTGAAGTACTGGCGGAAATCGCGCCGCATGAAGATTTCGGCACCGTTCGGCCCGACCTAGGCGTGCTGCTTCCCGACATCGCTCAACACCTGGCGCGACAAGCGCTCGCCAAGAACGATGCGGCGTTGCTCGCCGAAACCCGCGAAGCACAGGGCTTGGTCGAAAAATACTTACCGCCGTCCGACGTCTTGCGAGCCCGCAACGCCGAAACGGAAACGCTGATTTCGCAAACCCAGCGGCGGCTCGACCGCGACCTGCGAACGATGGAAACCATCGCGGCGATGAAGGCCGCGGTCGCAAAACGGGACATCGCCGCCGCTTTTAAGGCCCATGCGACGTTCGTCCCCGGCGACGGCGCGGCTGCCGCCGCGCCTGCGCTTCGCGCCGCGCTGTTGGAAGTCGCGCAATCGGCGGCGCAAGGAGCTCGCTTCGTCGCCGCGGCGACTAAGGCGGAAACCGGAGAACCGGCCGGCCCCACATTGCAGTTCGCGCCGCTCACGGCGACGCAAGGTTCGGCCGTCGAAGCGCTGCGCTGCTCGGTGCTCACCACGATCATCGGCGGCACGGCGTTCGCCTTCGACGGCGCCGACGGCAAGCTTCTTTGGCGTC
>CAZWDN010000534.1:0-2890 GCA_964633125.1 uncultured Pirellula sp. | reverse complement strand
GAATGCCCAACGAGTCGTACACCACGAAGTCGGCCACGGCGCTTTGCCCCTTGGCTTGCTGCGTCGACGTGTACTGCATGTTAATCTGCGACGTGCTGGTGCTGCCGGTCGGCGTGAACTGCATGCCGGAAAGACGAATTTCCAGCTTGTTGTCGACCCCCTTGTTGCCGACGAACTGAATCTGGCTGGTTGCCGTGATGCTTCCCCCCTCGTTGCCGTCGATCGCCTGAACGCCCATCGACTCTTCCATAAAGTCGATCATGTTCTGCACCGTGGTCGCGGCGGTGATGTCGAGCGACTGGCTGGTCAGGGCGCGATCACCTTTGCGGCCCGTAAACGTAAACGTGCCGGGCTCGAACGTGGCGCCCGTCTGAAAGGCATGAACATAGTTCGAGCCGTCGCGATACACCAAGTTGTCGAGCGTCATGCCGAGGCTGATCGGCGGTCCGTCGAGGTTGATTTTGTTCGTTGAAATATTGATGGACGAATCGCTCGCACCATCGATATACGTGTCGCTACCCGCACCCGCCGATAGCGTCGCGAGACGGAATTGTTCCGTCGGTTGGCTCGCGGTGTCGGAGAGACTGCGATAGATCCGAACCGAATCGTATTCCGGCGGAGCCCCGCCCGGCGGCTGCGGAATGTTTTTCAGCGTGACGCGCTGTCCGGCCACCGACACGGCTTGCGGACCGACGATCGAAGTCGGCCGGCTTTCCAAACCGGAGATTGAGTTGTACCACGTCACGTAGTAGCTGTAGCTGCCGATCGCCAACGTGCTTTCGGCGAGCGAAGCGGGCGTACCGGAAGGAGGCGCGGCGGGCGGATCGATGGAGACGTCGTCGTAGGTCGTCGTGCCGCTTGCTACGTCCGCGATGTACTTGTAGTCGAACGTCGGCCCGGTGCCCGAGGCGCGATAGATGCGCGTCGCCGAGAAATCCGTCGGCGGCGTGGCCAGGCCGGAGAACTGCACGGTGTCGGTCGCCGGATTGGTTACGGTGATCGGGCCGATTTCCGAAGAAGCCGGACTCTCGTAGCCGTCGGGACTAACGTAAACGATCTTATAGCGATAGGTGCCGGTCGGCACGGCGCCGCCCACGGTCGTGGCCGTCGCGGTGACGATCGACGCCGTCGCGGGGGCGTTGACCGTGCTCAGCGAATTCGCCGGAAGATCGGTCGGCACGCCTTTGGAACCGTCGCTGAAGACGCGCGATTGAATGATTTCGGCGGTATCGGCGATGTCTCCCGTCGGCGAGAGCGTTCCTTCCAGAAACACGTTTTCCGTCGCCTTGGCGACGGCGGCCGAACCGAGCGGAATCGACAACGGTTGCAACACCGTCGATTGGATTTGAAAGTTGTCGTCGATGCCGAAACCGAGGAGACGCTCGCCGTTCGACGTCACGAGTTCGCTGGATGAGTTGAGCTCGAACTTGCCGTTGCGCGTGTAAAGCTGTTCGCCCGACGCGGCCCGCACGACGAAGAAGCCGTCGCCTTGCAGCGCTAGGTCGGAGGGATTGGAGCTGATCGCGATCGTGCCTTGCGAGAATTCGGTGCGAATGGCGCCGACTTGCACGCCGAGACCGACCTGCCGAGGGTTCGTGCCGCCCGTGCCGCCGGCCGTCGGGCCGGATCCCAAACTGAGCGTCTGCAAGAATTGCGTCGTAAACAACGCTTCCGACTTCTTAAAGCCGATCGTGTTGGAGTTGGCGACGTTGTTACCCGCGACGTCGATCGTCGTTTCGCTGGCCTGCAAACCGGTGACGGCCGTATTGAAAACGGAAGACAAACCCATGACTGGCCCCTTTGGCTTATTGTGAACTCGCGCCGATCAAGATCGGCATTCCGTGGTCGAAGAAGTGGATCAGGCTCCGGCCGTGTCGCCGGTCGGATCGGTCGTTTCGGAATCCGTCGTCGTGCCGTCGCCGGCCGTGTCGGTCGCCTCGGTCGGCAGAATCAAACGCACGTTGCTCAAGGCGATTGAATCGTCGCCGACCACCAACCGCGGCACGCCGCTCAGCACCGTCACCGAGTCGACCTTACCCGTGACGTCGTCTCCCTTGTCGGTCAGACCGACGACGGTCTTCCCGATCAACGAACCGGCGTTGGAAAGGTTCTGGCCTAAGAGCACGGAATCCAAGGTCGTATTAAGCTTTTGCGTCGAACTGATGCTCTGCATCTGACTCATTTGCTGCAGAATCTGATTGTTGTCGGTCGGGTTCAACGGATCTTGGTTCTGCAGTTCGGTGACCATCAGCTTGATAAAGTCTTCGATTTTAAGATCGGTGAAAGCGTCACTCACCGGCTTGAGCTTCGATTTGTCGACGATCGGCGAGGACGTCGATGAGCCGCCTACGGATGATGTGTCGGTAGCCATAATGATTCTCGTTGGGCGATCGTTGTGGGTTGCAAGCGGACGGGGTAAGTGATGCTGCGATATCAATCAGGCGACGATGTCGAGGCGGCCTGCCGCGACGAAGCTTATCGGCGACGGACCGCCCTCGCTTGCCTCGCTACGGGCTTCGCGACGCGCGGTCGCTCCGCCCCGCGACGACGAACCGTCTTGCGAGGCGTCCTGACGGCGATCGGGTAAGTGGGAGGGCCCGCCGCCGCCCGACTGCATTAAGTCGACGTCGAAGCGTTCGACGCGAATGTTCTGCTCGGCCAAACGTTCGCGGAGTTGCGGCAGGCCGTCGGTAAGAACCTGTTGCGCCTGCGGCGTCTCCGCTTCGAGTCGCGCCGTGAGGGCGCCGTCGGTCATTTTTACTTGCAGACGGAGCGAGCCGAGTTCGGGCGGGCTCAAGCGAAGTTGTAAATCGCCGCCGCGTTCTTGTGCGGTTTGCACGGCCCGCGCCACGCGCTGCACGAGCCGCACGCGATCGCCTTGCGAAAGCCC
>CAZWDN010000533.1:0-2903 GCA_964633125.1 uncultured Pirellula sp. | reverse complement strand
TGGCTCGGCAACGCCGACCACGACAACGGCGCCGGCCGCGAATACACCTGGTGGCTCACGCAAAAGACGACCGACGCCTTCCGCATCGCCGGCCGTTTCGAGCCGCCGTTTACCTACGAGCGGAGCGTCCGTTATCCGGAAGGGCATCGCAACGTGATGTTCGCCGAGCGCGGCATTCGCACGCTGCCGCGTCTGCCGATCACCGATCGCGACTTCCAGGGCAACGCGCCCGACACGCAGATGCTTTACAAATACCTGAAGCAGTTCGGCGGCGTGTGCGCGTCGCATACCAGCGCGACGAGCATGGGGACCGACTGGCGCGACAACGATCCGGAAGTCGAACCGATGGTGGAGATCTACCAAGGCGATCGGCAAAACTACGAGCGCCCCGGCGCGCCGCGCTGTCCGACGGCCGACTACTCGATCGGCGGTTGGGAGCCGAAGGGCTTCGTGAACCTGGCGCTGCAAAAGGGATATCGGCTCGCCTTCCAATGCTCGAGCGATCACCTCTCGACGCATATCAGCTATGCCCATGTCTATGCGGAAAGCAATTCGCGCGAGTCGCTCATCAAGGCGATCAAGGAGCGGCACATCTACGGCTCGACCGACAACATCGTCGCCGAGTACCGCTGCCGGGCCGACGGCAAGACGTATATGCTCGGCGACGAGTTCACGACGGCCGCCGCGCCGACGTTGGAACTAAAGCTCGTCGGCACCGCGCCGTTTGCCAAGATCACGCTCGTGAAAGACGACGTGGAGATTCCGCTGCCGTGCGAAACGAAGAACGAAATCGAGCTGAAGTGGACCGATCCGCAGCCGACGTCCGGCAAGACGAGCTACTACTACGTGCGCGGCGAACAATCCGACGGCGAGCTCGTCTGGGTCTCGCCGATGTGGATTAAGTACCAGCCGACCACGACGACGGGCGGCGAGTGATGACGGCGGCGTTTCAAAGGCAACGGCGCAATGCGGCCGGCCTCGTCGTTCTGGCGGCGGTTTGGTCGGCGGCGAGCGTCGCGCAGGCTCACAATCCAGATACCAGCTACTTGCGCATCCGCCTCATGCCCGAGTCGCTCGAGGCGGAGTTCGTATTCGACGTCGTGACGTTGGTGAAGATCGTGCCGATGCTCGACGCCGACGGCGATCATCGGTTGACGCGGGCCGAACTCGCGGCAAAAGCGCCGGAGATCACGGCGTTTCTTCGCGAGTACGTGCCGATCGAGCTCAACGGCGCCGTCGCCGATTGGGGCACGGCCGCGCCGGTCGGTTGGCCGCCCGACGTAGGCGATGCGATCGCCGAGCAGGATTACCATGCGGCGAAGTCGCTGATTCCGTTCACGTTTCGCAAGCCGCTACGGACGGTGCCCGAAGACGTATGGCTGGAGTTCCGCTTCTTCGAACTTCTCGGCGCGCAGCACACCGTGATCGGCGCGATCTCGCAGCCGGGCCATGACGAGGAAGTGATCTTCCGCGAATTCGAGCCGGATTATTTTTACGACACGAAGATGCGACCGGAGCCGGCGGCGGCGACGCCGACGGCGACCGCTTCCGGAACGCCCCTTGGCACGGCATCGCCCGCCGAAGGCGCGGAAGCCGGCGCCCGTCGCCGGACGGCCGAAAGTTCCTCCTGGCGGACGACGCGGCAATTCTTCCGGCTCGGCGTCGATCACATTTTAGACGGCTACGACCACATTCTGTTTCTGCTCGCGCTGATCGTGGTCAGCCGGTTTCGCGACCTCGTCAAAATCGTCACGTCGTTCACCGTGGCCCACACCATCACGCTGATTCTCGCCACGCTCGAAGTGGTGCAAATCAACCGTGATTGGGTCGAGATCGCCATCGCCGCGACGATCGTCTACACGGCCATGGAAAACTTCCAGATTCGTCCCGGCGACGCCGCCGGCAGCCGGCGGTGGATTCTCACGTTCGCTTTCGGGCTCATCCACGGCTTCGGCTTTGCAGGACAACTGCGCGAGATCGGGCTGCCGTCGACCGGCGTGGTGCGGGCGCTGTTGTCGTTCAACGTCGGCGTGGAAGCGGGGCAATTGGCGATCGTCGGAGCGCTCTACTTGCCGGTCATCGCCATGCGAAAATGGCGGCACGGCCTCACGGCGCAGCGCGTCGCTTCGGGGCTCATCGCGCTCTGCGGGCTCGGCTGGCTGCTCGATCGACTGTTCGGCCTCGGGCTGATGCCGTAGCCGTTAGATGCCGCAGATTCTCAGGGCCCAATTGCCGAACAGCATCGCAATCAGGGCCCAGCCGAAGCGGCGCGGCCAGGCGAGTTCGGGCATTACACCGCGCTCGAAGTGGCGCAGCATCAAGATGCGATACGGAATCTGACCGACGACCGCGAGCATCATGAAGAACCCGACGCGGTTCACCTCCAACGACCGAACCCACTCGCCCCGGCCGGCCCAAATGAAGCTGCGTGTGAGCCCGCAGCCGGGGCATTCGACGCCGAAGGCCAAGCGGCTGCCGCAGAGTTCGGGGAGCGGATAGGCGGCGAAGCCGCGCAGGGCCACGCGTTGGTCGGGCAACACCTCCAGCAGGAACGTGCCCGCGATCACCACGCCGGCGATCCGGAGCATGAGCCGATGGTGCTTGGCGCGCTCCGCCGCGACGGCGCGGCGCTCTTCCGCCGTCGGCTCGCACGCGTCGTGCGCCGCGAAGTTCCACAGCCCGCTCGCCGCAGCGACACGGCCTAGAGCGTGAACGAGGCTTGGCAACTTTGGCATTTGGCGGTGCGGCCGCGGTGTTCGATGTTGATGACGTAGCCCTTGCCGCAGCCCGGGCAGGTGACTTTCACGCGCCCCGGCGGCAGCGCTGCGGCAGCAGGCGGCCCGGCGGCGGCGGGCGGATTCGGCGCCGACGACGGCAGGGTCGGTGCGGTAGTCGGCCCGACG
>CAZWDN010000532.1:0-2929 GCA_964633125.1 uncultured Pirellula sp. | reverse complement strand
AATAGACGACCGGATACTTGGCGGTCGAAGTGTGGTAACCGGGCGGCGTGTAGACATGCACGCTGCGGCGCGTCCCCGTCGCCTTCGATAGATACCTATGTTGCGCGACCGCGCCGTGCGGCACGTCGCGCCACTCGTCGACGCGCGGCGCGTCCCGAGGGCCGGGCACTTCCAAGTAGTCGCGCGATCCGGTGCGGTTGCCCATCACGTGTACGCTCAGCGGATCGCTGATCCGCAGTCCGTCGACGTTGAGCGCGTAATCGTAGATGCCGGGCTTCAGCGGTCCGATCGTCGCGGTCCAAACGCCGTCGTCGTTCTTCGCGAGCTTCAGCGCGTCGGGGCCGAGCAATGTTTGCAACTCGCCGCTCGCGATCGTCACGTTCGAGGCCTTCGGCGCGACGAGCGACACCGTCACGCGGCCGTCGTCATGCACGACCGGCGAACGAAGCGGAGCTTGCTCGGCGGCGCTCGCGCAAAGCACCGAGCATACGACTAACGACACGGCCGAAGCGATTATGCGAACGTTCATCGGGCGAAATCCTCGAAAGTGCGACGGGCACGGAACTTCGGGCTTCACGAATCGAGCCAAGGCGTGCCGATTATAGGAAGGTTGCGATCGCTTCGCGACCTGCGGAACGACTCGCGCCGGCCGGGAAATCGGCTGGTCCGACCAATTGCCGCCGGTTAAAATAGCTGCCGTCCGTCACACCCCCGATTTGCCCTGCCGGGCAACCCCGCCCGACCTGTTCGCCCGCCTGCCTGTCGGTTCGTTCCGACGAATCGCCCCCCTGCCTTCGCTCTCCTGCCTTCCTCATACGGTTGATTTCCCGATGCTCACCATTCACGGCGAGAAGAAGCGCTTGTGCGACGGCATCGCACGACGCGATTTTTTGAAGATCGGCGCGCTCGGAGTCGGCGGTTTATCGCTGGCCAACCTCTTAGCGGCGGAAGCGGCCGCGGGCACGGTCGGTAAATCGCACAAAGCGGTCATCATGATCTACATGTGCGGCGCCCCGTCGCACCAAGACATGTACGACCTGAAGATGGACGCCCCGGCGGAAATCCGCGGCGAGTTCAAACCGATCGACACCGCAGTGCCCGGCATTCGCATCTGCGAACACCTGCCCCTCTTAGCGCGGAACATGGACAAGCTGATTCCGCTCCGTAGCGTCGTCGGCTCCCCCAACGGCAATCACGATTCGTTCATCTGCTACACCGGCCGGAGCGCGAACAATCAGCCGCCCGGCGGTTGGCCCGCGCTCGGCTCCGTCACGGCCAAGCTGCTCGGCACGACCGATCCTTCCGTCCCCGCGTTCGTCGGTCTCTCCCCCAAGGCCGGCCATCCCCCTTACGGCTCGCCGGGGCTGCCGGGCTTCCTCGGCCCCGCCCTGTCGGCGTTTCGCCCCTCGGGCGAAGGTAAAGCCGATATGGTGCTCGAAGGCATCTCGCACGATCGCCTCAACGACCGCCGCTCGCTGCTGGGTTCGCTCGATCGCATCCGCCGCGACATGGACGGCACCGGCCTGATGACAGGGCTCGATTCGTTCCAGCAACAGGCCTTCGGATTGTTGACGTCGAGCCGCATCGTCGATGCGTTGGACCTGAGCAAGGAAGATCCGAAGCTGCGCGCACGCTACGGCACGGGCGACGCCAAGAACTTCGGCGACGGCGCCCCGCGCAATCTCGAACACTTCCTGATGGCCCGCCGCTTGGTCGAAGCCGGCTGCCGCGTGGTGACGCTCAACTTCGGCCGCTGGGATTTCCACAGCGACAACTTCAACGGCCTGAAGAACACGCACCTGCCGCAATTCGATCAAGGGCTTTCGGCGCTGGTGGAAGACCTGCACGATCGCGGCCTGGACAAAGACGTCGCCGTCGTGGCGTGGGGTGAGTTCGGTCGCACGCCGACGATCAACAAAGACGCCGGGCGCGACCACTGGCCGCAAGTCGGCGGAGCGCTCTTGGCAGGCGGCGGCTGGCGACGCGGACAAGTGATCGGCGCTACCGATCGCCTCGGCGGCGTCGCGACCGATCGTCCGATTCACTTCGGCGAAGTGCTCGCGTCGCTCTACCGGCACTTGGGCATCGAAACCGAAAACGTGAAGTTGCACGATCTGACCGGCCGGCCGCAGTATTTGGTCGACGGCGGCCACCGGCCGCTGCCGGAATTGGGCTAAATAGGGCTGTGTACGGCCGGCCAAAAACGGCCGGCCGGAGTTGGTACACTAGAACGACATCCAACGCTTCGAAGTTTTCAACGGATACGGCAAAATGCAACGCGGCGAACGCAGCTGCCGAGGCCCCGTCACGCGGCGCACGGCGTTAAAGCTCGGCTCGATGGCGATCGGCAGTTGGGGCGTCGGCGGATTCGACCTCGGCGACCTGTACCGCATGCGGGCCGAAGCGGCCGCGACCGGTGCGAAGCCGTCCGCGAGTCGCAAAGATGACAACGCCGTGATCTTCGTCTGGCTCCCGGGCGGTCCGCCGCACATGGAGATGTACGACCTGAAGCCGGATGCGCCGCTGGAATACCGCGGCGAGTTTCAGCCGATCGCTTCCAAAGTACCGGGCATGGATGTCGGCGAGCTGCTGCCGCTGCACGCCAAGTTCGCCGACAAGTACAACATCATTCGCTCGGTCGCCCATCAGTTCGCCGACCACGGCGGCGGCCATAAGCGCTTCATGACCGGCCGCGACCCGAAAGAGCCGACCGGCTTCGTGAACGACTATCCGGCCGTGCCGTCGATGATTGCGCAAACGATTCGCGCGCGCCGCCGCGGCATTCCCAACTATGTGTGCGGCACCGACAACGGCCGCCAAGGAATCGACACGTTCTCGTTCGGTAGCTCGTATCTAGGCAACTCGGTGCATCCCTTCATGGTGCCCGGCGACCCGAGCGCCGAGAACTTCAAGATCGACAATCTCGCGC
>CAZWDN010000531.1:1842-2944 GCA_964633125.1 uncultured Pirellula sp. | reverse complement strand
CTGGATCGGCGACTGGAGATTGCAGATTGGAGACGGGAGAACGTAATCCTCCACCACGTCGTCGCGATCTGTTTCCAACTCTTACTCCGGTCCGTCGTCTCCGGTCTCTAGTCTGAAGTCTCTAATCTGTCTTCGCGTTATATCGATTCATGGCGGCGGCGATTCCTTCGCGGACCCAGCATTCCGCGGCGTCGGCCGCGAACTGCGAGGCGATTTCCACCGCGGTTTGTTCCCCTTTGGAGAACTTCCCGAGCACGAAATCAGCCGCGTCCATTTCGGAATGCACGTCGTTCGGCGAACCGATGCCGACACGCAACCGAGCGATCTCCTCACCCCCCAAGCACCGAATAATATCGGCCAAACCCTTCTGACCGCCGGCCGACCCCTTGGCTCGCAACCGCAACTTTCCCAAGGGAAGGTTGAGGTCGTCGCACACCACGAGAACGTCGGCGTTGGTCAGTTTGTAAAAGTCGCGTGCCTCGACGACGCTCGAACCGCTGCGGTTCATGAACGTGTGCGGCATCAACAGCATGGTCCGCTCGCCGCCGACCGTGATGTCGAATGTTTCTCCTTGGAACGCTCGCTTGGCAGTCGCGGCTCCGCCGCGTTTCGCCAAGAGCGACACTACGTCGAAACCGACGTTGTGCCGCGTTCCTTCGTACTTGCGCCCCGGGTTCCCCAAGCCGGCGATCAGCTTCATGAGAATCTAGAGTGCCGGATCGTTCGACGCCGCATTGCCTTCCCGCCGCCCATCGGCAGATCGTAAGCGTTACAGGCGTCGAGACGACTACTTCTCTTCCGCTTCCTCGCCTTCGCCCGCCTTGCGTCCGATGACTTCCGGCTCGGCGCCTTCGGCAGCTCCGCCTTCGACGGCTTCCACCGGCTTCGCACAAGTAGCGATCACCGTTTCCGCGTCGGTCACCAGAGTTACGCCTTCGGGCAATTCGATGCTGTCGGCGTTCAAGTGGCCGTCGAGCTTCAGACCGTTGACTCGCAAGATCACCTTGGCGGGGATCGCGATCACGGGGCATTCGACTTCGACGGTGTGCGTCACGTGGTCGATGACGCCGCCGGCCTTCACGCCTTCGGATTCACCCTTGAG
>CAZWDN010000531.1:0-1742 GCA_964633125.1 uncultured Pirellula sp. | reverse complement strand
CGACGCATGTTTCGGCTGCCCGTTTCCTGACGCAAGCTGACGTGAAACACTTCCGGCATGACTGATACTTCCTACAAGCTCAAGCAGTTTATTGATCGATCGCAGTATGTTCGACGCAGTCTTGTTCGATAGCAGGCGGGACCGCGGTATTCGGACCACATTCGGGCAACGCCGATGCCGTCGCCGTCCCGGGGACGCCGACGAGCGTAGGTCCGAAAAATCGGGGCGATAACGCGCCTAAGCTCAGGCACGCGCTCGAGATCGAGCGATTCGCCGAGGTGCATGCAACGCTATTCGCGACCCGCCAAGTCGGTCCATTCTCCACGAAACGCGCTTGAATGCAACCCCAAGGGAGCAGGAAAATTAGGGTCGACCAACGGCGCAAAAAACGGGAAGAAATCCGGCCGAAAGCCTCGTTTCTCACGAGCCTCACTGCCGACATAAACCGCCCAGATTGCGCCGATGTCGCCCCCGCATCGGCGCGTATATTGCCAGCGTCCTGGGGTGGCGTTCCCCAGATACAACGGACGGAACGCCACGGAGGGCGTTCCCTGTTAGGGAAGGTGCTACTTGGGGAGTGCAAACGACAGTGTCGCGTAGTCCATCAAGACGGCGTACTTCTTGCCGGCGTGCGTCCCCTCTTCCGGGGTTTTCACGCCGACGTAGCAGCCGTAGTTGCCCGGTCCGGCGATTTTCCAGGATGCGCGTCCCTCGGAGTCGGTGATCATTTCCACTTCGTCTCCCTCCGGCAGTGAAGCTTTGATCTTGGCCGCCGCGGCCGGCTTGCCGAGGTAAAGGGCCTGGAGTTCGACGCGGTCGCCGGCAAACGTCGCGACGAGTTCGACGCGGAATGAACTCGTCGCCGAATCGTTCCAACGTTTCGGATCGCCGAGCAGTCGCTTCGACGTGTAGCGGAGGTAGCCGGGCGGGCTTGGGCCGAACTGCACGACTCCATAGTCTGTCGAACCGACGATCGCCGTCGGGGCCGCGCCGTCGATCGTTGCGCGGTA
Organism: uncultured Pirellula sp.; assembly: GCA_964633125.1. GTDB lineage: Bacteria > Planctomycetota > Planctomycetia > Pirellulales > PNKZ01 > PNKZ01. The sequence goes on along the minus strand of CAZWDN010000531.1, from coordinate 732 downwards.
TTCCTTTTCCATGTCGTCGAGTTTCATGTCGAGCTTCGTCAGGCCCGACTTCGACTTCACGGAATAGACGGTTGCGGAAATCTTGTCGATCAGGTCCGGGTCCCAGCCGTCCAGTTCGCCGAAACCGCTTTTGACCAGCGTTTTGCCCCCTTCCGTGGACGAATCGATCCACACGAAGTGCGCCGAGGCGACGGAGGCGGCGACCCACCAGACGGCCGTCGACAATAGGGCGAACCGAACGGACGGATTGCGAGAAACGGCGCAGTGCATAACTCCACTCCTCAAAAAACGGTAACCATGGGGCGGCGGCGCACGTTGCGCAGCCGCGGAGAAGAGCATGGCTACCGAGAAGCGGATGGCTGGCTCACGACTTGCGAGATTATCCGCGGAACGAACGTCGTAAGCAAGCGCGTGCCGACTAAGTAAACAACCGGCTCACCGATTCGTTGCGATGAATGCGCTTGATGGCTTCGCCCAATAGCGGGGCGACGCTGAGCACCGTGATTTTCGGGAGCTTGCGCTCCGGCGTGAGCGGAATGGTGTCCGTAATCACGAGCTTTTCGATCGGGGCCGCTTCGAGGTTTTTCAGGGCGTTGCCGCAAAGAATGCCGTGCGTCGCGCCGACGTAAATCTTCTTGGCGCCCGCTTCCGCGACTTTGGCGGCGGCGCCGCAGATCGAGCCGGCCGTGCTGATCATGTCGTCGAACATGAAGCAGACTTTCCCTTCGACCG
>CAZWDN010000530.1:0-2946 GCA_964633125.1 uncultured Pirellula sp. | reverse complement strand
GTCTTGCGGCCGAGCGGGCTTTCTTCCGGCACTTCCTGCGACGGGGGCAGGCGGACAATGATGTCGTCGCCGACTTTCACGCCGAGTTCATCGGCCAACGGTTGGTTAAGGTCGACCTCGTTGTTCGCCTGCTCGACACGCGACTGCGGGTCCGAGGCCTGAGAGAAGACGGCGTCGTCTAAGGCCAGACCGATCAACGTGACTTGCGACGCCCTGGATTTGTTCGCGGGATTCGTGACGTTGCCTTGCAGGAAAATCGCCGGTTCGATCGTGGAGGAACTTTCGCCGCTTGGTTTTCCCTCGCGCTTATTGATCTCATCGGCAAGCTCGGCGCGGAAGAGTTTGTCGCTGACGAGCACCTCGTCCACCGGGCCCAGCCGGTTCATGGCCGTCGCGAAGAGGCTGCCGCGCATCGAGTCGCCGACGAGCAACGCTCCCGTCAGCACCGCGGTGGCCGCGGCGGTACCCAGCGCGACGGCGATATGGATACGGCGATGGTGCCGCAACGAATCGCGGATCAGACGGCCGGCGGTGAACGACTTTTCCATGCGTCTTGCTCTTAAGTCGTCTTGAGGCGGCCGTCGTCAAGTTCGTAGCGGCGCTCGAAGCGGGCCGCGAGTTCCAGGCTGTGCGTGACGACGAGCAACATCGTCCCTTCGTCGCGCTGGAGTTCCAGCAGCAGGTCGCCGATCTGTGCGGCCGTCGTCCGGTCGAGATTGCCGGTCGGTTCGTCGGCCAGCAGCAACGCAGGCTTATGGATCAGCGCTCGGGCGATCGCCACGCGCTGCCGTTCGCCGCCGGAGATTTCCGCCGGCCGGTGGTCCATTCGGTCGCCGAGGCCGACCCGTTTGAGCAAGTCGCGGGCCCGATCGGCCGCAGCGTCGGCATCGCCGGAAGTCTTCGAAGCCGGCGGATCCGCCAAGGTCGGCACCAGCACGTTTTCCAGCACGCTGCACTGCGGCAGCAAGTGATGGTCCTGAAACACGAAACCCAGGCGGCGGTTGCGGAACGCGGCCAATTCCCGCTCGCCGAGGCCGAACGGATCGACGCCGTCGAGCGTCACGCGGCCGCCGGTCGGCGAGTCGAGCGTGCCGATGATGTAGAGCAGCGTGCTCTTGCCGGAGCCGCTTGGGCCGAGGATCGCAGCGTTTTGCCCTGCGGCGAGCGCGAGCGAACAGCCGCGCAGCACCGACAACGGCCGATCCCGCGTGGGAAATTCTTTCGTGACGTTGTCGACGGCGAGTTGCGTCATGATGCTGATCGTCGGTGGGGTGCGGTTCACGCGTCGACAAGCGACGCGGCTCAAGGGACCAATTCACTCGGGAACTGCGTCGGATTGTATGCCGCGTCGCTCGCGCCGCCAACCAGGCGACGCCTTACAGCGTCTTGCCGACCGCTTCCGCGACTTTGCGGCCGCGTTGCATCACGTCGGCGAATTGCGTGAGGCTCAGCGTTTGGTAGCCGTCGCTGGCCGCGTGGGCCGGGTCGTGATGCACTTCGAGGATCAGGCCGTCGCAGCCGGCGGCGATCGACGCCAAGGTCATGCTCGGCACCATGTAGGTGTGGCCCGTGCCGTGGCTCGGGTCGACGACGATCGGCAGATGCGTCTTGGTTTGCAAGTACGGCACCGAGGCGAGCGGCAGCGTGAACCGCGTGTGCGTTTCGAACGTGCGGATGCCGCGCTCGCAGAGCATCACTTGCGAATTGCCGCCGTCGAGAATGTATTCCGCGGCCAGGAGGAACTCTTCCATCGTGGCGCTCGGGCCGCGCTTCAGCAGTACGGCGCGTTTGGTTTTGCCGACCGCTTCGAGGAGCCGATAGTTCTGCATGTTGCGGGCGCCGATCTGCAGCACGTCGGCGTAGTCGGCCACGAGCCCGACATCTTCCGTCGCGAGCACTTCGGTGACGATCGCCAAGCCCGTGGCTTCGCGAGCCTTCGCTAGCAGCTTCAGCCCTTCTTCTTTCAGGCCTTGGAAGCTGTAGGGGCTGGTACGCGGTTTGTAGGCGCCGCCGCGCAGGGCAGTCGCGCCGGCCGCTTTCACGCCGTGCGCCGCCTTGAGGAGTTGCTCCTCGTTTTCCACCGAGCAAGGTCCGGCGATGACGCCGATCTGCTTGCCGCCGACCGAGAGGCTGCCCGCCGTGATGACCGATGTCTCTTTCTTCACTTCACGGCTGGCGATCTTATACGGGGCGAGGATCGGCAGCACCTCGGCGACGCCGGGGCCCGCCTCGAGGGCTTCCTTCAGGCCTTCGCGTTCGGGCCCGACGGCGGCGATGACGGTGCGCTCGACGCCGTACAGCACGTGCGGCTTCATGCCGAGCGATTCGACCAAGCGGACCGATTCTTGCAGGTCGGCGTCGGCGACCTGCGGGAGCATGACGATGATCACGGGTTATTCCTTCGGAGATGAGTTGCTGGTAGCTAGTAGCTGGTTGCTAGAGCGGGCGGAAAGTGAAAATAGCCAACGAAAAAAGCCCCGAGAACTCAGGAGTCTGGCCGACTCGCGGGTTCTCGGGGCTGGTGTATCGTGTCGACATCGAAGTCGGACGGACGGCTACATACCTCCCACGACGCCGCGAACCGGCGGGGTAAAGTAAAACCAAAAGCGATAATACGCGAGGAAGTAGCGAGCCATGAAAGTATTGTGCCGCGCTTGCCGGCCGGAATCAAGCTGAAGTCGGTCGTTTTTCCTCTTCGGCCCGCCGGCCATGTTCGCAGCTTGTTCGCCCGACTAATCCCCCTTGGCGAGTTCCATCAATTCCACGCGTCGGCCGTCGGGGTCGGCCACGACGGCTTTGCGGCCGCGCGGGCCGGTGCGCGGAGCCGTGACGATTGCGCCTCCGGCCGCCGTGGCGCGCTCGAGCGCCGTCGCGAGGTTCGGCACCGTGAAGCCGAGTCGCACCGCTTGCGTGTCGACGGCGCAGCTCGCCGGATAGAGTTCCAGC
>CAZWDN010000529.1:0-2986 GCA_964633125.1 uncultured Pirellula sp. | reverse complement strand
TGAGAGCGGCATGTTTCCCGGCGCGATGCTCGAACCGGGCTGCTGCCGCCAGGAATAGGTGCCGGTGAGGATGGCTCGGCGCGTCGGCGTGCAGGTCGAAGCCGGCGAATGGGCGTCGGTGTAGCGGAGCCCTTCCTTGGCGAGCCGATCAAGATTGGGCGTGCGGGCATGCTTCGCGCCGTAGCAGGAGAGATCGCCGTAGCCGATGTCGTCGGCGAGGATCAGCACGATGTTCGGCTTGCGCGGTTGGGCGTCGGCGGCGTCGGCAACGGCGGGGCCGGTTCCCAGCGCCAAGCAGGCGGCGACGACGACGAACTTTGCGACGACGTCGGATGATCGACGATGAAGCGGCAACGGCAGGCCGAGAATATGGCTGGCGAGCGATGGCATGAGAATCTCAAGTGGGAGGGCGTAAGCGATGTGCGACCGGCTACAGACGCGCTGCGGGGCCTCAATATCGGCCCTCAAGGCGAGGCGGTCAAGATTTTGCGCGGTGGGGCGCAGAGAAGCGAGAAAGAAGCGACGGCTTTGGGCCGCGCGGCTTACCCGACCGGCGTTATTCTTCGGTCGAGATCGGCTGTACTTCCGGGGCCTGCGGGTCGCCGCGGGCCGCGACGTAGGCCACGAGGTCGGCGATTTCGTCGCGCGTCAGGCCGTCGAGCATGCGTTGCGGCATGATCGACATCAGCGACATCTGTCGCCGCGTGATCTCCGCGCGCTTGAGGACCACGGGGGGCGCCTTGGCGGGGGGCTGTTCCATGATCTTCACGGTCTGAAACGTTTCTTGAGCGATGAGCCCCGAGACTTCACGGCCCCATTCGGTTTCAAACATCCAGAGCTCGTAGCGCGAGTCGGCGATGCGGCGCGACGGCTCGAGGATGTCGCGAAGAATATCGAGCGGTTGAAAACGGGGATCGAGCTTCGTCAGATCCGGCCCGAACTCTTTGCCGACGCCGTTGGGCGGATGGCAGACGACGCAATGATTGCGCTCAAACAGTTGCTTGCCGCGTTCGTACGACCGTCCGTGCAGATTGTGCAGCGACTTCGCCAAGTCGTCGAGCTTCCAGCCGCCGGCGGGAGCCTTGTCGTTCGGCGACGGCGGCGCGGCGGGCGGTTCCGCCCGACAGGTTGCGGCACAGACGAGGACGGCCGACAGCAACCATCGCAAGATCGACGTCATGGTTTTCGCCGGTCAATGGCCGGCCGCGGCGTTCTGGGAGTTGGAGGAACAGCTTCGGCCCACGCGCGCTACGATCACGGTAATGTTGTCTTTGCCGCCTCGGCCGTTCGCTTCGGCGACCAGGCGTTCGCAGCCCGCCTGCGGGTCGTGCTCCGCTTGCAGAACACCCGTGATTTCCTCGTCGGACAACATTTCGGTGAGACCGTCGGAACAGAGTAGCAGCACGTCGTCAGGATGCAGGTCGAGACTATGCAATTCCACTTGAACGCCCGGCTCCGAGCCCCCCAGCGCGTTGGTCACCACATGTCGCCACGGGTGCCCGGCTACTTTCTCCGGCGGCAGCAGTCCGCGGCGAGCCATGTCGGCGGTCATTGTATGGTCTTGCGTGAGCTGTTGCAGCCGGCCGCCCGAGAACAGATAGCAACGACTATCGCCGGCATGCGCCACGAACAGTCGCCAATTGACGGCGAACGCCATCGTCAGGGTGGTGCCCATGCCGCGCCACTCGGGATGTTCGTCCGTTTCCTCGAAGATGCGCGCATCCGCTTCGCAGAGCGCCTCTTGCAAGGCTCGCAGCGCGGCTTGCTCCTCGCCCGCTTGCAGATTGGAAAAGCGTTTGAGGGTATTCAGCATGAAATCTTCAATCGTGGCCACGCTGAGTCCGCTGGCGATTTCGCCGGCGTTGCCGCCTCCGACGCCGTCGGCGATCAGCATCACGTAGCCGCGATGCGCGCTGAGGCTCGTTGCGAGTTGCCGGAGACTCGTGTGATGTACTCGGAGCGTGCGGACGAGTTCGGCGACCGCAAAGTGATCTTCGTTGGAATCACGCTTCTTGCCGCGGTCGCTGAGACCAAAGCCGTTCACGGTAAACGGCGGACGAGGTCCGAAGACGACCGTGTCCGCCGAGTCGGCGCGCGAGGCCTGTGATGGTGAGTCCATGAACGGTGTTCTCTTTCCAGATGCCGATGCGCCGCTACGGCCGCCGCACGGGTCAGATGCCCGGTTCGGCAGCCGCCACTCCCTTTTGGTAGTTCGTATAGACGTACACGGGAATCGTGAGATCGCCCAAATGATTGCGAATCAGGGGCATGACGTCCGGCCAATCGAGTCCGCCGGTGCCGGTCGCGATTCTCGGCAGAGCCAGGCTCGTGATGTCCTCCTTTTCGAGCTCGTGCCGGAGGCGTTTGAGGCAGTGATTGACGTGGGCGATCTTGGCCTTGCCGGATTTGGCCCCGTGGTCGTGTTCCCCCTCTTGAGTCAGAAGATTAAACACGCGCGCGCCGAATCCGCCCCAGGCCCAGATCTCACCCGGCTTCGGATGACACCGGCTCGCGTAGTGTCGGAAGTCCTTCGACATGGTCGGCCACTTTTCTCGCAGCGCCAGCGCCAAGCCCTGATCGAAGTGATCATTGGGAGATACGCCGTGGGCGACGGCCTGGGCTTTGGTGAGGAGAATGTCGCCGGAAACTTCGTGAATCATCAGTTCCTCTTGGTTGTCGACTCGTGGTGCCTGCAAGCCAAGGCGGGCGTGCGCAGAGCCCCGTCCTGCTTGGGACAAGATGTCCGTCGGTTCACGAATGCACGGCGCGTGCCGAACGCGCGCATTGCGGTTTCCTCGGCCACTCGGAGCAGAATCGCGTGTTCCGCCCGGGCCCCGAAGTGTGCGGGCCGTGCGAGTTCGCCCGAATGTGGAGCGCGACGCGGCAGCGGTCATGAGCGTCCGGCCGTCGGCTTAGAGCTGGTTCTCTTCACAGAACCGCTTGATGTCTTGCGGCTTCCCCATCACGACGATCGTGTCGCCGGCTT
>CAZWDN010000528.1:0-2992 GCA_964633125.1 uncultured Pirellula sp. | reverse complement strand
GTGTCGAGATACACCAAGTCGCCGATTTCGATCACCGTGGCCGAGTCGACCGGCAGCACGATCGGGTTCGTCTCTCCATAACGCCAACGCATCACATCGCTCATGATTTTGGTTCCTTAGTTCTTAGGCTTGGTTCTTGGTTCGTAGTGCTTGGTTCGTACCGGCAACCCCTCTCCCATTGGGAGAGGGGCTACCGTGTGATCGCGCGGACGAACGACGGCGTGTCGAGCGCCGGCGGCGCGCGGCGCACTTCGTGCTCGTGTTCGACGAGTTGCTGATCGCGCGAGCGCGGCTTCGTCGCGGCCAGCACCGCCACGAGGTCCGGCCGCAAGCGCCGCAGGTCTTCGGCCGTCGCGTGTTCGAGCGTCGGCTGTTCGCCTGCCGGGGCGGTATTTCCCGCATTTTTCGCGTTTCCAACGGGCGTTTGCACCGCTTCATACAGCCCGTGCGTGGCGGCCGGATCGGCCACGAGGTCGACGCTCACCACGCGCGTGATCGCTTCGACGACCGTCTTCTCCTCGCGCCGCGCGGTGCGGGCCAGCACGTTATGCGACAGGCCGACGTTCTCCGGCGCGTTGCGGGCGTCCCATTCGAGCTGCGCCGCCAAGCCGTGCCGCGGGTTGAAATGCAAGTCGCCGAACAGGCCCGCTTCGCCCATGGCGCGCACGTTGCGAATCACGCCGATGCGATCTTGATAATCGCGCGGACCGAGCGGGCTCCCCTTGGGATGGTTGACGTTGACCTTCGCCCCTTCGTACAACGCCCGGGCCTGCTCGAGCACGCCGGCCGGGTAGAACCGACCGTTGCGCGATTCGAGCCCGAGAATCTTCACGCCGCGGATGACGCCCGCTTCGCGTTCGACGCCGAGCGCCAGGCCCCGGCAGTCGGCATACTCCAACAATGTCTCGTCCATGGCTTCTCCTTCACGTGTCGGCAAAACCTCAGGCAATAAAAAAAGCCCGTCGCCGATCCCCAGTGAGGATCGGCGACGGGCTCTGTGAGATACCGCAAGCGGCTCTCGAGGATACCCAATTCAAAAGTGGCGAGTGACTAGTGGTGGGTGGCGGGAACGTGTGTCGAGCATTCTCGCCACCCGTCACTCATCACTCGCCACGTGCCGGCTATTTCTCCAACTGTTCCACGCGGCGGCGGATGTGCTGGATCGTGCCGTCTTGTACGGCGATCTCCAATTGCACGCTGCCGTGGAAGCCGCGTTGCAGCGTTTGCCGGAGCAGCTCGTCGAGCAGCGCGAGCAAACGTGCGGTTTTCGTTCGGTTCGTCGGGGCGTCGTTCGTTCGGGTCGTGGTGTTGATCATGATTCGCAGTGTACTGATTCGCGCCGAGAACTCCAGGCAACTTTTGGCCGGCCTCTATTTTTCTCGGGAGGCCGTACATCACGGTGTTTTATGCGCCCGGCGGCGCGCGCCGCGCGTGGTTCGCGATGTGCCGTTGCTCGCGCTCGTAATCGTAGCCGGCGAGCAGCGACCAGGTCTGCGCCGAGAGCACGCCGTGCGCATACTCGATGGCGCGCACTTCCGCTTCGCCGCGCACATCGCGCACCATGAGCGACGGCGCCTCGATCTGCACGTCCACGAGTTGCGGCGCGCGCCGATCGATCCGCCCGGCCGCGGCGGCGTGCGCGATCACACGGCGGAGCACCTCTTCGTCGTCGGCCGTTTGCCGCGCTTGCAACCGCTCGAACGTCCGCAGCGCCGGACTCTCGGCCACGAGCGACGATGCGTAGTTGCCGTTCGACGCGTCGGCCGAGAGCATAAACTCCGGCATCACCAGCCGTGCGGCGATGGCGCGCAGTTCCGCTTGCAGCACCGCCACGTAGCTCGAAGCATCGAGCGCCGCCGCCGGGAAGTCGTATTCCAAGTTGCCGTAGGCGTCGAGAATCGTTCCCGGCGCGTAACGCCGAACGCTCTCCATGCGCCCGCCGGGCGCCGCACCGCCGGCCGTGCCCGACGCCGCGACGAATTGCTGCACGGCCGTGCGCGTCGCTCCGTGATGTTTGCGAATCAGCGCGATCGCCGATTGAATCTCCGCCACGGTGCTCATGTTGCGCAGCAGCTTCTCCGCGCGGCGCAAGTTCTTTCGCACCGGGTAGAAAAGCGGCAGCCCGCGCTTTACGTTGGCGTCGACGTTCGCCTTGCGATGCTGAATCACGTCGGCGTCGAGCGGCACGCCGTCGACGTAGTACGCGTGCACCGTCTCCACATCGTCGGCGTCGGTCGCAATGCCGAACGAAAGCGACGGATCGCGGGCCGCCTCGGCCGGCGCCGTCACTTGGCCCGGCTCGACGAACCGCACGTGCGTCATGCCGCCGGACCCCGCGAAATACCGCAGAAACACTTCGCCGTCGCGGTCCAAGCGCAAGGCCGCCTCCTGCTGACGGCGGGCCCAACGGTTGATCCGCACGAAATCGTCGACGAGCGTTTGCACCTCGGCGACCCATTCCGGCGGCACCTGGTGATCCCGCTTCGCCGCGATCGTATAACCGTGCCCCGGCCCGACGATATAGCTCACGCGATTCTCATGGCCGTTGACGGCAAACTCATTCTGCAACGCCAGCGCGCGACACTCGGCCCGCACCGCCGCGAGTTCCTGTTCACTCATCAGATGGACGCTCGGTCCGGCGCTCCGATCAACCGCCGACCCGCCGCGCGCGGCCAGCGCCAGCCAAGCGGTATCGTCGTCATGATACGGCTCGCGCGGATCGACGAACCCCGCGTAGAGGTCGTCAATGGTTTCGGTCAAGCGTTGCTGCAGACGGTCGAGCGATTGCATGGAAGCTCCTTGTTAATGGTTGGTGGATTCAATGCCTCTCCCACTGGGAGAGGGTGGCCGAAGGCCGGGTGAGGGTCGCGCGGCATCAAGTTGGAACATCCAGCTACAAACAACGTCACCCTCATCCGCCCTGCGGGCACCTTCTCCCGGAGGGAGAAGGGTTTCGCTTCTTTAACTTGCCGCTCCACCCGTCAGTTCCTGC
>CAZWDN010000527.1:0-3008 GCA_964633125.1 uncultured Pirellula sp. | reverse complement strand
GTGATTTTTTCCAGCAAGGGAGATAGGGGGATACGGAGGAGATGTGGGGGATGAAGGGGCCGGCAAGAGTTATGAGTTCAGAATGATGAGTTATAAACGAGGTGCATTTGCCTTCGTTCAGCATTCAGCACTCTGCATTCAGCCTTTATGCCGGTCCCCTCGCCGGCGAGAGCGGGGCTAGTGTGTGACGACGACGCTGTGGGTGGACCAATGCAGTAGGCAAACTCCGTGTGCCGTCGGTCGTGGCGGCCCGTCGGCTTCACTATCGGCAACACAAGGAACCCGGAGGGTTCCCGGCCATGAGCCGGTGGTCAGCGCAGCGCCACCACCGGAGGTTATTCCACAAAACGATTCGCACCCCGGCAGGGGTGCCGGAAATTAAATCACGTCGCTTGCATCCCTCCGGGATGCCCACGAAATGAATCGCCATCGCATCCGGTGGTGTCGGCCTCTCGGCCTCAACCACCGGCTAATCGCTGCGACCCCTTCGGGTTCGAGTTGTCCGCCGTACGCGTGATCCGGAAACAGCCGATCGCGCACGGCGGCGCGTGAAATCCGAGCAAGCGTTTGTTACGATCGGACTTAGACGGAAAACGGTCTTGCGCGTTAGGCTGCAACGGAGCGGCCTACAGCGTGATAGGCTGATCCGTCTAATAACATAGTTCGGCTTCGCGACAATCGCAGATTTGACAAGTCGCGTTTGACTTCCAACGCAGTGCATGACTAATCGCATTAAATGCATACGCTGCGACAACCAAATCTTGGAAGCGACCGCGCGCAAGAACAATGGCCTATGTGCCATATGCATATGCGATCAAAACAGGGCCGATGTCAATTCCGTGGTGCAACGAAGTATCGATAAGTCCGAGCCTTTGCCGGGCAAGTACGCAATAATTGAAACTGATCTAAGTGCGAAGCCAATTCAGGTGTACTCTCTCACGAGTGACGAATTAGGCAAGGATGGCGTCGCCTATTTCCACTTGGCAAGCTTGTCTCATGCGTACGCCCAAGTGTCGAAAACTAGGGGGCGGCGCTACATTGATTGTTTGTTCTCTATTGGAAGAGATTGGATCGTCAGTCAGCGATTCGTCGATGCACTTGCCGGATTTAAGACTGCTGCAGGTGTTCGATTCGTGCCGGTGACGTTAACTGGAACCAAACAGCCGATCCCGTACTTCGCAGTGGCTGCTGCGAGAATCGACGCCTTAGATCGCGAGCGCAGCCAGATCGAGTACTACAGGTCCGTTCCTGACTCGATTAAACAAATAAACCAACTGGTTTTGAATCCTTCCGTGTTGCAAGACCTAGAGTGGTTGATCACCAGAGAAAACGACTTCATCGTATCGGATTCAGTCTTATCGAGCTTTCGACGTCACGAGCTGGTAGGACTGCAGTACCTGCCGGTTGGCGTGTGACTTACCGCGGGTGGCCCAGGTTGCTTCGCAACCTGGGTTTAGGGGAGGTTGAATTCGGTTTTTTCCCAATCCGTTGTCGTCGCTCCAAACTTCCCGCACTGTGTTCGTCCGAGTGCAGAGTTCGTCCAAGTGCAGATCGGCAACGGCCGTTTGCGAGCCGGCGATACGTGATCTTCGTCACCATTCTCCGTCGCTCATTTCAAGTCGCGAGAGATTGGATGGGAGGGACGGCCGCAGCCTCTTGTAAACCCAGGTTGCGAAGCAACCTGGGCCACCCCCTACTGGGCAGACCGGCGGTTTGCGGGGCCGTAGATTTCTGTTGACCCTGGCCGGCCGTAGCGGTAACGTATCAAGAGATCCTTATGGACCGTCGATAACTATCGATGGTCCGCCGATCTCCCTACCTTGATCGACCCGCCTACCGCCTGCCCCGCCCGTTACCCACCCGCCTACGTTCGTGGAGGGCTCCTCGTGCCCCACGCCATTTGTTTTCGTTTCGCGCGCTGCGCGGCGCTTGCGCTGTCGCCGGCGTTCGTCGGCCTCGCGGTTGCCGTCGCGATGCTGTTTACCTGCGAGCCGGCGGCGGCGAACAAACCGTCGACGCCGACGAAGCCGACCGTCGCCCGGACCGCCGCGCCTTCGCTCGCTGCCGAGATCGATCGCCTGCTTGCGGCCGAACGCTTAGCCCCGCTCGGCGCGCCGGCCGACGACGCCGAATTCTTGCGCCGCGTGACCCTCGACTTGCACGGCATCATTCCGACTTCGGACGAAGCCGCGGCGTTCTTCGCCGACACGTCGCCGGATAAGCGCGAGAAGCTCGTCGACGAACTGTTGAAGAGCCCGCGCTTCGCGCGCCACATGGCGACGATCTTCGACGTGATGTGGTCGGAACGCCGGCCCGACAAAGTCGTGAAGGGCTCGGAGTGGTACGACTACTTGTATCAATCGATCGCCGACGGCAAGTCGTACGACAAGATCGTCCGCGACATCCTCACGGCCGACGACGTGAACCCGGCGCTGCGGCCGGCGTCGAAATTCTTCCACGATCGCGATTGCGAACCGAATCAACTGACGCGCGACGTCGGCCGGATGTTCTTCGGCATGGACATGCAGTGCAACCAATGCCACGACCATCCGGCGATCGACGATTACGCGATCGGCGACTACTACGGCCTGTACGCGCTCTTGAGCCGGACGCATCTGCACACCGACAAGAAGACGAAGGCCAAAGTCATCGCCGAAAAGGCCGACGGCGAAGCGAGCTTCAAATCGGTCTTCACCGGCGAATCGGCAGACAAGGTGACGCCGCGGCTGCCGCGCGGCCCGGCACTCACGGAGCCCGTCGTCGCCAAAGGGGAAGAATACTTGGTGAAGCCGGACAAGGGCGAGAAGCCGGTTCCGAAACATAGCCGCCGCGCGCTCTTGGCCCAAGCGGCGACCGACGGCAAGAGCGAACTCTTCGCGCGCAACGGGGCCAATCGATTGTGGGCCCACGTCTTCGGTCGCGGCCTCGTGCATCCGGTCGACTTCATCCATCCCGACAATCCGCCGACGCATCCGGCGGTGCTCGACCTCGTCACGCGCGAGTTCCAA
>CAZWDN010000526.1:0-3032 GCA_964633125.1 uncultured Pirellula sp. | reverse complement strand
GCGTGGCGCGCAGCATCGTCGAACGAGTTCGCCGTGAAAAGCAAAGTATCGAACAGGCCGCGCGGGAAGTGATCCACGACGATCTCGGTCCGGCCGGAGGTTCCGGCGGCGTGATCGTGCTCGACCGACGGGGGCACGCGACCTTTGCATGGAACACGCCCGGAATGTGGCACGGCCGACTGACGCGCGATGGAACGATGCATGTGGAAGTCTACGACGAATAAGGATGCTGCCAATGGTCCGCTCGCGTTTGGCGCGCTGCTCAATGACATTCGTAGTGACTTGGGCCGTAATTCTCGCGGCAGAAATCTGCCTCGCGGAATACGATCCGCTGGCCGTTCCAACCGGATTCAAAGCGGAAGTCGTAGACTTCACCATCGATGACGCCGCGCGTAAACGCGAGATTCCCATTCGCGTCTACCTGCCGAAGCCTCCGGGCGACGGTAAGCCGCACCCCGCTCCGGTCGTACTCTTCAGCCACGGCCTCGGCGGTTCGCGAGAGGCTTCGCCGTATTTGGGTAACCATTGGTCGGCGCGGGGCTATATCTGCGTTTTCATGCAGCACCCAGGCAGCGACACTTCGGTATGGCAAGGCAAACCGCTCGGCCGGCGAATGACGGCCTTGCGCTCGGCAGCCGGCCCGGCGAACTTCATGTTGCGCGTAAAGGATGTGCCTGCGGTGATCGATCAATTGGAAAAGTGGAACACGACCGAGGGACACAAGTTGCGTGGTCGGCTTGATCTTGAGCATCTCGGAATGTCGGGACACTCGTTTGGCGCCGTGACGACGCAAGCCGTGAGCGGGCAAAAACACGGACGCGCCGGCCTGACGCTTTCCGACAAGCGAATCCGCGCCGCCACAGCGTTCAGCCCAAGCGGCGCGCGCGACGGCACCGAACCTGCTGAGGCGTTCGGTGAAGTCAAGATTCCTTGGCTGCTCATGACCGGTACGCTCGACGACTCGCCGATCGGCGACCTGACGCCGGAATCACGCCTGCGCGTGTATCCGGGACTGCCCCCCGGCGGCAAGTACGAACTCGTGCTCGACGGCGCGGAACATTCGGCATTCGGCGAACGGGCCTCGCCGCTCGACAAGACCAAGCCGAATCCGAACCATCATCGGGCCATCCTCGCGATTTCCACCGCCTTCTGGGACGCCTATCTCCGCGAAGATCCGAACGCCAAAGATTGGCTCGACGGAGACGGCGCGCGCAGCGTGCTGGAGAAAGCGGACGTGTGGCGGCACAAGTAACTTGGACGACTTGACGAATAAAGATCCGCTACGGATTTGCGTCGATTTCAGGTCCAGGACCTCTTGCGGTTCGTTGGCTATCCTGCCGGAGAACTCGATTCGATTCGCGATACTCGTCGTCCGTCATCGCGACAAGCATTCGCCCCGTGAACCCCTTGCCGTTTAGGTAAGCCTCGACGAGTTTGCCATTGTGCGCGGTAAGGTTCAAATATGTCTGTTCTCCGGCAGTGTCGGGTGACGAATGGTATGTCGCCCACGTCCAATTCTCCATTTGGCTGACGCGCGTCGGCGGCGCTTCGCGAATCAACACCTGAAGGTCGTCGCCGCGTGTAATCGATCCGAACCAGAGGCGATGACCGAACTCATGTTGGCCTGCCGCCCTGAAATCCAGCAAGTCGCGATAGCCGAGAATTCCGACATAACGCTGCCCGACAAACATCGCGACGATTAGCAATAGCACCGCACAAATCCGTCGTTCGCGGCGGGCTAGTCGGGCAACCATTCCCTCACCTCGGAAGTGCCTAATGACGCGATCATCCCCGGGCTAATTCTCATGGCCGGCGGTCGAACAGACAACTAAATTCCGACAAGGTTACCGACCTGCGGAACTGGACTGCGGCATGAGCGGGAACTCGGCGCGCACGGTCGTTCCCTTGTCCGGAGCGCTTACTAGCGAGAATTTGCCCCCCGCCAAGAGCACTCGTTCGCGCATCCCTCGCAGTCCGAAACATTCAGCCGGTTCGGAGCCGGGCTGAAAACCACGTCCTTCGTCCCGTACGACGAGGATAATTTCGTTCTCGCCGCGACGCAGTTCGACCTCGACTCGATTCACTCCGGCATGCTTGCGAACGTTCGATAGCGCCTCCTGCACGACGCGAAACAGCGTGACGGCAATCTTGTCGTCGATGTCGCGGAACTCGTCGTCGCGATAAACCTTCACCTCGACGCCAACCTCTCGACTCTGCGCCACAAGGTCTTCAATTGCGGCGACGACACCCATGTCGTCGAGCAGCGAACTTCGCACGCCGGCGATGAGGCGGCGCGCTTCGGATGCGGCTCGAATTAGGTACGACTCTACTTTTTCTAAACCGGACCTACCGTCGGATTGCACCGCCGGAGACTGCAAATGCATTAGTGCGCCCACGAGGTATTGAATCGTGCCGTCATGCAATTCGTTGCAAATGAACTGACGCTCTTGCTCCTGAACGTCAATGAGGTCGCGCAACAGCTGGCGATCGCGTCGGAGTTTGTCTTCCATTTCCTTGCGGACCGTTATATCCGTCGCAAATCCTCCCAGCGCGACGACGCGACCACGGCCGTCGGTGATCGGATACTTGACCGACAAGTAATGGCGGATGCCGTCGGCCAGCGGCAACGATTCTTCGACATGCGCCGCCTGCTTGGTCTCCCAGACGCGCCGATCCGTCGCACGAAACGACGCCGCCACCTCGGGTGGAAAAAGTTCCTCATCCTTGCGACCGATAATCTGTTCCGCGGAAAGGTTCGTAAGCCGCTCAAACGTGGCGTTGACGATCTGATAGCGACCGGCCTCGTCTTTAAGAAATACGGCCGGTTCCGCATTGTCGATCAGCGCGCGAAAACGAGCCTCGCTCGCTTGCAACGATTCTTCAACCTGCTTTCGCTCCGTGATATCGGTCACGGAGCCGACAAACCCAAGGTGTCTCCCGTGCTCGTCGGTCAGCGGCGCGTTGTGAGCGATGGCGGAAATGGTGCGGCCGTCGACATGCAAATACCGCAACTCCGTCTCGAACGGGCGCGG
>CAZWDN010000525.1:0-3042 GCA_964633125.1 uncultured Pirellula sp. | reverse complement strand
GCGTGCGAGAGCTTTACTTGGCCGCCTTCGCGCGCGAGCCGCGGGAAGCGGAGTTGAAGACGGCGCTGGCCTACCTCGCCGAAACTCGGCTCGACGCCGCGGGCAAGCCGCTCGATGCCGCGCGGGCCGATCGCGAAAACATGCAAGACCTCGTTTGGGCTTTAATCAACACGAAGGAATTTCAGTTCAACCACTAACGTTTCGTCAGTCCTGATTTAACGACCGGCAGTGGCACACAAAAAACTGTCGCAGACAAAAACTTCCTCGATCACAGCCATCCGACGTTCCGATTCAATCCATGACGATGACTCCGAACATGACTCTCGCTAGAAACTTACGGTCGGCGCTCGCATGTTACCTCGCCGTCGCCTTGTTTCCCTCCTTCGCAGCGGCGCAGTCCGTCGGTTTGCCGACGCCCCGGTTGCTGACGACGATGCCGATGGGAGGGGCCGCCGGATCGCAGTTCGACGTGACGATCAGCGGCGATTTTTTGGACGACGCGGACGCGCTGACGTTTTCCGACCCGCGCATCACGGCGGCGCCGAAGCTCACCGCCGAAGGACAGCCGGAACCGAATCGGTTCGTCGTGAAGGTCGATACTCGGTGCCCCGCCGGCATTTACGACGCGCGCGTCATGACGCGGCTCGGCCTGTCGTCGTCGCGGGCCTTCTCCGTCGGCACGTTGCCGGAAGTCGTGCGTACGTCGCCGAACACCACGCCGGCCACGGCGATGGAACTGAAGGTCAACTCGGTTTGCAACGCGACCGTCGCCGCGCGAAGCGTCGACCATTATGTGTTTGACGCGCGTCGCGGGCAGCGGGTGCTCGTCGATTGCGCCGCCAAGGGAATCGATTCGAAACTGGTGCCGGTGGTGATCGTCGCCGATGTGTCGGGGAACGATCTGTTGGTCGAACGCCGCGGCGGCGCGCTCGATTTTGCCGTGCCGACCGACGGTCGCTACATGGTGAAAGTTCACGAGCTGACGTTCCAAGGGGGACCGGCGTATTTCTATCGTCTCGTGCTCCGCGAACTCCCCGCGAGCGAACCGATCGTGCGCCATCCGGCCACGAGCACGGTGAACTCCTTCTCCTGGCCGCCGCAAGGTTTGGCGGCCGTGACGCCCGTGAAGGAGCAGGAACCGAACAATAGCGCCGCGCAAGCGCAGAAGATTACGCTGCCGTGCGACATCGCCGGCACGTTCGCCCCGGCGGCCGACGCCGACCTGTTTGAGTTCGACGCGAAGAAGGGAGAGGAGTGGTGGGTGGAAGTCGCTTCCGAGCGCTTCGGCCTGCCGACCGATCCGGCGATCATCGTGCAGCACGTGGTAGGCACCGGCGCCGACGAAAAGGTGACCGACGTGGCGGAGCTGAGTGACATTGCGAGCCCGGTGAAGGTGTCGAGCAACGGCTACGCGTATGACGGTCCGCCGTACAACGCCGGGTCGTCGGATATTCTCGGCAAGTTGACGATTGCCCAAGACGGCCGGCATCGCCTGAAGCTGACTGATTTGTTCGGCGGAACGCGGAACGACCCGCGCAACGTATATCGCCTAGTGATCCGCAAGGCGCAGCCCGACTTCGCACTTGCGGCTTGGGCGTTGCACATGGAACTGCGTAACGGCGACCGCAACGCGCTCTCGAAGCCGATTGCGCTGCGTGCCGGTGCGACGATGGCGCTCGAGGTCGTCGCCTTGCGACGCGACGGCTTCGACGGCGAAATCGACCTGACAATGGAGGGCCTGCCGAAGGGCGTGCGCGCCAAGGGGCTGAAGATTCCCGCCGGCAAGTCGCGCGGGATCATGCTCGTGAGCGCCGATGCCGGGGCCGCCGACGCGTTTGCGAGCGCGAAGTTCGTCGGGCGCGCGAAGATCGGCGGCGCGGAAGTCGCTCGGCCATGTCGCTTGGCTTCGATGGCCTGGCCCGTCGCCGACGCCTGGAGCGAAGTTCCTTCGCCGCGGCTGTTGGCCGACGTGCCGGTGAGCGTGACGGGCACCGAACCGGCGCCGCTGACGATTATGCCGGGAAAGCCGGAGCCGATCGTCGCCGCGCCGGGCGCGAAGGTGACGATTCCGCTGACGCTCGCGCGCCGCGCGGAATTCCAGGGCGGAAAGATCTCGGTGAGATTTTTCGGAGTCGGTTTTGAGAGTGCGCCCGCCGCGGATATTCCGGTGACGGCCGACAAGGCCGAAGTGGTGCTCGATCTGGCGGCGCTGAAGACTCCGCCCGGCGAGTACACGATTGCCCTCTACGGCGGCGCGGTGACGAACTATCGTTACGCTCCGGGCGCGGTCGCCGCGGCGGAAGCGGCGCGACGCAAGGCGGAGCAGAGCGTCGGCCAAGTGGAGCAAGAACTTAAGAAGCTGACGGAGGCCGTGAAGACGGCGCCGCCGGTGAAGAAGGCCGAGGTCGACAAGGCGTGCAAAGCCATGGAGGCCAAGCAGAAGGTCGTCGTCGCCAAGTTGGCGGCCGCGTCCGAACAAGTCAAACGCGCGACGGCGGCCGCCGAGCCGAAAGGCATCGTCGACATCGTCGTCTCGGAACCCATCGTCGTTCGTGTTCAACCCGCGGAGGCCAAATGAGCCGGCATTCTCAAAACCATACGCCTCGCACCTGTCCGGGCCCCCTGGCCGCCGTCGCCGGAAGCCGACGCAGCTTCATGCAGATGGGACTGGCCGGCATGGCGAGCCTGTCGCTGCCGGGCCTCTTGCGGTTGCAAGCGGAGCGACCGCTGCACGCCGCCGAAGCGAAAAAGGGGTCGAAGGAGAAGACCGCCGTCATCATGGTTTGGCAGCCGGGCGGTTGCTCCCACATCGATTCGTACGATCCTAAGCCGGACGCGGGCAGCGAATATCGCGGACCGTTCGACACGATCGAAACCAAGGTGCCGGGCCTTCGCTTCACGGAGCTCTTGCCGCGCCAGGCCGCGATTGCCGATAAGTTCAACGTGCTGCGCTCGATGTATCAAAGCGCCGGCGGACACCCGGCCGGATCGATGCAGATGCTCTCCGGCGACAGCGACACGCGCGACAAGCCGAAGCCGCGG
>CAZWDN010000524.1:0-3047 GCA_964633125.1 uncultured Pirellula sp. | reverse complement strand
GAAACAGGAACTCTCCGATGAGCGAAGTACGCCAGATCAAGATTTTCGACACCACGCTCCGCGACGGCGAGCAATCGCCCGGCTGCAGCATGAATAAGGCTGAGAAGCTGGAACTCGCGCAGGCGCTGGTTGATCTCGGCGTCGACATCATTGAAGCCGGCTTCCCGATAGCCTCGCCCGACGACTTCGACGCCGTCCGCGAAATTGCCGCCGTCGTGCGCGGCAGCACCGTTTGCGGCTTGGCCCGTTGCAACGAGCAAGACATCGACCGCGCCTGGGACGCGCTTAAGCTCGCCAAGCAGGCCCGTATCCATGTATTCCTCGCCACCAGCGCGATCCACCGCGAATTCAAACTCAAGATGACGCGAGAAGAGATCGTCGCTCGGGCCGTGGCCGGCGTGAAGCGGGCCGTCGGGTATTGCGACGACGTGGAATTCTCCCCCGAAGACGCGGCCCGCACCGAGAGCGATTTCCTCTGCGAAGTCGTGGAAGCGGCCATCGCCGCCGGCGCGACGACAATCAACATCCCCGACACCGTCGGCTACGCCACGCCGACGCACATGGGCAACGTCATTCGCAACCTCAAGAGCCGGGTACCGAATATCGACAAGGCGACCATCAGCATCCATTGCCACAACGACCTCGGCCTCGCCGTGGCCAACAGCCTCGCGGCGGTCGAAGCCGGAGCAGGGCAGATCGAATGCACGATGAACGGCATCGGCGAACGAGCCGGCAATTGCTCGCTCGAAGAAGTGGTGATGGCGCTCCGCACGCGCTTCGACTATTACCAATGCACGACCCACATCAATACCAAGCGGCTCGTCCCCACAAGCCGGCTCTTGCAGAACATCACCGGCATGCAGGTGCAGCGCAACAAGGCGATCGTCGGGCGCAACGCCTTCGCCCACGAAGCCGGCATCCATCAAGACGGCATGCTCAAGGAACGGAGCACTTACGAAATCATGCGGCCGGAAGATGTCGGGCTCACCAAGACCGATCTCGTGCTCGGCAAACACTCGGGCCGCGCGGCGCTCGGCGATCGCGCCAAAGCGCTCGGCTATCAACTCACGGGCGAGCAACTTCAGGCCGTATTCGAGAAGTTCAAGCGGCTCTGCGACAAGAAGAAGGAAGTGTACGACGCCGACATTGCGGCGATCATCGAGCTCGAATTGCACGGCCTGCCCGAAGTGGAGGTCTGGACGATGTCGGGCTACAAGCTCACCGCCGCCGCGGGGCAAACGCCGAGCGTTTCCCTTTCGCTTTGCCGCGGCAAGGAAGTCGTCACGAAGGAGGTTGCCGTCGGTGACGGACCGTTCGACGCGCTCTTCCTCGCGATCGAGCAAATCACGGGCATCGAAGTCACCTGCCGCGATTTCAGCGTGCATAGCGTGACGGTGGGTAAAGACGCGCAAGGCGAGGTGACCGTCGAAGTCGAACACGGCGGGCAGGTCTATCGCGGGCGAGGCGTTTCGACCGACAGCGTCGAAGCGAGCGCGCTGGCGTTCTTAAACGCGATCAATCGCGTGGCCGCGACCGCCGGCCGGCCGAAAGATCGTGTAAGCCCGCACGAAGCGAACGTAGCCGCAGCGACGACGTCGACCACAGAAACGACGAAGACTTAAACCCCAAGCGGCAAGTTAATGTTGCTACGAGCTTGGCGAACTCTTCGACGGAACATAGTCGGTTTCGTCAATCGATTGCCGAGAATTCCGCACTGGCTCGATCGCACGCGATCGGCGCTGCCGCGTCGCATCCTGGGGCCCATCCAGCGGGCGACGTTCAAGTACGAATACCGGGGCGTGAAATGCGTCAAGAATCCCTTTGATCTGGCGCTCTATGCACTGCTCATCGGTCGCGTTCAGCCGAAAACGATCGTCGAAATCGGCTCAGGGCGGGGCGGCTCGGCCCTGTGGTTCGCAGATCAAATGCGCGCCCACGGCGGGCAACCCAACGTCGTGTCGCTAGACATTCAGCCGGTCGTCGGCGTCGAGGCGGACGGCATTCGGTTTTTGGCAGGGGACATCAACCACCTTGCCGCGTCGGAGTTGCCCGCGGTTCTCGCCGACTGCCCGAGGCCGATCCTGGTCGTCGAGGATGGTCCGCATACCTTTGAGGGCTGTCTGAACGCGCTACGGTTCTTCGACGGCTATTTACAGTCGGGGGAGTTCGTCATCATCGAAGACGGCATTCTGCGCGACCTCGGCCTCAAGAGTTTAGACAACGGGCCCAATCGGGCGATTGCCGAATTCATGGGCGCCAACGCCGACCGGTACGTCGTCGATCGCACGTACTGCGACTTCTTCGGGCACAACGTCACTTGGAATACGAACGGCTACTTGCGACGCCTGTGATCGCCGCGGACGCCGTTCTCCCGTCTCCGGTCGCCGGCCTTCCGCTCACTTCGCAATGAACGCCAAGTAGTAGAAGATCCAGCCGGTAACGGACGTGGCGAGCAAGTCGAGCGCCGCGATCCAACCGAAGCGCTTGTGCCAAATGCTGTGAGCACACGGCCCCGGCGGCGACGGAATGTTGCGGAGCGCTCGCACGACGACGGTCGTCCAAACCAGAGCCGTCGTCACGGCGAAGCAAAGATGCAATGCCAAGGCTTTTTCGACTATGCCGGACGCATAGTGCGGCGAGAGTTGCGCGCCCGATCGCCAGCCGGCGCCGAAGCGCATGTCGAGTTCGAAGAGCGTCACGGCGACGAGCAAGATCAAGCTGAGCGTCACCTGCACGCGCTTGTGCAGCAGGTAATTGCGCCGCACGCGAACGAGGTAGATGCTCCAGAGCAATACCGGCACGGCGACGAACATGGCCAGAAAGACCACGTCGAGCATGAACGAGGCCGGAGTACCGAGAAATCCTTGCATGAGCGCCGTCGCAAAAAGTGAGCGGGTCCGCCGTCGCCGCGTATCGTAACCATTTCCCCTATCGGTCGGGAGACGAGCTTGCATGAGCCCGCCGCGGCAACCCGTAGCAATTGGCAGAGCTTTGCCGGCTCGATACCATGAGGAACCTGCGAATCCCGCGATTCGCCTGGGTTTTCG
>CAZWDN010000523.1:0-3049 GCA_964633125.1 uncultured Pirellula sp. | reverse complement strand
AACGGCCGATAACCGCCGTCGTTCATGCCGAAATCGACGGTCATCGCCGTCGGCTGGTGGATCAGCACGTCGCGGGCAAATCGCGTGTTGCCGCCGGTGCTCCGGTCGCCGCCGATGCCGACGTTGCGGAACGTCAGTTTCCATTTCGGGTAACGCGCGGTGACCCACATCTCCACATAGTTGCTGTAGAGATGCTGCTCGGTGATGCTGTCGCCGATCATCACGATGCGATCACCGTCGCGAAAGAAGAACTCCGCGGCGGAGAGCGTTCCGGCGACGTGCGAGACGCAAACAATCAGCAACGAGCGAATGAGGGTCGACATGATGCGGGTTCCTGGAGTGCGCCGCGCGGACGCGACGGCTTCGCCCGAACGGGCGGATGAAACTTTGGTTACTTCTTTTTCTTCGGTGCGGACGGCTTTTCGGGAGCTTGGCGCTTCATCTTGGCCCGGAGTTCGGCGATCACCGCCGGCGGAATGAAGTGCGCAAGTTCTTCGTCGCCGGCCAGCGGGGCGATCTGCTTAATGAGCGTGCTGGAAACGTGCGCGAATTCTTTGTCGGCCATCAGCAGCACGGTTTCGATGCCCGGGTCGAGTTGCCGATTGGCCAACATCATCGTGAATTCGGTTTCGATATCTTGCAGCGGACGAACGCCGCGGACCATCACGCGGGCTCCGCACTCGCGCACGAAGACCACGGCGAGCCCGTCGAACTTGCGGACCTCGACGTTTTTCAAATGCTTGACGGCCCGCTTCACCATGTCGACCCGCTCCTCGATCGTAAACCAAGGCTGCTTGCCGACATTAATGCCGACGCCGACGACCAATCGGTCGACCAACGTCGAGGCCCGCTCGATGACGTTCAAATGTCCGAGCGTGATCGGATCGAACGACCCGGTATAAACGGCGGTGCGCGGCTTCGCGGAACTCATGGGAGCAATCAGAGATGGTGCGGGCGGCGACGGGCGAAATGCCCTGTCGGCCCGAACATCATCACCTCGCCCCCGGCGAATTGCAAACGCCCGCTACCCCCGTGCCGCTGCCGGCTTGCCCGGCAGTGAAACGGCGCTGAGATCAGCACTGCCGGGCAAGCCGGCGGCGGCACACGCTCACAGAGCGTGGATCAGCCGCTCGAGGTCGTCGTCGTTGTTGTATGCGTGCGGGCTCGCCCGGAGTTTTCCGGCGCGGCAGCTCAGCACGACCCCGGCGTCGAGTAGGTCGCGGCGTAGGGCGACCGGATTGCGTCCGGGCAGCTCGAACGAAACGATGCCCGAGGCCGACTCCAGTCGGCGATCGCTGTAGACCACGGCCCCGGCACGACGCAACGCTTCGCAAAGCCGTTCGCTCACGTCGAGCACGCGACGGGCAACGTCGGCCGTGTCGTACTCCGCCAAGAGTGCGAGACTTGCTCCGAGCGCCAGGAGCCCGCCGGAGTTCATCGTTCCTCCTTCGTAACGCGCGGCGGTCGGGCGCACGCGCCACTCGGCGCGCGAGAAGTCATGGCCGTCGACGACGCTGTTCCAACCGAGGCCGGTCGGACGTAGCAGGTCGAGGTGCTCGCGGCGAATGTAGGCCAGGCCGGCTCCTTCGGGACCGAGCAGCCATTTGTGGCCGTCGGCCGCAAGGAAGTCGACCCCTTCGGCCGAGGCGTTGATGGGGAAGACGCCGAGCCCTTGGATGGCATCGAGGAACAAGAGCGCTCCGCGACCATGCACGGCTTCGGCCAGGCGCGGCACGCTCCAACGGCGACCGCTCGCATAGCCGACCCAACTCACGGCGACGATTCGCGTCCGAGCGTCGCACGCCTGGAGCAGCCGGTCGAGGTCGTCGTCGGTGCCGTCGGTCGGCACGACGCGGCATTCGACGCCGCGCGTTTGCAGATGTTGCCACGCAATGCGATTCGACGGGAACTCATCGGCGAAGCAAACGACGTTGTCGCCGGCCTGCCAAGGGTACCCTTCCGCCACGAGGTTGATCCCCTCGGTCGTGTTGCGCACCAGGGCGATTTCCTCGACCTCGGCGCCGATCAGAGCCGCCCCCTGGCGACGCACCTGCTCGATCCGTCGGGCCCAAAACGGCCAATGGACGTCGCCGTTTTCGGCGTTGTCGGTTGCCCAGGCGCCAAGGGTGTCTTGAGCGGGTCCCGAAAGCGGGGCGACGGCCGCGTGGTCGTAGTAGGCCCAACGCCGGGCCGCCGGCATCTGAGCCCGGAGGGTTTTCCAATCGGGCGTGGGTGCGGAGCGCTTCGTGCGCTCCGCGGCGGGTTGTGTAATCATCGTTTCAGGCCTCTGCTTTCGTCATCCATGACACCGTCGGGGGCGACAGGGTTACCAGAATTGTCGCGGCGACTCAACTGCCGGGCACCCCCCAAGGCTGTGTAAAGTGTTTCTTTCTCGGCCTTATTCGCGACGCTTGGAAGGACCAACCGATTTCGGCCGTTTTCCTAATAGCCGCAATCAGTTACGGCATCGACACTTCAAGTGCGTCGCGGGGCTAACTATACTACACTGCTTGCATTGCCCCGGTTTCGCGGATCGCCGCGCCGCTCAAAAGAAAACTTTTCACGTTTCACGCTCATGGCCAAGACTTTCACCATGTTCGGCCTCATCATCAGCCTGGCGATGCTCGTGATTTTCGCGGCCGACGCCTTCGCCGGCTGGCCGTTTCATAGCGCCAATACGACGATGGACTACGGCTTCATCGCCGCCTCGCTGATCCTCGGGTACATGAGCATCTCGACCTTTCGCGAGTTGCCCTAAGCCGCGTTGTAAGACCCCGTTTGGGGCCGGCCAAAAGTTGCCTGGAGATCGCTCCGCCGTTTCGCTACGTTGCGGAGTGATCTTTGGCAATTCATAGTTGTCCGCCACTCCGTGGCGGAAATGGAAGATGCACCGCCGTGCCCGATGGCCGTCGCCATCGATGGATCGCACGCATTTCCGCCGCGGAGCGGCGGACTACTTGGACGTAAGTCGCCGCTCGATCTTGGCACTTACGTCGACGGTCGAAAACGGCCTGCGCACATAACTCCGGTTATCTACGCACAACCCCAA
>CAZWDN010000522.1:0-3073 GCA_964633125.1 uncultured Pirellula sp. | reverse complement strand
ATCCACTTGGCCTGCATCATGATCTGTCTACGACGGTTTTGAAACCGGCTCTAGTTGCCCAGCCGACATTCGACGGGTTGGCCCGGATGAAGTTGCACGGCGATTTCCGGGGGAAAGACGACTTCGATCATGAACACGAGCTTACTGCGCGTCTCGCGACTGTAGATCACCGGCGGCGTAAACTCCGCCCGAGGCGAGATGAAGCTCACCTTGCCCGTCAGCGGCTCGCTCGTCAAGCCGTCGAACGTGACGCGCACCTCCTGATTGAGCTTGATTCCGGCCAGACGCGTTTCCGGAATGAACATGCGCACCTTGATGTTCTCCGGAGGGAGCAATTGCACGACCGGCTTCCCCGCCGCCACCCATTCTCCCTCGCGATAGAGCGTATCGATGACCGTGCCGGTCTTGGTCGCCGCTTGGCGCATCTGCGAGAGATCCCAATCCGCTCGGGCCAGCGTCGCCTCGAGCGCATGCACCGTGGCCTCCGCGGCGGCGATCTGATCGGCCCGCGCGCCGAGTTTTGCCGTGATGATTTCCGACTCAATCTGCGCGACGCGCTGAAGATCTTGATTCCGCAACGAACGCGCGCGCTCCAGGTCTTCTATCGTGCCGGCGTTGGTTTCCGCCAACTTCGTGTGGCGCACCACCTCGCCTTCCGTAAACACCAACGATTCTTTCGTCTGCTTGAGCTGCGCTTCGAGCGTGGCGATCTCCGACGGCCGGCGTCCTTTCTTCAAGTCTTCCCAAGTCGCCTTGGCGTTGGCGAGGCGGCGCTGCGTCTCGTCGACCGCCGCTTGCTGCGGCGTGCCGTCGAGCTCGAACAGCGGGTCGCCGCCTTTGACTTGGTCGCCGCGCGCGACGCGCAAAGCTTTCAATGCGCCCGGCAGCGACGAAGCGACATAGACGTATTCCCCTTCGGCATATCCCTGCAAGGCGCCGTCGCCCGGCGTATTGCAGCCGAGCAGGCACGCCAACATTGCAACCGGCGCTCGCCAGGCGAGCGTCAAGCTTTTGTGAGTGCCGCGTTCGCCGATCATGAAGCCAAGGTTCTCTTTCAACGCCGCCTTCCCGATGCCGTTCCCGAATGTCGATATCTTAGTCTTCGCGGCGTGGTGCGCGAATTTGCGCGGGGAAGATTTTGCGCTTTTTCCCGGTCGGCGTCGGGCGATTCGCAGCGACGGCCGCCAGGGCATTCGTCCGCCCAACCGCTTCCCACGGTGTACGCTTATAGTAAACGCCTTAACCGCTCGCCGGATTACACCGCCATGATTGAGTACAAAACCGAACCGCAACTTGGAGCCGACGAATTCATTGACGTGCTTGTTCGGTCTACGTTGGCCGAGCGCCGGCCGGTCGATGATCGCCCGACCGTCGAAGCGATGTTGTGCAAGGCCGATATCATTATCACGGCGCGCGAAGCGGGGCGGCTCGTCGGAGTTTCGCGCGCCCTCAGCGATTTTGCGTTCTGCACGTACCTCTCCGACTTGGCCGTCGATGAAGCATATCAGGGACGGGGTATCGGCAGGGAACTTATTCGCCTCACGCACTTGGAAGCCGGCCTGAATACCACGCTGATTTTGCTCGCCGCCCCGAAAGCGGAGACCTACTATCCGCATGTCGGCATGACCAAGCACGACTCCGCTTGGGTCGTCGCGCGGCAACCGCGCCGCTAGAACGTCCTGCTCTCGAGGCCGGGTCGCTCCTACGATCGCTACAACCGCTTCCGTAGATCCGAACCGGACGGAGCGGCTCGAACGGCCTCGCAAACTACGCAAACCCGCGGTTTTTGATGTACTTTTAATCGATCCGACGTTTCGCCGCGCGCACTTCGCCCCTCGTCGGCGCGCCGAGCTTGCGCGAGGCGTTTATCACCGCGGGAGCCGCATTCGTGAAGTTGCTCGTCGTCATCGTCAACTACCGCACGCCGGGCCTGACGGTCGATTGTCTCGCGTCGCTGGCGGCCCCGGGGGGCCTGCCGGCCGATTCGGGCGTCGTCGTCACCGACAACCTGTCGGGCGACGATTCGGTGCGCCGCATCGGCGACGCGATCGCCGAACGCGGTTGGCGAGCGTGGGCGCAGCTCAAGCCGCTGCCGCGCAACGGCGGCTTCGCCTACGGCAACAATGAAGCGATTCGGCCGGCGCTCGCCGGCCCGGACAAGCCGGAATTCGTACTGCTGCTCAATTCCGATACGCAAGTTTATCCGGGCGCTCTGCAGGCGTTGATCGACTACTTAGAAGATCACCCCGAAGCCGGAATGGTCGGCAGCCGCTTAGAAGATCCCGACGGGACGCCGCAGGCCTCGACGTTTCGCTTTCCCTCACTCTGGAGCGAACTCGACGAGGCGCTCCGCATCGGCCCGATCCATCGGCTGCTCTCGCGCTTCGTGACGTTGCTGCCGACCCCTACGACGGC
Source organism: uncultured Pirellula sp. (assembly GCA_964633125.1). Taxonomy (GTDB): domain Bacteria; phylum Planctomycetota; class Planctomycetia; order Pirellulales; family PNKZ01; genus PNKZ01. The sequence goes on along the minus strand of CAZWDN010000522.1, from coordinate 658 downwards.
GACGCAGGTCGATTGGGTCGCCGGGGCAAGCCTTTGCATTCGGCGCGAGGTGTTCGATAGAGTCGGCCTGCTCGACGACGGCTACTTCCTCTACTACGAAGAGACCGACTTCTGTTTGCGCGCGGCGCGGGCCGGCTTTACTTGCTGGTACGAGCCGAAGAGCAGGGTTACGCACTTCGTCGGCCAATCTACGGGCGTAACGGTGCGCGACCAGGCGTTGCCGCGAAGGCCGAAATATTGGTTTGATTCGCGTCGCCGATACTTTCTGCGTAATCACGGCGGGCTCTTTACGGCGCTGCTCGACGCCGTGTGGTCGCTCAGCTACCCGCTCGGCCGGCTGCAATTGCGATTGCGCCGCAAACGGGTTTTCGATCCGCGCCGGCTGTGGCTCGATTACGTCCGCAACAGCGTCTTCGTGCGAGGCTTCGGAAACTAGGCCGGCGATTACTTAGCGGCCGGCGTCCCGTTCCATTCGATGTTGCACTGCGGCAGCGCCTGCTTCAACGCCGCGACCGCTTCGGCGGTGACGGGCGTGCTGCGGCAATAGACGTACTTCAGGTGAGTGCAGGATTGTAACGGAGTCAAATCGGCGACGTCGGTATTGCCGATGTAGAGCCTTTCGATCGGCGAACCGCGTAGCGGCGACAAATCCTTAAGC
>CAZWDN010000521.1:1491-3077 GCA_964633125.1 uncultured Pirellula sp. | reverse complement strand
CGCTGGCCGCCGTGCCGGGCATCGGTCAGAAGAAGATGCAATCCCTGCTCAAGCTGCTTGATCGGGCTCTGCATACCGACGAACTCGAAAAGGAACGTCTCGAACACATTGCACCGCAAGCCGCGGTGGTGTCGGAAGTGCCGCTCCCCGCCGTCGCCGGCGCCGCCGATCCTTCCAACATCTCCGAAGTCACCTGGGCCACCTGGCGTGCGACGGTCGTCACGCATCGCTTGGGCCATGAGCCGCTCGGTTGCTTCGCCGGTTCGCTCAGCGAGTTGCCGCGAGTGATCTGGAGCGTCCCGCTCGAGCATTATGCCGGCCTCACGCTCGAAGCTATTCGCAAGCTGAAAACCCACGGCGAGAAGCGCGTTCGCTGCGTCGTCACCATCTTCGGTCAACTCCACTCGTTGCTCGACGGCAAACCGGCCGACGGTCGCGTGCAGGTCCGCCTCACGCCGCCGCGCATCGAAGCCTTGGAAAAGCGCGTCCAACAAATGGTTTCCGGTGCCGAAGCTGTTAACGTCGATGTGCTTCGTGAACAACTGCTCGAGTCGCTCGTCACGCAAATCGGCGTCGATGCCGGCGAACAAACGGCCGTGATGCTTCGCGGTCGCCTCGGCCTCGACGGCGCTCCGCTCAGCGTTCGCCGCACGGCGATGCGGATGCGGCTCACTCGGGCCCGCATCTATCAACTGCTCGAAGACGCCGCCACGGTCGTCGATGTTCGCTGGCCGCGGGGCAAGGCTCTGATTCGTCAACTGCTCGAGCGCACCGCGGCCATCGGCCTGGATTCTGCCGAGCACCGCACGCTGCGCGTCATCGCCGAGACCTTCTTCCCCATGGAATTCCGCCCTGCTCCGACGTCGCTGCCGTTCGTGCGGCGCTACGATTCGCAGCAAGGCTGGACGCACACGTCGCCGGTTCGCAACGCCGATCGCATCGCCGCGATCAGCACCGCGCCCGCCGGAATGCGATAACTCGCCTACATACCGTTCCAGCGGGTTTGGTTCCTCGCGAAGGCCCTCGACGACTCCGGTCGTCGAGGGCTTTTTCTTTCCGTCCTTGCAAATCATATATTTGTTCACCCCGGCCCGGCCCCCAACCTACAATCGCCAGCGATCGTCGCCGGCCATTGATTGCGCGTTGCCCCCTCCATTGCGCGAGCGGGACTAGCGTGTTACCCCGGAACCCCAACCTCCGAAACCCGAACCTCCAATGATCTGGGATCTCCACTGCCACCTCTCCGGCGTTCCGGGCCGCACGCCGGCCGAGCGCATGGGGAAGCTCATCGAAATCGCCGACCGCGTGGGAATCGAGCGGCTCTGCTTCTATATGGGCATGAGCTGGACCAAAGAGCCGACTCCTGAAGATTTGCAAAAACAAAATGATGAGGTGCTCGAGGCCCTCCAGCACTACCACGATCGCGCCTTTGGGTTTTGCTACGTCAGCGGCGACCACGTCGAGAAGAGTCTTTCTGAAATCGAACGCTGCATCGCCGCCGGGCCGATGGTCGGCATCAAGCTTTGGGTGGCCCATCATTGCAACGACCCGGCGATCGACCCGATCATTCGCCGCGCCGCGGAACT
>CAZWDN010000521.1:0-1391 GCA_964633125.1 uncultured Pirellula sp. | reverse complement strand
CCCATCATTGCAACGACCCGGCGATCGACCCGATCATTCGCCGCGCCGCGGAACTTAAAGCGGTGATCTACCAACACACCTGGCTCAAGACCGACGGCACGACTTATCCCGGCGAGTCGAGCCCTTACGATTTGGTCGAACTCGCGAAGCGCCACCCGCGGACGCCGCTCATCCTCGGGCACACCGGCGGCCAGTGGGAACTCGGCATCCGCGCCGTGCGGGCTTACCCGAACGTGAGCATCGATATCGCCGGCAGCGATCCCACGGCCGGCCTCGTCGAGATGGCGGTCCGCGAACTCGGCGCCGAGCGCGTGATCTACGGCAGCGATTGCGGCGGCCGGAGCTTCGCCTCGCAAATCGCCAAGGTCCACGGCGCCGTGATCTCCGAACGCGAAAAGCGGCTGATCTTCAAGGAAAACTTGAAACGCCTGCTCACGCCGATCCTCAAAGCCAAAAGTATTCAGGTCTAACGCAGGCTTCCTCTCATGATCGACGTCAACGTTTACCTCCACCGCTGGCCGTTTCGTCGGGTGCCCGGCGATGAGCCCGACGCTCTGGTCGCGAAGCTTCGCGCCGCCGGCGTCACGCAAGCTTGGTGCGGCAGCTTTGATGCCCTGCTCCACCGCGACCTCGCGGCCGTCAACTCGCGCTTGGCCGCCGAGTGCCGCAAGTTCGGCGCGGGGCTCTTGGAGCCGTTCGGCGCGGTGAATCCGCTGCTGCCCGACTGGCAAGACGACATCCGCCGCTGCCATGAGACGCACGGCATGCGCGGCCTACGCCTGCATCCCAATTACCACGGCTACAAGCTCGACGATCCGCGCGTCGCCGAATTGCTCGCGGCCGCCGCGGCTCGGAAGTTGCTCGTGCAAATCGCCGTCACGATGGAAGACGAGCGAACCCAACATCCGCTCGTGCAAGTGCCGCGCGTCGACTTGGCTCCGTTGGTCTCGCGGTTGGAGAGTCAGGGCGACCTGCGCGTGGTGTTGCTCAATGCCTTTCGCGGCGCGAAGGTCGACGTCGTCGATAAGCTCGCCGCCACGCGTCGCGCGTGGTTCGAGATCGCCATGAAGGAGAATGTCGCCGGCGTCGAAGCGCTGGTGCGGCAGGTGGGGCACGAGCGCGTGCTGTTCGGCAGTTACGCTCCGCTGTTTATTCATGAATCGGCCGTCTGGAAACTGCGTGAATCGCCGCTCGGCGGCGGCCAATTGGAAGCAATTCAATCGGGCAACGCCCGACAACTGATAGGAGCGGCATGATGCCGGTGATTACCGTCCGCGACGCGACGCCCGACGACGTGGAGTTGCTCCACACGCTGGTGTGCGAGCTTGCCGAGTACGAAAAACTGCGCGACGCCGTGCGCGCCACGAGCGACAGCATGCGGGCCGCGTTGT
>CAZWDN010000520.1:0-3082 GCA_964633125.1 uncultured Pirellula sp. | reverse complement strand
CCGCCGTACACGAAAGGTTCGCACGACAGCGACAAGGAAGGCTCGCTCATCGAGATGCGCGAGCAGATCATGCCGATTCTCGAAGCCGGCGGGGTCGACGTGGTGCTCACCGGACATTCGCACATTTACGAACGGTCGATGCTCATCGACGGCGCGTATCAGACGCCGACCGTTGCTAAAGGCGTGATCCTCGACGACGGCGACGGCAGCCCCGAAGGGGAAGGCCCGTATCGCAAGAGCGCGGGCATCCATCCGCACGAAGGAGCCGTGCAAGTGGTGACGGGCAACGGCGGCGCCAAGCTGAGCCGCAAAGGAACGTCGCCGGTCATGCGCACCGTCGTAGTCGAGCACGGCAGCGTGCTCATTGACGTGGCCGACGACACGCTCACCGGCATCATGGTCAACAAGCTCGCCGAGCGGCGCGACCTATTCCAAATCGTGAAGCGCGGCACGGTCACGCCGCAGATCGTCGCCGTGCCCCGCGTGTTGCCGCCGTTTTCGCTGCCGGTGAAGACGACAAGCGTCGACGCCAAAGGTGAGCCGGTGTTGCCGGCCGGCGCCGTGTCGCTCATCGAGCGGCATGCCGAATGGGAATACCTCGCCGGCGGCCATCCCGACGGTGAAGCCTGGAAGCTCTTCGATTTCGTGCCGCCGCAACCGTGGCCCGTCGGCCAAGCCGGCTTCGGCTACGGCGACGACGACGATGCGACCGTGCTGAAGAACCTGCAAAACAAGTTCAGCGTCGTCTACATTCGCAACGAGTTCGAACTCGACATCGGCGAGCGGGAACGCATCACCGACCTCGGGCTCGCGATCAACTACGACGACGCCTTTATCGCATACTTGAACGGCCATGAGGTATTGCGAGTCGGCGTGATGCAAGGCTCCGGCGCGAAGGCGACGAAGATTACGTCGCACAATCCCAAGGGGTACGAATACCACTCGCTGAAAGACGCGATCAAGTATCTGCAAGACGACGACAACATCCTGGCGATCGAAGGACACAACAACCGAATCGCGAGCAGCGATTTCTCGCTCGACCCGTACCTCGTGGCGGTGAAGAAGCCGAAGCCATGATCCGAAGCCCCAACCATCCGCCGCAAAGTTGTAGGCACACTCCGTGTGCCGTCGCTCGCGGCACCTCGTCGCCTCCCGCTGTCCTCATCATCGCAGCCCTACTCGCCTTCTCGTCAGTCTGCGCTTCCATACTCCAGGCCCACGACGGCCCTGAGCATGTGATCGAAGCACTGACGGAGACGATCGAGCGCACCGGGCCGACGCCCGAATTGCTCTATCGCCGAGCGATCGAGTATCGCGCTATGCGCGACTATCGCCGGGCCGCGGACGACCTACGTCAGTCGATTGCGTTCAACGCACGCCATGGTTTTCCTGCCGAGTGCGAATTGGTCCGCGTCCTCCTGAACATCGGCGACGCGGCGGCGCAGCGTGAAGCCCGAGCGTTCCTCGATTCAATGTGTAAACGCCACTACGCCGAGCAATCTCCCGAGGTGCGATGCGAACTCGCGGCACTATCGGCTCAAATCCACTACGCAAACGAAGCTTGGGACGAGGCGATCGAAGGCTTTAATGAGGCGCTCCGGCATCGCGATGAATTACCTTGGTACGTACTTCGTTCGCGGGCTCAATCACACTACCCGGGGTATCGAGAAGTTCGAGAACGCGACCTGCGTCTAGCCTATGAAAAGATACAGAGCCCGGTCATTCGCCAAGAGCTGTGCGAAGCGCTGCTGGAACAAGCGCTCAACGACGACGAAAAGCGGCAGGCCGCCGTGGTGGAACTAGAATCAATAATTGCCGAAGAATTGCAATTGAACCGGTATCGCAGCGCATGGCTGATCCTTCGATCGCGGCTATTCGGGCTGCAGAACCGCTTGGACGCGGAGCGCGCGGACCTTCGGGAGGCCTTGGCCGAATTGCAAACGCGCGTTCATCTCGAACACCCGGACCCGGTCCTGCTCTTGCGCCGCTCCTACTGCCATGCCGTGCTGCTCGACATTCCTGCGGCAAGAGCCGACTTGACGCGTGCGAGGTACGCCCATGCGCCCGACTGGATGCTCGAGCCTTTGGAAACAATAGAGAAACTAAACGTACCGACGGTCGTTTCGCCTGACGATTAAGGCGAGCATCGAGCCGTGAGGCCGACGTGTCCGAGTCTGCTCCGAATGATTCGCGTTTGAATAATGGAATGATACAAGACACGTCGGGCTGACGCCTCGACGAAGCGCCGTTGCCAATTCCGAGGTTACAAAATGGTTTATCGCCTAATCGTTGTCGTCCTACTCGTAGCCGGCACGTCGCTTCCCGCTCAGGCCGTCGAAAATCCCGGGTTCACACTGCCGCCGGGCTTCACGGTCGAGCTGGTCGCCGGGCCGCCGCTCGTGAATCATCCGACCATGGGGGGCTTCGACGATAAGGGGCGGCTCTACATTTGCGACGGCCCGGGCGACAACATGCCCGCCAAAGACCTGCTCGAAAAGTTGCCGAACAACATCCGCCGTTTGGAAGACGTCGACGGCGACGGCAAGTTTGATAAGAGCACGATGTACGCCGACAAGATGACCTTCCCGATGGGAGCCCTCTGGCACGAAGGCTACATCTACACGGCCAGCCCGCCGCATATCTGGCGGCTGCGCGACACCGACGACGACGGCGTGGCCGACGAGCGCAAGATTCTCGTTTCCGAATTCGGCTTCACCGGCAACGCCGCCGACATCCACGGCTGCTTCCTCGGGCCCGACGGGCGTATCTACTGGTGCGACGGGCGCCACGGCCACAACTTCACAGACGCCGACGGCAAGCCGATCAGTAAAGGCCTCGCGGCCCGCATCTTCTCCTGCAAGCCCGACGGCACCGACGTGCAAACGTTCGCCGGCGGCGGCATGGATAACCCGGTCGAAATCTGCTTCACCGAAGACGGCGAAATGCTCGGCACGGTCGCCATCTTCGACAGCAAGCCGGACCGCGTCGACGCGATCGTCCATTGGGTGTGGGGCGGGGCGTATCCGTATCATCCTAAAGTGCTCGGCGAATTCAAAACCACGGGCGACCTGCTGCCGGCCGT
>CAZWDN010000519.1:0-3093 GCA_964633125.1 uncultured Pirellula sp. | reverse complement strand
CCGAGCGGCGGCCAAGGCTGCTGGGGTTCCGGCTTTATTCCTTCGGTGTATCAAGGGGTGCAGTGCCGCAGCCAAGGCGATCCCGTGCTCTTCGCCTCCGATCCGCCCGGCATGTCGCGCGACTTGCGTCGCACGACGCTCGACGCTCTGCGCACGCTCAATGAGCGTCAACACGCCGAACTCGGCCATCCGGAAACCGCGACGCGCATCGCGCAATACGAACTTGCCTTCCGCATGCAAACCAGCGTCCCCGAGGTGATGGACATCAAGCGCGAATCGCAAAAAACGCTCGACGCCTATGGCGCTAAGCCGGGCGAGGCGAGCTTCGCCAACAATTGCCTGCTCGCCCGCCGCCTCGTCGAGCAGGGGGTGCGCTTCGTCCAACTCTTCGACTGGGGCTGGGACTTCCACGGCACCGGCCCGCGTGAAGACATCCGCGACGGCCTTACGCAAAAGATGGCGGTGACCGACAAACCCGTCGCCGCGCTCGTCAACGATCTCAAGCTGCGCGGCCTGCTCGAAGACACGCTCATCGTCTGGGGGGGCGAATTCGGACGCACGCCGTTTCGCGAAGGGCGCACGGCGGGCGGCGCGGTTCTCGGCCGCGATCATTATCCCGACTGCTATTCCATTTTTCTCACCGGCGGCGGCGTGAAGGCCGGCTTCGATTACGGCCGCACCGACGAGCTCGGCTTCGCCGTCGTCGAAAACAAGGTGCATGTCCACGACCTACAGGCCACGATCATGCACCTGCTCGGCTTCGATCACGAGCGGCTCACCTACCGCTTCCAAGGACGCGACTACCGCCTCACCGACGTGCACGGCCATGTCGTGAAAGACATTCTCGCTTGATTCCTGTAGGGGAACGCCCTCCGCGGCGTTCCGAGGCGCGTCGTCGAGCCGTCAGGAGTCGACTACGCCGCCGGCGGCTTCCACTCGAAATCTTCCCACGGCCAAAGCGGCTTCGGGCGCTGGTGGTACTCGTAGTTGTAGAAGTCGGCCGGCGCGCAGCCCGGCGCTTGCACGTTGAAAATCTGCGCGGCCCGAGCGGCGTACACGGCTCGAAATCCGCAAGGGCTCTTGGCGACGAGCACTCGAGCCTCGAACGGATCGAGGCCCGCAGCGCGAAACAGCTCCGGCGCGAAGTGCGGCCCGCTCCGCTCCGTGCAAATGATCCGCACGTCGCCCGCGCGCAAGACCGCGGCCGCGCCCATGTCGATCGGCAAGTTCGTTCCCAAATGGCCGCTCAAGACGAACTTCGCCGGGAACAGCCGCTCGACCTCGACCGAGACTTCGACCGGCTTGCTGTTCCGCGCATCGCGCACGCCGCCGAGCGGCGCGGTCAACGTCGCACGCTCGCCTAAAACCTCGGCCTGTCGGACGATTTCCGGAGCGACGAGCGTAACCAACGCTCCGCCGCGCGGCCACTCGTACTTCAGCAATTCGCGCAGGCACCAGGTCGAATCGCCCGGCGCGCCCGACGTCGTGGCGTCGGCCGCGTCGCTCAAAACGGTCAGCCCCTTACGGCACTCGTGCGCCGCGCGCACCCCGTCGGCGACGGAAACCAGTTCCGGAATGTACTCCATGCGGCGCGCCCAGACATCGGCCGCCAGCGCCGCCGCTTCGCACTCCGCCATCTCGACGTCGCCCGTGGTCGTCACCAGCACCGCGGAACCGAGCTCCGGCACGTCGAGCCAGGGCTGGACCGTCGCGAGGCTTGCCGTCAGCACTTCGGGCCACGCCTCGAGTGATTCCACCCGCTTACGAAACGCGAAACTCACGCTTTTCGGGTCCTGCGTATTGGCCCGTTCGGCCGGCACGACCAGCGGCATCTTCACGAAGGCGGTGGTCGGGCGGACGCCGTCGACGAGGATGCGCCGGAGTACGGCGGCGCCGCGTAGGCCGGTTTCCATCACGTCGATGTGGGGCGCCGTATGAAAGCCGACCAGCGCGTCGGCGTTGCGCACCATCAAGCCGGTGATGTTCGCGTGTAGGTCGAAGGTCGCCACGAGCGGCGTACTCGGCCCGATCCGCGCGCGGACGGCGGCGAGCACTTCTCCTTCAACGTCGGGATGCTGGTCGGCCGCAAGCGCTCCGTGCAGGGCGAAGAGCACGCCGTCGAGCTTCCCGGCATGGTCCAACGCCGCCGTGATCTCGGTGAGAATCCAGTCGAATGTTTCGGCCGTCATCCGCCCGCTCGGCCAAGCCGGAAGACGTACGAGGCCGACGATCTCCGGATGCTCCGGCCAAGCGCGGAGCGACTGAATAAAACCTCCCGGCTCGTTCGTCGTCGCGAGCTGTTCGACGATTTCCGCTCCGCGCAGGAGACCGAACGCTTCAAAATCGCGCCGTGTCGTCGGCAACGGATTGAACGTGTTCGTCTCTTGCCAGAGTTGCAGAATCCCAATGCGCATGCGTGCGATTCTCGTCGAATTATCGCGCCGTCGCGGACGCGATAGGTTCCCTTGCCAAGGATGCCACGGCTCCGTCGAGCCGCTCAAGCACTTGGTCCACGTCGGCCACGGTCATCGCGGCGCAGAAGCCGTGGTGGCAAGGGCCGCCACCGTAGTCGTGGAAGTATACTCCGTGCTCGATCGCCGCACGAATGAATTGCAACATCATGGCGCGATCGTGATGCACCACGTCGCGATAGTTGCGCAAGCCGCCGACATCGCCGAAGTAGATGCCGAACCGCGCTCCGAGTCCTTCCACGCGGCCGGGCAGGTCGTACTTCGCAAACAGCTCGTTCATCCCGGCGAAGAGCTTCGCGCCGACGGAGCAAATGTGGTCATAGAAGCCTGATTCGCCGTAGATCGTGAGCGCCGCGATGGCCGCGGCGACCGACGTCGGATGGCCGTTATAGGTGCCGGAATGCTGACAATCGCCGGTCGGCATGAGCCGCTCCATGATCTCGCGTCGGCCCCCGAACACGCTCAGCGGGTAGCCGCCGCCGACCGCCTTGCCGAGCGTACACAAGTCGGGCGTAACGCCCAAGTATTCTTGCGCCCCCCCCGGACCCATGCGGAAAGCCGACAGTACTTCGTCGAACATCAACAGCGCGCCGTGCTTGCGCGGCTCGTCGCGCAAGGCCGC
>CAZWDN010000518.1:0-3105 GCA_964633125.1 uncultured Pirellula sp. | reverse complement strand
TCGGCGACATCGTGCAGATGATGCGCTTGCCCATCGTGCTCGGGTTGCCTTCCAACTTGCCGACGTCTTCCAACGACTTGATCATCTTCTCGACGACCTTGCGTCCTTCTTCCATGTGCGCGACTTCGCGCCCCTTGAACACCACGGAGATGACGACCTTGTTCTTTTCGGCCAAGAACTCGCGGGCATGATTCGTCTTCGTCAGCAAGTCGTGCGCGTCGGTCTTCGGCCGCAAACGAATTTCTTTGATCTTCGTTTGGTGTGCGTGGTTCTTATGCAGCCGCTTGTTTTGTTGATATTTGAATTTGCCGAAATCCATGATACGGCAAACGGGAGGGCGCTCCGTCGGCGCGACCTCGACCAGATCCAACTCGGCCTCACGGGCCATCGTCATCGCCGCCGCCGTTTCCAAAACTCCTAACTGAGCTCCGTCCGCGCCAATCACACGCACTTGCGGAACACGGATTTGCTCGTTCACACGCTGAGACTTTTCGATCGCTCGGTCCTCCAATACGACAATGAAACAAAAACACGATGCATCGCCGGCCGCAAAGCCCACGCTCATCGCACGTTACAAACTATCAGCCCCGTAAATATCGTTCGCGATTTCCGGTGCTGTCAACATTTTTTCGGTCCGGCAGCCGGAAAAACCGGTCGTTCCGGCCTACCATCCCTACAGTTTAGCGTTTTCGCGGCCCATGGGTTGCCGAATCCCGACGCCGCCGGAACAATTTCCACGGTTAGTATTCGTTCGCTTCGGCGACCGGCGCCGTCGCCACGATCGCCGGCTTCGCCACCTGGCGAATCCGTTTCGTGCGGATTTCTTCTTGGAACTTCGCCACGGCGTCGGCCACTTTCAACGCCCCGACGTCGCCGTCGATCCGATCGCGAATCGAGACGGTTCCTTCTTCCATTTCGCGGCCGCCGACCACAAGCATGTAGGGCACGAGCCGAAGCTGCGCGTCGCGAACCTTCGCACCGATCTTCTCGGCGCGGAAATCGCCGGTCGCGCGGAGGCCCGCCTCGCGGAGTTGACGCTCCACGAGCTTGCCGTAGTCGTTGAACTTCTCGCTGACCGTGAGCACGCGCACCTGCTCGGGCGCAAGCCAGAGCGGGAAAGCGCCCGCGAAGTGCTCGATAAGCACGCCGATAAAGCGCTCCATCGAACCCAACGGCGCCCGGTGGATCATGATCGGCCGGTGCGGTTGGTTGTCGGCGCCGATATATTCCAAGCCGAAGCGCTGTTCGCTCGGCAAGTTGTAGTCGAGCTGCACGGTGCCGAGCTGCCATTCCCGGCCGATGCAGTCGGCGACGATAAAGTCGGCTTTCGGCCCGTAGAACGCCGCTTCGCCGCGAGCAATGCTCATGTGCGGCAAGTTCATGCTTCGGCAGACGGCTTCGAGTTCCTTTTCGGCGCGGTCCCACACCTCGGGCGAGCCGACGTATTTATCGCTCGCCGGATCGCGGAAGCTGAGCCGCACGCGGTAATCTTTCAAGCCGAGGGTTTCCAGCACGAACTGCGTCATCTCCAAACAGCCGCGGAATTCGTCGGCCACTTGGTCTTCGGTGCAGAAGAGATGCGCATCGTCTTGGCAGAAACCGCGCACGCGAGTCATGCCGTTGAGTTCGCCCGATTGCTCGAACCGGTAGACGGTGCCGAACTCCGCCAAGCGCACCGGCAGGTCGCGATAGCTCCGCGGCCGGCTTTTGTAGATCATGATGTGATGCGGGCAGTTCATCGGCTTGAGGAGGTATTCTTCCTCGTCGCCGGTGCCGCCGGCTTTGATCTTGGCCTGCGAGTCCGGATGATCCTTCATCTTGATCGTCGGAAACTGCGCGTCGGCGTAGTACGGGTAGTGGCCCGAAATCTTATAGAGGTCGACCTTGCCGATGTTCGGCGTGTAGACCGGATCGTAGCCGCGCTTTTGCAATTCGGCTTTGACGAAGGTTTCCAATTCGCCGCGAATCGTTGCGCCGCGCGGATGCCACAGGATCAGGCCGCCGCCGACCAGCGGGTTGATGCTGAACAGGTCGAGTTGCTTGCCGAGCACGCGATGGTCGCGGCGTTTCGACTCTTCCATCTTTTGCAGATAGGCGTCGAGGTCTTCCTGCGAAAACCAAGCGGTGCCGTAGAGCCGCTGGAGCTGTTGCTTGGTGGAGTCCCCTTTCCAATAAGCTCCGGCGACCGACATGAGCTTGAACGCCCCGATCGCTCCGGCGCTGGGAATGTGCGGGCCGCGGCAAAGGTCGATGAATTCCCCTTGGCGGTAGAACGACACGGTCGGATGGTCGGCCAAGCCGGTGCTGATGTGCTCGACCTTAAACTCCTGCTTCAGGTCGCCGACCACTTCCAGCGCCTTCGCGCGCGGTTCGACCAACCGCTCGAACGCTTCGTCTTGCTTGATGATCTTGGCCATCTCGGCTTCGATCTTGGGAAAGTCTTCTTCCGACAACTTATGCGACATCGCAAAGTCGTAGTAAAAACCGTCCCCCGTGGTCGGGCCGAAGGCGAGTTGCACGCCGTCGAACAGCCGCATCACGGCGCGGGCCATGATGTGGGCGCACGAGTGCCGCATCACGGCCAGCGCTTCCGCGTCTTTCTTGGTGAGCAGGCGGAGTTGCACCGAGCCTGCTTCGGGGAGTTGCGTATCGACGCCGACGACTTTGCCGTCGACCACGCCGGCCAGAGCGGCCTTCGCAAGGCGCGGCCCGATGTCTTGAGCGACATCCACCACGCGAACCGGTTTCGAATAGTCTTTTACGCTGCCGTCGGGAAGTTGGACTTGGAGCATCGGTTCCTGAGTTTCTGAATTGGAAAAGCCCGATCCGGGCGGAGGCGCGTCGATACCAAGGACGCGAGCCGACAGGTCCGCCGGGGGCTTGCCGTGCGAACGTAAAGTTTAGCGAGCTACGGGTTTCGGGCAAGATCGGTTGGCCGCTCCGGTTCGTCATGCTGTGCAGCAGTGCGCGCACCGCGAGACATCGTAAACAATAAGAGTTCCGAAACGAGAAAAAGTTCGTGCGTCGGCGTACGGCCTGCCGAGACGCGAAAAAAAGTTGGACAACACGGGCGTTCGGACTTCGTCGTGCAGCGACTCGCGTCGC
>CAZWDN010000517.1:0-3119 GCA_964633125.1 uncultured Pirellula sp. | reverse complement strand
CGGTCACGACCGAATCACGCACGCTCTTCAGGCCGACGATGACGCCGAGCACCAGAACGGTGGCAACCAACATGATTTCGGCCGAGACGATGGCACCGGCATCTTCCATCCACAAACGAGCAATGGCAGTCTTCATGGCAAACCTTCCCCGTGTTCGCACACCCACCGGGTCGCAAGGGTAAAACCGTTCTTCTGAGGAAGTTCGGCCCGCGACAGTTACCGACGAGTGACGTTTTGGATAAAAGCACCCGCCGTGCCGAAGATGGCGCTCGCTTCGAGGCCGCGAGACGAAAACCGCCCGGCGCACGGCCTTTCGCGTGTTTTCGAGGATTTCAACACAGTCGCGACGGAGATTCGTGCTGGAAACATGATGCCGCGTCGCCACAAGTTCTGTTGTTTTCGGTAGTGAATCGGCAACATCACGCAACTGCGGAATTGCTACAACCGTTACGGTCGCGCCGAGAAAACTGTCGATAACCGGCGAGGTCGAACAGGCCGAAAGCTATCTATTGATAGGCGGTGGTTTTTGACGAGTCGAATTCGGGCGACTGTAGGTCATGTGTAGCAGCGACGGCATCAGCAGCTTCTTCCAAGCGCAGCAAATCCAAGTGCAGGCGCAGATCGGCGTCGCCGTCATTCGTAAATCGCTGGATGCGACCCAAGTGCAAGGGGACGCCATGGTCGAATTGATCCAAGCGGCCTCGGATATCGCTAAGGAACTCGGCAAGGGCGTGCAGTTCGACGCACGGGCCTAGGCGCCGGCCAAAACCAGCCGTTGATTCAGGCTGCTCGGGTCGTTCCAATGATTCGCTCCTATTCGCTTGGAGCCGATCATGAAGCTTGTCTGCTTTCCCGCCCTTGATGCCGACCGTGCCGCCCGCGTTCGCGAAGCCGCCGCGGGAGCCGAAGTTGTGCAAGCCGCGACGTTGGCCGAGGCCATGAGCTCCATTGCCGACGCGGATGCGTTCTTCGGTAAGCTCACACCCGAACTACTTGCCGCAGCCCGAAAACTGCGTTGGGTGCAGTCGCCGACAGCGAGCCTCGAGCACTACATCTTCGACGCGTTGGTTAAACATCCATGCATGCTCACCAACATGCGGGGCATCTTTTCCGACGTGATCGCCGACCACGTGTTCGGCTACATACTTTGTTTCGCCCGCAATCTACATGTCTATTTGCGGCGACAACAGCAGCGGCTTTGGCAACCGGTCGGCGATGCAGAGAATGCCGGACAGAACTTTATTTCCGGTCCCGGCCTCGCGACGCCGCGCGACCGGGCTCATTTGCACCTTGCCGATTGCACGTTGGGCATCGTCGGCTTAGGGGCGATTGGGACGGAAACGGCCCGGCGCGGGGCGGCCTTCGGCATGCGCGTGCTGGCCGTCGATCCGTTGCAAACCTCGGCCCCGGCGTTCGTCGAAGCACTTTGGCCGATGGCCCGACTCAGCGACCTACTGGCCGAGAGCGACTTCGTGGTTGTTTGCGCGCCGCACACGCCCGAAACGGCCGGAATGTTTGATCGTGCCCTGTTTCGCATGATGCGGCAATCGGCGTACTTCATCAACATCGGGCGCGGAGCAATCGTTCGGCTCGACGATCTAGTCGCGGCGCTCGATGCCGGTGAACTGGCCGGCGCGGCCCTCGACGTATTCGAAACCGAGCCGCTTCCGAAGGAGCATCGCCTCTGGCAAATGCCGAACGTGCTGATCACGCCGCATGTGGCGGCCTGCTCGCCGCGGATTGCCGAACGGCACCTGGAAACGCTGCTCGACAACGTCGGCCGCTTCGTGCGAGGCGAGCCGCTGCGCAACGTTGTCGATAAGAATAACTGGTTCTAGGCGAGAAGCTTATTCCTTGCGGAACACGGCGCCTTGATCGACCTCGGTAAATCCGAGCTTCTTGTAAAGTTCGACCGCCGGACGGTTGTGCAACATGGTTTGCACTTCTATGAGCGCGATTTGGTAGTTACGAAGTTGCAAAACAGCCTCGCCGATCAGGTACATCGCCAAGCCTTGGCGCTGTAGTTCGGGGCGCACGGCCAGATCGGTCATCCCGGCCGCTTGCACGCCCCAAGCGGCCGACTGGGTTTCCATCATCCAAAACGTGACGCCGGCCGCCGCCGCAATCGCCGGTTGCTTGAGATCGAGTTCGAAGCGGATGTGGGCGAAGTCCACGGTCGTCGACGCTTCCCACCACGAACGCGGCGGGGGATCGTTCACGAGACGCAGCGTCGCATTGCGCCGCCATTGCATAAGTCGCCGATCGACGGGGGGGCGAAATGTCGCCGTCTCACGATGCATCACGACGGTGCGATCAATCTCGCGGTAACCGGCCGAGCGAAAGAGTTCTTGCGCCGCGTGCGACGAATCAAGCACGCCGGGCAACTCGCTGCCGCCGTACATCCCGAGATAGAAACCGTTCAAATGCCCGACCCCTCCGGCATAGAGCACGCCGGCTCCACGTTCGCGGAGATACGCTTCGGCGCGCGTGAGCAGTTCCCGCCCGATGCCGCGGCGTTGATAGCGGGCGCGAGTCATGACGAGATGCGTCACTCCCATCTGCACGGCGACGGCCGAACCATCTTCGTTGGGACCGAACGCCGCGTGGGCGAAGCCGACCGGCAGGTCGTCGTCGCACGCCACGATCAATCCCTTCGGATCGAAATACTGCTTGGCTAGAATGAGTTGATCGAAGACGTCGATCGACATCGGCTGGGCCAGCGCGCGCTCCGGGGGCTGCGAGCGCCAAATGTCGACCAAATGCGGCGGGTCGGAATTGCGAAACGTGCGGTAAACGATCGCCAAGCGAACCTCGAACAAACAAACCGGTGTGCGACGCCCTGAACGTCGCAAGCCGGCAAGTTACCGCAATACGCCGAGAGTCACAAGCGAGGTTCACCCCCCGAAGAGTCAGGTCTGCTCCGGCGACGACTCGGGACTTCTCACCTGCACTGCTCCGCATTCCAGGCGAACTTCGAATTTCGGTTGAACAATCGATTTGTGGAGTTGGAACTCACCGTTGCGCACGTCGAACTGCCAACCATGCCATGGGCAGGTGAGAATACAACCTTGCAACGCCCCTTTCCCGAGCGGCCCCCCCTGATGCGGACAGACGCCGTC
>CAZWDN010000516.1:0-3176 GCA_964633125.1 uncultured Pirellula sp. | reverse complement strand
CCTTCCGCACTTTGCCGACGTGTTCATCCGCTCGGCAAGCACCTTGAGAGGCTCCTGCCATGATTCTCCGCTATGCCGTCCTCGTCGCCATCTTCAGTGTCGTCGCCATGTCGGCTTTAGAGCAGCCCGCGAAGGTCTCGAAGGCCACGGCCGCGGTGGAGTTCGCGTCGCTGACGAAAGCTTCTTCCTCGTCGATTCCGTCGCTCTCCGCGGACGAGGTCGCGCGGCAACTCGCACGCCGTGCGTACGTGTGGGGCTGGCCGATGGTCTACGTGCAGAACGCGCGGGAATCGCTGCGTAAGGTCTCGAAGCCGGGCCGTAGCGGCGGCATGCCGGTCGCGCCGATCAATCAGCTCAGCATGCTCACCGACTACATCACGCCGACGCAAACCGCCGTGCCGTGCCCGAATCAGGACGTCGTCTACGGGTTCGGGGTGTTCGATCTCGCGGAGGAACCGGTGGTCGTGCAAGTGCCCGACTTCGGCTCGCGCTTCTGGCTATACCAGATTGGCGATCAACGGACCGACAGCTTCGCCCGCTGCGGCAAGGCTTACGGCACGCCGGCCGGTTGCTATCTCGTGGTCGGCCCGAATTGGAACGACAAGACTCCCGCAGGCATCGCCGGAGTGTTTCGCTCGCCGACCACGACGGCCTACTGCCTGCCGCGCGTCTTCATGGACGACACGGCCGAAGATCGCGTGGCGGTGCAACCGCTTCTCAACGGCATCATGGCCTACCCGCTCAGCCGATTTGCGGGCGGCGCGAAAACGACCGATTGGACGAAGTCGAAGTGGTACCCGAAGGTCGGCGTCGCCGGCGGCGACCGTGCGAAGCGCGTTTCGCCGGAGCGGTTTTTCGACGACCTGGCGACCGTGCTCGACGACGTCGCTCCGCTGGCCGGTGAAGAGGCGTTCTATGCCGAACTTCGCGACTTGCTCAAACGTGCGGCCGGTGACGCGCGCTTGAAATCATTGATCACGTCCGAGGCCGTCGTCGCGGAGCGCGAAGTGTTGGCGCCGATGTTTGAGTTCCGCAACCTCGGAACCCGGCTGCCGAACTACTGGACGACGATCACCAACGGCGCCGCCTTCGGCACCGACTATCTGACGCGGGCCGCCGTGGCGAAGTCGAACATTTTCGTGAATCGCAATGAGGAGACGAAGTACTTCTACCAAGATTGCGACGCCGCCGGCCTGCGGCTCGACGGCGGCCGTTCGTACCGCATCGCGTTTCGCGCCGGCGAGTTGCCGCCGACCGCAGGATTCTGGTCGCTCACCGCCTATGACGCTCAGCACGCCTTTGGGCCGAACGAACTGAATCGCTATTCGCTCGGCACGAAGAATCGCGGGCTCCGCTTCAACGCCGACGGTTCGCTGACGATCGTCGTGCAGAACCGTCGCCCGACGGGCGACGACGCCAACTGGTTGCCCGCTCCGCAAGGCGCCTTCTCGCTCTACCTACGGGCCTACGCACCGGGCGCGGCGATGACGAGCGGCGCCTGGACCCCGCCGGCCGTGATTGCGACCAGCGGCGACCTACAACAATTAGCGAGCCGCTAGAGTAGTCGAGCTGTAGGGAACGCCCTCCGTGGCGTTCCGCGGATCGGCCGAAAGACGGAACGCCACGGAGGGCGTTCCCTACAGCTGCCGTACAGCCGTTAGTTCTTATCCGCCGAGCCGTCTTCGGGATTGAGGTGAGCCCGCAGATAACGGGCGCGCTCGATATTGCGGTCGGCCGTGTCGAGTTCGGAGCCGCTTAGCTTTTGCAGGTGGGCGGGCTGCGTGTGGATGAAAAGTTGATTGAGCGTGGGGATCTGCAACTCGGGTATGAGCCCGAGGTTCACGCCCATGCGCACGCTGGAGAGCAGGTGCATCGTCTCTTCGCTGGAGATCGTCTGCGCGGTGCGGAGAATGCCGTAGGCCCGGCTGACGCGATCGTGCAGGTTTTGCTTGCTCTCGCGCACGAGATATTCGCGGGCCTTGCGTTCGTAGTCGATGATGCTGGGAACGACTTCGCTGACCTGCTTGACCAGCTCTTCTTCCGACCGACCGAGCGTGATTTGATTGCTGATTTGGTAGAAGTCGCCCATGGCCTGGGAGCCTTCGCCGTAGAGGCCGCGCACGGCGAGGCTGATCTTTTGCAGCGAGCGGAACAGCTTGTCGATCTGCCGCGTGATGACGAGCGCGGGCAGGTGCAACATGACGCTCACGCGCATGCCGGTGCCGACGTTGGTCGGGCAGGCCGTGAGGTAGCCGAGCCGTTCGTGGAAGGCGTACGTCGCGAACGATTCGATTTGATCGTCGATCGCGTTGATTTTTTCCCAGGCCGCGGCGAGATCGAAGCCGCTCTTGAGTACCTGGATGCGTAAATGATCCTCTTCGTTGATCATCAGGCTGACTTGTTCGTTGTCGTCGATGGCGACGCCGCGGGCTCCTTCGCTATCGGCATGTTCGCGGCTAATGAGTTGCCGCTCGACGAGAAACTGCCGGTCGAGCCCTTCGAGCTTCGAGACGTCCAAGTAAGAGACGTGGAAGCCGTCGCCGAGGTTGCGAATGCCGTCGCGGAGCGTCTTTTCGATATCCGTACGATCGGCCGGCGAGGCCCGACTGATAAACGGATAGTCGGCCAGATTGCGCGCCAGGCGAATGCGGCTGCTCATCACGACGTCGGACTCAGGGCCCGAGCCGCGCAGCCATTCCCCCGTCGATCGAACTAGTTCTTCCAGATCCACAGCCGCCATGTCTTTCTATTCGCCGTTGCTTCAATGCTTGTTTTGGGTGCTTTGCGTCCCCTCGCTTGCGCGTCGGGGCTAATATTCTGAATCGGGGATCGACTTTACTTTTTGTCTCCTTCGAGGCGACGGATTTCGTCGCGAACCTGTGAGGCCCGTTCGTAGTCTTCCGCTTGGACCGCCGTCTTGAGATCTTTTCGCAGACGAATCAAGTCGGTGAGCCGGTCCGTGTCGGTCGGTGAGCGTTTGGGCCGCTTGCCGGTGTGGGCCGTTTCCCCGTGAATATTCACGAGCAGCGGTTCCAACTCCTTTTCGAAGCAAACGTAATCGTGCGAACAGCCCAGGCGACCCTTGCTCCGAAAGTCGAAGAAAGTGATGCCGCAGACGGGGCAGGCCTGCTTATCGAGCTTGGCCAGTTGTTCGACCGTTTGCCCGACCGCCAGTT
>CAZWDN010000515.1:0-3179 GCA_964633125.1 uncultured Pirellula sp. | reverse complement strand
CTCGGCGAAAACCGCCCTTTTGCAAGCCGGGCATTCCGCCTAAAATGCCCAGCTCAATACTTTTAAATCCTTTGCCGTATGTAGGAGTGTCGGTGTCATGGAGCGTACGCTGATTTTGTTTAAGCCGGACTGCGTGCAACGTCGCCTGGTCGGTCGCATTCTGAGCCGGTTTGAAGACAAGGGCCTCAACGTCGTGGCGATGAAGCTCATGCACATCACGCCCGACTTGGCCAAGCAGCACTACGCCGAGCATGTGCAAAAGGGTTGGTATCCGACGCTGGAAGCGTTCATCACCGGCGGTCCGGTCGTCGCCGCGGTGCTCGAAGGCTTGGAAGTGATTCGCGTAGTTCGCGAAATGCTCGGCGCGACGAGCGGATTGAAGGCCGCCGCCGGCACGATCCGCGGCGACTTCAGCTCTAGCCGCCAAATGAACCTGGTGCACGCCTCCGACGGCCCGGAAGCCGCCGCCCGCGAAATCGGACTCTACTTCAAGAAGGAAGAAATCGTCGAGCACACGCTGACGATTACGCCGTGGCTCCGCGCGGGCGACGAAGCGTAGGAACTTGTGTGCCACTGTCGGCTAGTCCGGCAGCGGCACGCTCGAACCGACTACGAAACCAACTTTCCGACCGTTGTTTCGGCTCGTAGTTCCGCGATCATATCGCGCACGGCCGCGTCGACGGCTTGCTGCCAATGCCGTGCGCCGAACTTTTCGGCGTACGGCTTCCGACTGTGCGCGAAGATCACGCCGCGCGAATTGTTGATCACGGCACCGAGCCCGTTCGCGTCGAACGCGGCGGCGCAGTCTTTCGCCGTGCCCCCTTGGCTGCCGTAGCCGGGGACTAAGAAAATGGTGTGCGGCATCGCGGCGCGGAGTTCCGTCATCTGCTGCGGATACGTGGCGCCGACCACCGCCCCCACGGCGCCGTAGCCGCTCGCCGTCGCGCTCGCCGCCGACATCCGTTCGACCTCGTTCGCCACGAGTCGATAGAGCGTCGCGGATTCGCCGCCGCCCGCGCCGCCGACAAACGCCCGGTCTTGAAACTGCCCGCTGCCCGGGTTCGACGTCTTCACCAGCACGAACAGCCCGGCGTCGCGCGCCACGGCCGTCTTCACGAACGGCTCCAAGCTGTCGTTCCCAAGGTACGGGCTAACGGTCAGAGCATCGCCCCCCCAGGGGCTCTCGGCGCCGAGCAAACCGTCGGCGTATGCTTCGGCCGTCGTGCCGATGTCGTTCCGTTTGCCGTCGAGAATCACCAGCAAGCCGGCACTTCGAGCGCGGTCGACGATCGTTTTCAGAGCCTGCATTCCTTCGAGCCCAAGTTGCTCGTAGAACGCCATCTGCGGCTTCACGGCGGGCACCAGCGGTGCGACGACGTCGATAATCTCGCAGCCGAACTTCGCATACGCCGCGGCAACGGCCGCACGATTCTTAGGATCTACGCCATGCGTGAGCGGCTCAGGCAATTGCTCGAAGCGAGGGTCGATCCCGACGACGACGGGACTGGCCAATTTGCGACAGGCATCCGAAAGGCGATCGGCGAACGACTTCATGGCGGCTACTTTGCTAGGCTTACTGAACTCGAGATGCGAAGCCCGAGTTTAGCCGAGCAGTCGTTGCGTGATAAGCGGCCGAATTACCGGGCACCTATCGGACCACTTGATGGTTGCGGCGATTCGCCGTAGCTTGAGCGTCGTCGAACGCATTTCACCGCCGCCGGAGAGCTCGGATCGCATGCCCCAAGGCACCGTCAAGATTCTCGTCATGGATCGAGGCTACGGCTTCCTAGCCCGCTCCGACGGCGAAGACGTCTTCTTCCACCACTCGGCCCTCGCCGGACACGGCTTCAAGAAGCTGGTCGTTGGACAAACCGTCGAATTCGAACTCGCCGGCGGCAACGCCCGCTCCGCCAAGGGCCCGCGCGCCAAATCTGTGACGTTCCCCACCACGCCCGCCGAGGCGTAGTTGCCGGGTTGCCTCGCTGGCGCGTCGGGGCTGGTGTGTTATAGTAGTGAGATTCACTTACTCTCGCCTTGCGCCCAACTAAGCGCCGGCCCATGCCTATTCGACTTTCCAATCTTCGTTTGCCCGTCGACATGCCGGAGGGGGAACTCCCCGCCGAGGTCGCCGGCGCCCTCTCGCTCAAGCCTGCCGATATTCGCCGCTGGCGGATCTTGCGCAAAAGCCTCGATGTGCGCGACAAACGCGATCTGGCGTTTGTCTATTCCACGGAAGTCGTGGTCGACGACGAAGTGCGCATGTTGGCGCGTGCCCATGCCGCGCGGCGCGGGATCCAGGCCGACCTGTTCACGGAGCCTCCGTTCGAAATGGCTTCGCGCGGCGGCGAGCCGCTCGGCGAACGGCCGGTGGTCATCGGCTCCGGCCCCGCCGGATTATTCGCGGCATACTTTCTCGCCCGGCATGGGTACCGGCCGCTGATCTTGGAACGGGGCAAAAGCGTACGCGAGCGTATCGGCGACGTGCGGGCCTTGGAAACCGAGGGCGGTCCGCACGACCCGGAGAGCAACTATCTGTTCGGCGAAGGGGGAGCCGGCACCTTCAGCGACGGCAAGCTCACCTGCCGCAATACGGGCCCCGACGTGCGCCGCGTACTGGAACTGTTCGCCGAGTGCAAAGGCAAGGCCTCGGTCTTGTACGACCATCGCCCGCACTTGGGAAGCAATCGACTTCCGGCCGTGGTGAAGGCGATTCGGCAGCGCATTCAGGAATTCGGCGGCGAGTTTCGCTTTGAGTGCCGCGTGGAAGACATGGAACTCGCCGACGGCCGCATCCAGGCCTTGGCGACTTCCGGCGGTCGCATCGCCGCGCAAGTCGCCGTGCTCGCGATAGGCCACAGCGCCCGCGATACATATGCCATGCTCCTGCGGCGCGGCGTGCCGATGGTGCAGAAGCCGTTTCAAATAGGCGTGCGCATCGAACATCCGCAAGACTTGGTCAATCGCGTGCAATACGGCGAGACGCGACTCGAACAACGCCTCGGCTCGGCCGACTACACGCTCATCGCCCACGGGCCGTCCGATCTTTTCAGCTTCTGCATGTGCGCCGGCGGGCAGATTATCCCCAGCGTCTCCGAGCCCGGCTATTTCTCGACGAACGGCATGAGTCTCTCGAAGCGCGACAGCCCGTTCGCCAACAGCGGCTTTATGATCACGCTCGA
>CAZWDN010000514.1:0-3180 GCA_964633125.1 uncultured Pirellula sp. | reverse complement strand
GCAGGGCGTGCTGCACTGGAACTCACGTTGCGCGTTGTTGTTGGTCGGCGTCGGTCTGGGTACGGGGTTGCTGACGGGACTATTCGGCGTCGGCGGCGGGTTCATCATCGTGCCCGCGCTCGTTTTGTTCAGCGGCATGGGAATCCAACGGGCCGTCGGCACGTCGCTGCTTGTCATCGCCCTGGTGAGTACGTCGGGCATCGCCTCAATGGTGATCGCCGGACGAACAATGCCGTGGTCCGTCGTCGCTTGGTTTACCGGAGGGAGTCTGTTGGGAATGCTTGTCGGCGGCAGGCTCGCCGCTCGCCTGGGAGGTCCGACGCTCCAACGCATGTTTGCCGCGGCGATTCTCTTCGTCGCCCTATTTGTTATTGCTCGAAATCTTGCGTTCTAAAGGAATTCGTCATGCGTAATTGGTTGTGTTTCGTGCTGAGTGCCGTAACGTCCGCCGCGGCCGCCGAAGAGCCGAAGTTCGTCAACCCGCTCATCGCGGAGTATGGAGCGATCGCACCGCAACCCGACGCCGCCGAACAACCGCGTAAGGGAATGAAGATCGTCTTTGACGTCACGTCGGAAGCCAAGCCCGACGAAGTGCTCAAAGGCGTCGAAAGCGTCGCTCGGTATCTCAATCTCCACGCTCAAGCAGGCCACGCGCCCGGCGACGTCCGTCTGGCGTTGGTGTTGCACGGCACCGCCGTGAAGGGAGCTCTCAACGATTCCGCCTACGCGTCCAAGACCGGTGCCGCAAAGAATCCGAATCTGGCTCTCGTGCGTGAACTCAAGAAGCACGGCGTCGAGGTTTTCGTCTGTGGGCAGTCGCTGGCCCGCAACAAGTTTGCGTTGTCCGAAGTCGCCGCGGAGTTCACCGTCGCCGCTTCGGCGATGACCGTGAACGCCAACAAACAGCAAGACGGCTACGCCTACATCTCCGTTCACTAGCGGTCGCCGTTGCCGAACCCCGTTCCTTTTCACCAACAAGGTCGCCGAACATGAGCATGCCGCTCGACAAGCACTACCAGGTTCTCATCGTCGGCGGCGGCACGGCCGGCATTACCGTCGCTGCGCGGCTACGCCGACGCAACAAACGCGTATCGATGGCCGTCGTCGAGCCGTCGACCAAGCATTACTACCAGCCGCTCTGGACGCTGGTCGGCGCCGGCGTGTTTCCCAAGGAGCAAAGCGAGCGGGCCGAATCGGCCTTCATCCCTCCCGACACGGATTGGATTCAGGAGTCGATCACGGAGTTCTGCCCGGAAGGCAACTGCGTCGTCACGAATATCGGTCGAACGATCCGCTACGACCAGCTCGTCGTCGCACTAGGTATCCAGATCGATTGGAGCAAGATTCGCGGTCTTCAAGAAAGCCTGGGGCAA
The DNA here is from genome assembly GCA_964633125.1 of uncultured Pirellula sp. Taxonomy (GTDB): domain Bacteria; phylum Planctomycetota; class Planctomycetia; order Pirellulales; family PNKZ01; genus PNKZ01. Next base: position 1,807 of record CAZWDN010000514.1, on the reverse strand, counting down.
GGCGGCGTCTGTAGTAACTACGCTTACCGCTATGTCGATTACACGTGGGAGTGCATTCGGAACTTCGGCGGCGGGACGGCGCTCTTCACCATGCCGAACACGGCCGTGAAGTGCGGCGGCGCTCCGCAAAAGATCATGTACTTGGCCGACGATCACTTCCGCAAGTCGGGCGTGCGGGATAAATCCGACGTCGTGTTCGCGTCTGCTCAAGGCTCGCTTTTCGCGGTCGAAAAATACCGCAAGACGTTGGAACAAGTTGCCGCTCGCAAACAAATCGACGCCCGGTTTAAGCTCAACTTGGTCGAGGTGCGCGGCGCGGTGAAAGAAGCCGTGTTCGAGCATCTCGACACCAAGGAGCAGGTCGTCATCCCGTACGACTTGCTGCACGTGACGCCGCCGATGAGCGCTCCGGACGTCATCAAGAAAAGCCCGTTGGCGAACCAAGCCGGGTGGGTCGAGGTCGACCAGTTTACGCTCCGGCACGCGCGATTCGCCAACGTCTTCGGCCTCGGCGATTGCAGCGGGCTGCCGACCTCGAAAACCGGCGCCGCCATTCGCAAGCAAGCGCCGGTCGTCGTGGAAAACCTCTTGGCGGCAATCGAAGGCAAGCCCCTCGCGGCCCGGTACGACGGCTATACCTCCTGTCCGGTCGTCACCGGCTACGGTCGGCTCGTGTTGGCGGAGTTCGATTACGAAGGGAAGCCGCGCGAGACGTTTCCTTTCGATCAATCGAAGGAGCGGCTGAGCATGTATCTCCTCAAAGCTTACGCGCTGCCGCGGCTTTATTGGGGGGCCATGCTGCGGGGCCTAGCCTAGCGAGTGCTTGGCGCGCATCGTCGGAAATGGTTTGAGTCGTTTCGTAGTTCTTTTCATGGAAGGGATTCTATGCAGTTTGGAAAGTTTCAACAGGCGTTGATGGTTGTCGGCTTGACACTAGCGGCAGGCTTCGCGGCGGTTCCCGCGGCGGCGGCGGACCTCAACGCCGTGAAGCGCGACCTCGCCGCCGGCAAGGCGGTGCTGATCGACGTGCGCGAAGTCGACGAGTGGAACGACGGGCACTTGCGTGACGCGCGACTTCTGCCGCTCTCGCGCATCGAGAACGGCGTGTCCGCACAGGCCTTGGCGACCGTCGCCCCGCCGGGGAAGATCATCTATCTCCACTGCGCCGCGGGCGCTCGTTCGCAAACGGCCGGGCAATTGCTGCGTTCGACGGGGCGCGATCTGCGGCCGCTGCCGCAAGGCTACGATGAGTTACTGGATGCGGGCTTTACCAAGGCGCCGTAACAGTCAGGTCGTTTGACCCATGATGGAGGGGCCGCGGTCGGCGCAACGTACGCCGCGGCCCCTCCGTTGCTTCTTCGGAATCCGATCTGATCTCTCGGCGACCGCCGATAAGCGGCATCCGGTCGGCCGCCTGGAAACATATGTTTCGGCACGCCGGTCGAGATTGTTTCGTCAATGCCATGAGCCATTCTTCATTTGACCCGCCCGCGGTGAGCGAGGAAGATGACCGCGTTACGAGACGGGGCGGAGAAGTGAAACCCAGCCAACGTAAGACCGTCGGGAGCTAGCCCATGTTCGTCGGATGGAATATTCGATCGCGAGTCGGTCTCCAAGCAGCATGCCGCTACTTACCGCATCACTTGGCCGCGCTCGTCCCCCTGACGGCCGGCGCTATCCTCGCATTGTGCCTGGGTTCCACGGCATTCTGTGCCGAATCGGCGAAGCGTCCCAACATCGTCGTCATCCTTACCGACGATAAGTAGAATACGTGTGGAGCGGAGGAGTGGATTTCGCGACAAACCGG
>CAZWDN010000513.1:0-3193 GCA_964633125.1 uncultured Pirellula sp. | reverse complement strand
TGCGTGGCGTAATCGGCGAAGACGCAGGCCAGCGCGCCGATCGACCCGGGGCGGATGATCCAGAGCTGCGTCCAGGCGAAGAGAAACCCGACGCCGCGTCCGTAAGCGTGGGTCAGGTAGACGAAGTCGCCCCCCTCTTCAGGCAGCCGCGTCGCCAATTCGGCGTAGCAGAGCGACCCTAATAAAGCGAATAAACCGCCGGCGATCCACAACCCGGCCAACTCTCGCCCGCCGGCCGCGAACCCGGCGACGAGGCCGAGAGTCTCGTAAATTCCCGAGCCGATGATGATGCCGACGACGATCGAAGCACAGTCGAGCATCGACAAGCGTCGTTCAGGCAGGCCCGACGTGTTCATTTTCGAGAACCTTTTCCGCCGGATTTCGTCTAGATAGACAGCGCGAGGGCCCGTGTCGGCGTTCTCCCGACTCGCCGTGGCAACTATAATCTAGTAGTGCAGCGAGGGATACCGGACCCGACCCTCGGCACTATGACACGCCCCACGTCCTTTCAGCGCACCCCGGAGCATCGTATCGTCGTGATGGAAATCAATCGCACATCCGGAACCGCAGGCGAACGCGCGTTTTTGGTCAGCGTCTTACTCGACGATCAAGGGAGCTATCAGGCAGATCCGCTGGAAGAATTGGCCGACCTCACGGAGTCGGCGGGCGCGACGGTCGTCGGCCGGTTGACGCAGCGGCGTCAGACGCCCGACAAGACGACCTATCTCGGCAGCGGCAAAGTCGGTGAGTTGAAACTGCAGGCCGAGGCGGAAGACGCCGACGTCGTGGTGTTCGACAACAACCTGAGCCCGGCCCAGATTCGCAACTTGGAAAAGGTGCTCGGCATCAAGGTGCTCGACCGCACGGAACTGATTCTCGACATCTTCGCCGGACGTGCGCGCACGCATGAAGCGCGCTTGGCCGTCGAGCTCGCGCAGCTCGAATACTCGCTACCGCGCTTGAAGCGGATGTGGACCCACTTGTCGCGCATCAAGATGGGCATCGGCATGCGCGGCCCGGGCGAAAAGCAGCTCGAAGTCGATAAGCGGCTCGCTGAGAAGAAAATCTACGACCTGCGCATGGAGCTCGCCGGCATCGAACGTCGCAAAGAGCGACAAGTGGCCACGCGTAGCGACCGGAAGACCGTTTCGCTCTGCGGCTACACGAACGCCGGCAAGAGCACGCTGATGAACCGGCTGACCGGCAGCGACGAATACGCGAAAGATCAACTCTTCGCGACGCTCGACACGCGGACGCGCCGCTGGCAATTGCCCGGCTGGGGTCCGGTGTTGCTCAGCGATACCGTCGGTTTCATTCGCGACTTGCCTCACCAATTGGTCGCCGGCTTTAAGGCGACGCTCGAAGAAACGCGCCAAGCCGACTTGCTTTTACACGTGGCCGACGCGAGCAACCCGCACGCGCAGGAGCAGATCTCCGCCGTGTATAAGGTGCTCGAAGAGTTGGGCATTCACGCCAAAGACACGCTGCTGGTGTTGAACAAGGTCGACGCCGTGCAAGACCGCGGCACGCTCGATCGGCTGCTCGGGCTCTATCCCAACGCCGTGCCGGTAAGCGCGCGTTCCGGGCTGGGCATTCCGCAGTTGGCTCGCGCGGTGAGTGATGCGCTGAGCCGTAACTTCCGCGACGTGGAAGTGGAGACGAGCGTCGCCAACGGCAAGCTGATGGCGTACCTGTCGGCCCACGGCGAAGTCCTCTCGCGGCAGTTTCACGACGACCGCGTGGTGATCCACTGCCGCTTGGCGCAGGAACACTTGGGCCCGCTTGAAGGGGAAACCGGCGTGACCATCCGGCCGTATAAGCCGAGCGATCGCGGCTTGTCGGAAGCGGATACGGTCGACGATCGCACGACCGTCGACGGCGTCAAACTTGCGGAAACGGCCTAACTATGCCGGCCCGGCGGCGTCGCACGCTCGCAGGCTCGCGCATCGCCGTCACCGGCGCATCGGGCGGCATCGGGCTGGCGCTGGCCGAAGAGCTTTCTCGGCGCGGCGCGAAGTTGATTCTCAACGCGCGGCGCGAAGACGTGTTGCTCGACGTCGCCGCGAGGCTCACGTCCCGCGGCGCTGAAGTAACGTGCGCGCCCGGCGACATCACCGACGCCGGCGTCCGTCGAACGTTGCTCGCCGCCGCAACCGAGCGATTCGGCGGAATCGACGTCCTGGTGAACAACGCGGGCATCGGCGCGTTCGGGCGTTTCGCCGAGGCCGACCCTGCGAACCTGCGGCGGATTTTCGAAGTCGACTTCTTCGCCACGGCCGAACTCACGCGCGCCGCGATCCCGCTTTTGCGCGCAGGCACGACGCCGGCCGTCGTCAACATCGGATCGATCCTCGGGCATCGCGGCATTCCGTACGCCGCGGAGTATTGCGCCGCCAAGTTCGCCGTGCGCGGCTTCGGCGAGGCGCTCCGACCGGAACTCGCCAAGCTCGGCATCGATCTGCTCTTGGTCAGCCCCGGCACGACCGACACCGGCTTCTTCGCCAACGTGCTGGCCATGCGCGTGAAGCTGCCGTGGCGTAAGAAGGAACGCGCAGGCGTGTCGCCCGCGAAAGTCGCCGCAGCGACCGCCGATGCGCTGGAGCGCGGCCGCAAGGAAATCATTCCCAGCGCCGGCGGCCGGGCCATGGTGCTCGCCAACCGCTTCTTTCCCGGCGTCGTCGATCGCTGGCTCGCCCGCTACGGCTAACCGCCGCTGCGCGACGCGCGGTTGTGAATTCACTCCGCCGCCCGGCGCTTTACCTGCCCGCGTCGGTGCGTTGTAATACAGTTTCGCTCCCGCCATCCTCACACCTTCCCGTCGGGCCTCCGTTATGTCGCTTCGTATTGCTGCGCTCGCGCCGTTGGTCGTCGCCGTTTCGATTTCCGCCGCCTCGCCGCTCGCGCGCGTGCAAGCCGGCGAGTTTCCTTGGCCGGAAAAAAGCGGACCGACCGCCGACGGGCATGTCGCGCTCGCCGACGCCGTCGGCCTGCCGCTTGCGTGGGACGAAGCGACGAAGAAGAACATCGCCTGGAAAATTCCGCTCGAAGGCGAGGGGCATTCCACGCCGGTCATCGGCGACGGCAAGCTCTGGTTCACCGCAGCCACGGACGACGGCAAACGGCAGTATCTTTACGTCGTCGACGCCGCCGACGGCAAAGTGCTGCACCACAAGCTGCTCTTCGAAAACGCCGA
>CAZWDN010000512.1:0-3196 GCA_964633125.1 uncultured Pirellula sp. | reverse complement strand
CGATTCGATCTGCTTCGCCGCACCGGTGTTCTACCACGCGACGAAGTATCTGGTGACGCAGGGACTAACGTAAGGCGACTGCCAAGCGCAGTAGTCACTTACGCTATCTCCTGAGCGGCGCGGAAGAATAACCGACGACCGGCGGTTCCGCAGGCTTCGACCATTCCAGCACGATCTGTCCCGGCGTTTGCGGCGGCTGCGGACGGCTGGAACTGGTTTGCACGGGTCCGGAATGCACGCCGCTGGAGAGCGCCGAATGAGCCGTGCCCGGCGAACTGTTTTGCGTTGCCGCGACGAACGGATCGACCGGCGGGGCGCCGTTGTTCGGCACCGCGCCCACGGGCGGAGCGCCGAGTCGCACCGGCACCAATGTTCCGGCGGCCATGGCGCCGTTGGGAGCCGCGTGATGCACTAGATTCGGCGTCGGTCGCGCGCGCTTACGCGATTCTCCGGCCGCCGTCCATTGAAAGAGCGGAACTTGCGTTTCGGCACCGCCGTTCGCCGTCGCGATGCTCGCCACGGCATTCAGCGGCGGCGTCGGCAGGTTTGGTGCGGCCGGAGTTACCGAAGCCTGTGCCGGCGCGGAAGCGGGGCCCGTCGCCGAGGCTAGGAGAATCGGCTGATCGCCTGCCGGCGCGGGTTGCAGCGGCCGACTGCCGGAGCGAACCCATTCGAGCCACGTGTTTTGCAGTTGCGCCAAATCCGCGAAGCCGTAGTGCTTGTGCACGGCCGCGGTCCAATCTTCGTCTTGCATGCCTTCGGCCAGGAATTGCAGATACTTCGCCTTACCTCCTTGGCCAATGAAGTACGTAGCCAGCGAGTGCCCTTGGGCGTAAAGCGGCAGCACGTCGGCCGGGTATTCCTTCATGGCAAACATCGAGCTGAAGGCGATGCCCCGGCCGGTCTTCAAAAACTGAATCAGCATTTGCTGCTGCTTCGTCCGTTCGCTGACGTGTTCGACCGTGGTGCAAGCCCCTTCGTCGGCCCAGCGCGGCACCGGTTGGCGAAAGTGGCTGGCGAAGATCGTGTGCGTCACTTCGTGCGGCAGCACGGAATCGATGATGCGCTCATGGGAACCTTGAATCGTCATGGTCCAACCGAAGACTTCGCCTCGATCGAAGACGAAGCTCGTGGCTCCGCCGGCTCCGAGATTGCGGCCGACTTGCACCGTGATCGGGCAAGGTTGGCCCCAGGGCGGCAGCGGCTTACCGAGCCATTCGGTCGCGAGTTCATCGCGATAACGTTCGGCCGAATCACCGACGTCTTTCGCTACCTGCGCGTTGGGCGCATTAACGATGAAGTTTTGCGTACGGTAACTGGCCCCCAGCAAAACCGGCAACACGGCGACTAGCGCCGCGCACAACTTACGAGCTTCCATGCTCTACTCTCCGCAGTGCGATGTCGTTCGACGACGGCGTGAAGAATTCCGTTCTTCGCGCCGTGCCCGGCCGTTTCGTCGGCCGCACAATCGTTGCAAACTGTGCGCCGGCCGGAGGGCCACTCTCCTGCCGTGCACGCCCGTTTGCCTTTCGAACCGCCTCGCTCGACAAGGCGAAGGTGCGCCCTGCTCGCGAGTTTGTCGAGCTTACAACGCGGGGTCGTTCGCTCGCCGACTCCGTCGAAAATCTTTCGACAAGTCGCTCACCTTCGCACGGCGTCGGGCCGGACGATGTAAGACTTGCAAAAAATACTCGACGAGCCGAGAACGACCTAGAGCGATTTGAAGGAAAGACAGGAGGCAACGGGGGGCAAACCGGCGGCTGTACGAGATGTTATTTAGCGCCGATGTTCTCCACCGGGCGCAACATCGCCTGATTCTCCGACGCCGAAACTTTGCCGCTACCACTCTGCCCGGTTGCTACGGTTTTCCGCTCATGCCGCTTCCGTCGACGGCGCCGCGCGTCGCCAGCAACGCCAGCAACCCCTCGTTGGCGCGGGGAAACTCGTACCCCGCGAGTTCGCTCGGCGCGACCCAGCGATAGCCTTCCGGCGTCGGCACGCGCTTATCGACGAGCGAGCAGGCAAAGAAATGCAGATGCACGCGGTCGTGGTCGTACTGCTGCACGACTTCCGGATACGGCGCGCCGACGACCACGTCGAGCCCCGTCTCTTCGAGACATTCCCGCTGCGCGGCGGCCGCCGGAGTTTCGCCGGGCCGGACCTTCCCGCCGGGAAACTCCCACAGCCCGGCCAACGCCACGCCTTCCGGCCGGCGCCCGACGAGGAACTTCCCTTGATGCTCGACGACCGCCACGGCAATGGGAGTAGGCATGGGAAGAAAGTCAGAACTCAAAAGTCACAATGCCAAAGTGAAACCACGATGACCGCTGTGTTTCACTTTTGCATTTTGCGTTTTCACTTTTGTCTTTACTTCATGTCCTTTGCCGCATCGAGCAGCCGGCCTGGCGAGCCCATGATGTTGTAGCCGCCGTCCAGATGCAGCAGTTCGCCGGTGATGCCTGCCGAGAGGTCGGAGAGCAAGAAGCCGCCGGTTTTGCCGACTTCTTCTTGGTCGATGTTCCGGCTCAGCGGCGACATCATTTCGTAGAGCTTCATCATGTCGTCCACGCCCGCGGCGCTGCCGGCCAGGGTTCGCACCGGACCTGCGCTCACGGCGTTGACGCGAACACCCTTCGGGCCCAGATCGTAGGCAAGGTACTTCACAATGCAGTCGAGCGCCGCTTTGCAGACGCCCATCACGTTGTAGCCCGGCACCGCCTTTTCGCCGCCGAAATAGGTGAGTGTGAGAATCGAGGTTCCTTGCTTTCCACCCTTCTTCGTGGCGCGGTCGTATGCGTCTTCCTTCATAACCCCCGCATCGCGAGCAGCGTTACACACGGCGATAAGGCTGTAGGCGCTGATTTCCATCGCGAGGTTGAAGCCGTCGCGGCTGGTTTGAATGGTGTCGACCTTGAGGTCGTCGAGCTTCGCGTAGGCGATCGCATGCACAAGGAAGTCGATCTGGCCGTATTCGGCCTTGGCGGCGGCCATGATCGCACGGATGTCGTCATCCTTTTGCACATCCATCGGGCCGAGGATCTTCGCCTTCTCGGGATACTTGTCCGTGCACTTCGAGACGCGCAGCCGGTTCTTTTTCTTCTCGTCGTCCGGCCGATCGGGAAGGTGCGAGAAGCCGCAAACGCCCCCTTCGTTCATGACGAACTCGGCGATGGCCCAGGCCAACGAACGATCGTTG
>CAZWDN010000511.1:0-3207 GCA_964633125.1 uncultured Pirellula sp. | reverse complement strand
CCGAAGGGCAACGGCGTTACGTCGAAAGCCTTTCCAGCTTCGCCCGGCAATTCCTCGGGCAGATGCCGAAGCCCGACGTCGACCTCATTTCCGGCCTGAGTCCGTCGATCTCGATTTCGCAGAAGACGAGCGGCCAGAATCCGCGCAGCACGGTCGGCACGATCACCGAGATCTACGATTATCTGCGCGTGCTCTTCGCGCGCACCGGCCAGGGACATTGTCCGCAGTGCGGCAAACCAATCACCGCGCAAACTCGCGAACAAATCATCGACCGGATCGGCGTGCTCGAAGAGGGAACGAAGTTTTCGATTCTCGCGCCGATCATTCGCGCGCAGAAGGGAGAACATCGCGATCTGTTTGAAGACTTGCTCAAGCAAGGCTTCGTGCGCGGGCGAGTCGACGGGGAAGTCGTTTCGCTCAGTTCGCCGCCGTCGCTCGATCGGCAGATGCGGCACAACATTGAAGTAGTCGTCGATCGGCTCTCGGCAGGGCCGGGCCTCCGCACGCGGTTGGCCGAAGCGGTCGACCTAGCGCTCAAGATCGGCAAGGGCAACCTGATCGTAGCGCTCGAGCCGGCCGATGCGAAGGATGCGAAAGGTTTAAAGGGGAAGGCCCGCGTCGCCCCGCCGCCGGAAGAGTTCGACGACGAAGATGAGGATGAAGACGGCGACAACGATACAGATGGCGAAGCAGCCGTAGAAAAGACAGGCCGCAAAGCGAAGGGGGCCGCCCGCGGTGCGCGCAACCCGAACGACATTCATCTCTCGGCACATTACGCTTGCACGCCGTGCGGTCTGAGCTTCGAGCCGCCGACGCCGCAACTCTTCAGCTTTAATAGTCCGCAAGGGATGTGCCCCGAGTGCGACGGGCTCGGCGAGGTGTTCGGCTTCGACTTGGACTTGATGATTCCCAACAAGGGACGCTCGTTCAAACAAGGGGCGATTGAAACCATCGGTCCCTGGGCCGATCTGGGACGCTGGCGGCGCCACATCTTCCAAGGCGTGGCCGATACGCTTGAGCACAAGCTCGGTCTCGACGAAGGCATCATTCTCGAAACGGCCTGGGAAGAACTCGCGCCGGAGATTCAGCAGCAATTGCTCTTCGGAACCGGCGACTTACACATCACGTACACCTGGCGGCAAGGTCCGTCGGGCCACAAGTACGGTGGCAAGTACGAAGGGATCATTCCCGAGCTGACGAGCAAGTACAAGCAGTCCGAAAGCGGCATGCAGCGGCGGCAGCTTGAGAAGTACATGCGCACGCAAGGGTGCACGAGCTGCCATGGCGCTCGGCTTAACCCGCAGGCCCGCGCCGTGCGGATGACGACGAAACACGAGCGATTCCGTGATCGTCCGGGCCTCGGACTACCGGACATCTGCTCGCTCAGCGTTTCCGATTGCGTCGATTTCTTCAGCGAACTCGATCTCGACGCCGTGCGGCAAACGATCGCCGCCGAAGTGCTCAAAGAAATCCGCGGCCGGCTCGGGTTTCTCACAAACGTCGGCCTGGAGTACCTCACGCTCGACCGCACCGCGCCGACCCTCAGCGGCGGCGAATCGCAGCGCATTCGCTTGGCCGGCCAGATCGGCTGCGGCCTCGTCGGCGTGCTTTATATTCTCGACGAACCGTCGATCGGCCTGCACCCGCGCGACAACGATCGCCTGCTCGGCACGCTCGAACGACTGCGCGACTTGGGCAACACGGTCGTCGTCGTCGAACACGACGAAGACACGATGCGGGCCTCGGACTACTTGATCGATTTCGGCCCAGGTCCCGGCGTGCGCGGCGGTGAAGTCGTGGTGGCCGGCAACTACGAAGCGGTTTGCAAAGAGAAACGGAGCCTCACCGGGCAGTTTCTCTCGGGCGAACGCAAGATCGAAGTGCCGACGTCACGTCGCACGCCGAAGGAGCACAAGCTCACGATCATCGGCGCCGCCGCGAACAACCTCAAGAACATCGACGTCGAAATCCCGCTCGGTCTGTTCGTCTGCGTCACCGGCGCCTCGGGCTCGGGCAAAAGTTCGCTGGTCAACGACATCCTCGTCGAGGCGCTGAATCGCGACCTCAACGGCGGCCTCGGCAACCCCGGCACTTTCGAGCGGATGGACGGCCTGAAGCAACTCGACAAGCTGATCTCGATCGATCAATCGCCGATCGGTCGCACGCCGCGTTCGAATCCGTCGACCTATATCAAAGTGTTCGACGATATTCGCAAGCTTTACGCGCAGCTGCCGGAATCGAAGGCCCGCGGCTATCAGGAAGGTCGCTTCAGTTTCAACGTCGAAGGAGGCCGCTGCGAGGCTTGCGAAGGGAATGGCTCGACACGGCTGGAAATGGATTTCTTGGCCGACGTCTGGGTGAAGTGCCCGGTGTGCGACGGCCATCGCTTCAATCGCGAAACGCTCCAGGTGCGTTTCAAAGGAAAGAGCATCTCCGAGGTGTTGGAGATGGACATCCAGCAGGCGCTGGAGCACTTCGCCAATATTCCAAACGTGGCCCACAAGCTGCAAACGCTGCACGACGTGGGGCTCGACTATTTGAAGCTCGGCCAGCCGTCGCCGACGCTTTCGGGCGGCGAGGCCCAACGCGTCAAGCTGGCTCGCGAATTGGTGAAGAAGAGCACCGGCCGCACGCTGTACCTGCTCGACGAACCGACGACCGGTCTGCACTTCGCCGACATCAGCCTGCTGCTGAAGGTGCTCCACGATTTCGCCAATGCCGGTAACACGGTGCTCGTCGTCGAGCATAATCTCGACGTCATCAAGACGGCCGACTGGGTGATCGACCTCGGGCCCGACGGCGGCGCCGGCGGCGGACGCATCGTCGCGCAAGGCACGCCGGAACAAGTCGCCGCGGTGGCGGAATCGCATACGGGCCAAGCCTTGAAGCGATTTTTGTACGGCGAAGGGCACAAGCAAGCGCTGGCCAAAGCCAAGGGGCCGCAACGTCCGCGCGTGGCCGAAGCGAAGTCGATCAAGGTGCAAGGCGCTCGGCAGCACAATCTGAAATCAGTCGACGTCGAAATCCCGCGCGACATGATCACCGTCTGCTGCGGCCCCAGCGGCTCCGGCAAGAGTTCCTTGGCGATGGATACGATCTACGCCGAAGGGCAACGTCGCTACGTCGAAAGCCTCAGCTCGTACGCGCGGCAGTTCGTCGGCCAGATGCAGAAGCCGCAGCTCGAGCATATCGAAGGGCTGTCGCCGG
>CAZWDN010000510.1:0-3218 GCA_964633125.1 uncultured Pirellula sp. | reverse complement strand
ATTCACGAAACCCGCGCGGTCGATTGGAAGCATTGGGGCCCGTATCTTGCCGAGCGCGCCTGGGGCACGGTTCGCGAAGACTATAGTCCTCAAGGCGACGCCTGGGGTTCCTTTCCGCACGACCACGCACGGAGCCGCGCCTACCGTTGGAACGAAGACGGCCTGGGGGGCGTCTCCAATCGGTTTCAAAACGTGTGCCTCGGCGTCGCTCTCTGGAACGGCAAAGATCCGATTCTGAAAGAGCGTCTCTACGGCCTCACCGGCCCCGAGGGCAATCACGGCGAAGACGTCAAGGAGTATTACTTCTACCTCGACAACACGCCGACGCACTCGTACATGAAGATGCTCTACAAGTATCCTCAGGTCGAGTATCCGTATGCGCAGTTGGCCGAGGCGAATCGGAAGCAAGGCCGCAATAAGCCGGAAGTCGAGCTGATCGATCTGCTCGGCGACGCCTTCAAGTCCGGCCGCTACTTCGACGTCTTCATCGAGTACGCCAAGGCCGACGCCGAAGACGTGCTCTGCCGCATCACCGTCGAAAACCGCGGCCCCGAGGCCGCGCCGTTGCACGTGCTGCCGCAACTGTGGTTCCGCAACACCTGGTCGTGGGGACACGACTCCACGCGCCCCAATCTGCGCGCCGTCGGCAACCTGGCGATCGAGTCGGAGCACCGACGTCTCGGCAAGCGTTGGTGGTACGCCTCGGAACGATTGACGTCCGCCGCGCAGCCCGCGCCCGCCGCCTCTTCGTCTCCGGCCGCCAAGCCGACCGGCGGCGCGGGGCAGGCTCTCGGCGCCCTCCCGGCGCCCCGTTTGATGTTCACGGATAACGACACCAACCGCAATCGCGTTTACGGCTTGAAGAACTCGCTGCCGTATGTGAAAGACGCGTTTCACGAAGCGGTCGTCCGCGGCAAGCTCGAATCGCTCAATCCGGCCCGTAAAGGCACCAAAGCGGCCGCCCACTTTCAAACCGTCGTGCCGGCCGGCGGCACATACGTCGTCGAAGTTCGCTACGCGCCGCAGCCGATGGAGCGCCCGTTCGACGACTTCGACGACGTGTTCGCCGCTCGCAAACGCGACGCCGACGAATTCTACGCCGCCGTGATTCCCGCCGATCTCGACGACGACCGACGCCTCGTCGAGCGCCAAGCCTACGCCGGCCTGTTGTGGTCGAAGCAGTTCTACCACTACAGCGTCGAACTCTGGCTCGACGGCGACCCGATCGGCGAACGGCCCGAGGAAATGCGGGCCCACATGCGCAACGCGCAGTGGCGGCAGATGTACTGCCTCGACATTATTTCCATGCCCGACAAGTGGGAGTATCCCTGGTTCGCGGCCTGGGACTTGGCGTTCCACTGCCTGCCGCTCGCGCATATCGACCCGCAATTCACGAAGCGCCAGCTCATGCTGATGCTGCGCGAATGGTATATGCATCCGAACGGCCAGTTGCCGGCCTACGAGTGGAACTTCTCCGACGTCAATCCGCCGGTTCACGCTTGGGCCTGTTGGCGCGTCTATAAGATCGCGCGCAACGTCACCGGCGAAGCCGATACGCGTTGGCTCGAAGAAGTCTTCCAAAAGCTGCTCCTCAATTTCACGTGGTGGGTCAACCGCAAAGACCGCGACGGCGCCAACGTCTTCGAGGGGGGCTTCCTCGGGCTCGATAACATCGGCGTGTTCGATCGCTCCAACGCCCGCCCGGGCAACGGCTACATCGAACAAGCCGACGGCACCGCTTGGATGGGCATGTACTGTTTGAACATGCTCGCCATCGCGCTGGAACTCGCCCGCACGCGTCCGGCGTACGAGAGCATCGCCACCAAGTTTCTCGAGCACTTCATCTACATCGCCAACGCCATCAACGCGCCGATCGAAGAGCAAGGCCTTTGGGACGCCGAAGACGGCTTCTTCTACGACAAGCTCCACATGCCCACGGGCGGTACGCAGCCGCTGAAGGTGCGTTCGCTCGTCGGACTCATCCCGCTGTTCGCCGTCGAAACGTTGGAGCCCGACTTGTTGGAGATGCTGCCCAACTTCCGTCGCCGGATGGAGTGGTTCATCAAGTACCGTCCGAAGCTCACGGCCTCGGTCGCCTCGCTCACGGAGCCGGGCGAACACGGCCGGCTGTTGCTCACGATCGTCGATCGCTACAAGCTCGAACGGATCTTGCCGCGCATGTTCGACGCTTCGCAGTTCCTCTCCGACTACGGTCTGCGGTCGATGTCGCACCATATGGCCGCCGAGCCCTTCAAGTTCGACGACAACGGCCGAGAGCTCGTCGTGGCGTACGAGCCGGGCGAGTCGACGAGCGACATGTTCGGCGGCAATTCCAATTGGCGCGGCCCCATTTGGTTTCCGGTCAATTACCTGATGATCGAATCGCTGGAGAAGTACCATCACTACTTCGGCGATTCGCTCAAGGTTGAAGCTCCGCGCTATTCAGGCAATTGGGTCACTCTCGACGGCGCGGCCAACGAGCTTTCGCATCGGCTATGCAATATCTTCCTCCGCACGCCGGCGGCCGAGGGAGCGAAACGTCCGGTGTTCGGCGATTGCCCGTTGATGCAGGCCGATCAGCACTGGCGCGACTACATCCCGTTCTACGAATACTTCCACGGCGACAACGGCCGAGGGCTCGGCGCCAGCCATCAAACCGGCTGGACGGCGCTGGTCGCGCGACTCTTGAGCTTCAAAGAGTAACCGGGCGTCTGTAGGGAACGCCCTCCGCGGCGTTCCGAGCACGCTGCATTAATCGACGTAAGCCCCGAATTGCTTGTGGCACTTACGTCGATTTTGTTTTTCCATGTGCGTACATAAGTCGCGTTATGTACGCACCCCTTGTGGGTTTTGGGGGTGTGCGTACTTAGAATCCGTTATGTACGCAGTGCGTACATAAGCGGCGACATAAGTGCCGAACGCGAGAACCGACTTACGTCAAAGTAGTAGGCACACTCCGTGTGCCGTCGGTCGCAAAACTGAAAACGCCTGAGACGACCGTCCAAGACGATGCCGCTCACGGCACACGGAGTGTGCCTGCGGCGTTCGAATTGCCAAAGATCATTCCGCACGCTACCAATCTCGACTCCCGTTTTCCAGGCGATTTTTGGCCGGCCCGCGGTTGCCCGAAATGCGGCATTTCCCGCGGCCCACTGGCTCGCGAGGCCCGGTTTTTTTACGATGCTCTCTTCGCCTCACGCCCGGCTCGCACAGAAGAG
>CAZWDN010000509.1:0-3221 GCA_964633125.1 uncultured Pirellula sp. | reverse complement strand
GGCTCGGCATCGCGCTCTTTCTCTGGCTCGCCGTGGCCTGGATGGGCTTCATCGTCCTGGTTTCCGGGCGTATTCTCGCCGTGGCGTCCGGCGTCGATCTCACGATCGTGCTGCTCACGGTCGGCGTCATTGCCACGGTCTACACCGTCGCCGGCGGCCTGCGGGCCGTGATTTGGACCGATGTCGTGCAGGTCGTGCTGATGCTCGGCGGCGCGCTGATGACCATCGGCTACGTTGCCGTGCAAACCTCCAGTACGCCGGCCGACTGGTACGAACTCGTCGTTACGAAGCATTCGACTAAGCAACTCGAGTGGTACAGCTTCGACCCGTTCACGCGGTCGACCATTCTCACAGTGGCGCTGAACATGTTCGTGTGGCACATCTGCACGCACATCGGTAACCAAATGACGGTGCAACGCTATTTCTCGTCCGGCTCGCTCGCCGCGGCCCGCAAGAGTTTCGTCGTCGGCTCGCTCACCGGCGTCGTCGTCAATCTCCTGTTGCTCGTCGTGGGACTGGCGCTTTATTTCTACTACCAAGGGGTCGCGCAACCGGAAGGGGTGACGCCCGTCGGCAAAGACGCCGACATGATCTTTCCGCTTTTCGCCATGCACCGGCTGCCGGCCGGTTTGGCCGGAGCATGGATCGCCGCCATGCTCGCGGCCGCGATGTCGAGCATTGATTCCGGCATCAACTCCTCGGCGAGCGTGCTCACCGTCGAGTGGCATCGGCACTTCCCGCACTCGCGCGAAGAGACGACCGGCGGCGGCATTCGCGGCGCGAAGCTGCTCACCTTCCTCCTTGGCGCGTTCACGACGGCCGCCGCTTTCGGGCTCGATCTGCTCACGCGCGACCGCAACATTATCGAAATGATGGGCCGCAGCTTCAATTGCTTCACGGGCCCGCTCGGCGGCTTGTTTTTGCTCGGTATGTTCGTGCCGCGCTGCTGCAATCGCGCGGCGACCGCGGCCGGCATCCTCGGCACGGCCGTGAGCATCGGCATCGCGTTTAGCCAAGAACTTTTCGGCCTCGCGCAATCGATCAGCTTCACCTGGGTGCAACCGTGTGCGCTCGTCGCCACGCTCGCCGCGGGAGTCTTGCTGAGTTGCGTCGTTCCACGCTCTGCGACGCATCGCGGCTAACCGGGCCGTTCCGGCCTTATTCTTTTGCCGGCAACCACTTACGCATTTAAGCTAAGATTTACTGAGCGGCGGCGAATACCTCCTTGTGAACGGCGGTCTTGCGACCGCTTCCTCAAAATTCGCGTCTCACCACCATGCTTATCTTCTATTCGATCTGCGCCATACTCGGCTGCACCGTATTGGCCTGCCAGTTCCTGCTCACGGTCACCGGCCTCACCGGAGCCGACGATTTAGAGGGAGGCGACGATGTCGGCGGCCACGACGTCGGACACGATGCCGATCACTCCGGCGCACCCGGGCACGACGGCCACGCGCACTCGCACGGCAGCAACTGGTTCTTCGGCGTCATCTCGTTTCGCACCATCACCGCCGCCATGGCCTTCTTCGGCCTCACCGGCTTGGCGATGAACGCAAGCGACGTTTCACCCTGGACGGGGCTGGCCGTCGCCATGGGAGCCGGCGTGGCGTCGATGTACCTCGTGCATTGGATGATGCGTTCTCTCTCGCTGCTACGTGCCGAAGGGACGACGCGCATTCAAGATGCCGTCGGCGCCGTTGGTACCGTTTATATCAAGATTCCGGGCCGCCGCTCGGGCCACGGCAAGGTGCAAATATCCCTGCAAAACCGCACCGTCGAACTTTCCGCCGCGACGGCCGACGACCCGCTCCCCACGGGAGCTAGGATTGTCGTGACAAAAGTGGTCGGCCCCGACGCCGTCGAAGTCGCCCCGGAAGCGGTCGGCGTCTGACAACGCAATGCTGAATGCGGACTGCTGAATGCCGAACGGCGCCTCCCATCACAATTCATAACTCAAAACTCGACACGGCTCCCATGACCACGCTCTTCGCTCAATCGATCAATCGCAACGTGCCCGCTTCGTCGAGCGCCGCGATTTTCTACGCGGCCATCGCGGTGTGCGCGGCGCTCTTGTTCTTCAGCTTCGTGGTGCTGATCGTGAAGCGCTATCGGCGCTGCCCGAGCAACCGCGTGCTGGTGATCTACGGTAAGGCCGGCGGCGGCAAAGCGGTCAAGTGTTTGCACGGCGGGGCGACTTTCGTTTGGCCGCTCATTCAAGACCACGCCTATCTGAGCCTGGAACCGATTCAGATCGAAATCCCGCTCCGCGGCGCGCTCTCGGCGGAGAACATCCGCGTGAACGTGCCGAGCGTGTTCACCGTGGCCGTCGGTACGATGCCGGAAGTCATGCAAAACGCCGCCGTGCGCTTGCTGGGGCTGAACCCCAAGCAAATCGAGAAGCAGGCCCAAGAAATCATCTTCGGCCAATTGCGGCAGGTGATCGCGTCGATGCGGATCGAAGACATCAACCGCGACCGCGACACGTTCCTTTCGCACGTGATGAATTCGCTTGAGCCGGAACTCAAGAAGATCGGCCTGACGCTGATCAACGTGAACATTACCGACATCACCGACGAAGCCGGCTACATCGATGCCATCGGCCAAAAGGCCGCGTCGCAAGCCATCCAACAGGCCCGCGGCGACGTCGCCGAACAGGAGAAGCTCGGCGAAACGCGCGTGGCCGAAGCGATGCGCGATCGGACGATTCAAGTTTCCAACGCCGCCAAGGAAAAGGAAATCGGCACCAAGGAAGCCATGCGGGCCCAGGCGATTCGCCTCGCCGAGTTGGAAAAGGAACAAAAGATCGGCGAGCAAACCGCCGCCTACCAGCGCGACGTGCAAGTGAAGGAAGCGGAACGCGAAATGCGTATCCGCACGGCCGAAGCCAACGCCAAAGCGATCGAAGGGGAAAACACGGCGCAAGAGTTCGTCGCCGTGTCGAAAGCGAGCCTCTCCGTAAAGCAAGCCGAGGCCTATCAAACGGCCGAAACGAAGAAGCGCGAAGCCGAAGCGGCCGTGCTCGAAGCGCAGAACCGGGCCATGGCGAAGGCCGCCTTGGCCGACGCCGAACGTGTGGAAGCCGAGCAGCGTGCCGCGGTGGAAGCTCCCGCCAAGGCCGCCAAGGCCCGCATGATCGTCGACGCCGAAGCCACGGCCGAACGCGTGCGCATCGAAGCCGAAGGCCAAGCCTCGGCGATCTTCGCCAAGCTCGACGCCGAAGC
>CAZWDN010000508.1:0-3234 GCA_964633125.1 uncultured Pirellula sp. | reverse complement strand
TGTTCGAGGTACCGCGCACCGACGTCGACCGGCGAAAGTTTCGGCACATCGGCGGCGCCGTGCCACGGCAAAAGTTCGGCCATCCGATCGACGCCGCTGTGACAAAGCCAGCTCTTGGCCGACGAGATCAATCGGCCGGGCACCGTTTCGCCGTGGTCGCGGGCAAATACGCCGACACAGTAATCGTGCTCGGCGGTCTCCCAAGGCAACCGCATTGCGCCCGGCACAAACTCGCCGGCGGCCGGCGCATAGTGAAACGAGGGCAACGTCTCGCGCGGCTCGATCACGCCGGGCGCCACGAGTTGCGGCACGGCAAGCGTTTGCACGGCTAAGTTTTGTACGTCGCCCGGCGCGGCTTCCGTATCAATGTACGCGAGCGCGGAATTCGTCGTCCCCAAATCGATGCCGACGACGTAACGACTCGGCGCGGAGTCGGGTTCCGTGGCCATTATCCGTTCTCGCGGACGCTGAATTCGAGTTTCCAGCGGTCGCCGCCGTTGGCCGCGGCGCACCAAAGTTCGAAGACGCCGAGTTCCGTGAGCTTCGCCAGAAAACGCACCGGCACGTAGCCGTCGTCCGATTCGGCCGAAGCCGGCAGTTCGGTCGCCAGGGTATCGGTCTCGACGATCTCGTCTTCCGTCCAACGCGGAATCAAATCTCCCGGCTGATCTTCCTTGCGCACGGCCGAACTAAAGAAGCGAAACTCCGCCGGCTCGCCGACCACGAGGCCGATCTCGTCGCTCGGCACGTGGATCTCCGTTCCTTCCTCCATGCCGAACGGCACGACGCACAAGGCCCTGAGCGGCCGCGGCGCGCCAGGAATCGCCAACCCCGCCGATTCGATGCCCACATAGTACGAACGGGCCGCGCCGCCGCGAATGCGAATGCCGCCGCCGAGTTTCGACCGCGCGTAGAAGGCCGCTCCGCGCGCGACGGAGCAATCCAAGTCGATGTCGCCCGCCAACGCTTGCGGCTTGCGCGACGCGCCGCACCAACTTTCCAGCACGTCGAGCACGCGGTAGCGAAGCGTTTTGGCCTTGAACACGCCGCCGTTGAAGAGCACGTGCAACGGCTTACCTGCCGCAGCGCCGCCATCCGCAGATGCCGCCGCGCCGGTGATGCCGTTGGTGTTGAGAAACGCCGCCAAGTGCCGCGTGACGGCCGTGTCGCTTTCGTATGGCAGTCCCAGTTCGCGGAAGCCGCTGGCGCGTTGCTTCACCGGCTTGGCTCCGGCGTCGCACGGCGGAAAGAAGCCGTCGACGAGGAGTTGCATCACGTCGTCGCGCGTGAGTTCCGTGGTCACGGTGCCGCCGATCAAACGGCTGCCGCGGCCGAGCACCGACACCGGATGCCGCTCCGCGCCTCCCGCGACAAGCAGCGTTTCCTTCGCGGCCCGACAGGCGTGCCAGAGGCCGACCGATTGCCACGCGTCGAGTTTCACGCCTTGTTTCTCGAACAGCCCGGCCGCGTAATGCGCGAGCGCCAGGTCCATGTTGTCGCCGCCGACGAGCGTATGGTTGCCGACGGCCGCGCGTTCCAGCGTCAACGCACCTTCCGCGCCCGCCACTTCCACGAGCGTAAAGTCGGTCGTGCCGCCGCCGATGTCGCAAACGAGCAGCGAATCGCCGATCGCCAACAGTTTGCGCCAATCGTCGCCGACGTCGGCCAGCCAGGCGTACACGGCGGCCTGCGGTTCTTCGAGCAGTATAAACGATTCGGGAAAGCCGGCCGCCAGGGCCGCTTCACGCGTCAGTTCGCGCGCGGCCGCATCGAACGAGGCGGGCACCGTCAGCACGATCGATTGTGCGGCGAACGGCGCCTCGGGATGGGCGTATTCCCAGGCGGCGACCAAGTGTTCCAAGTAGCGCCGCGAGGCCTCGACGGGAGAAATCTTCGCCACTTCGTCCGGCGCGCCCCACGGCAAGATCGGCTTGCGGCGATCGACGCGGGAATAGGTGAGCCAACTCTTCGCGGCGGCGACGGTGCGCGTCGCATTCTCGGCCGCCTGCTTGCGGGCCCATTCACCGACGACAAAATCGCGCCCGCCGGCCCATGGGAGGTCGTAGCCCACTTGACCGGCATCGTGAGCGCCGGCCAAGTAGAGAAACGACGGCAACAGCGGCCGGCTCTCGACCGTGCCGGGAGCCGTGAGTTGCGGTATGGGCAGAACCATCGGCGCGGCCGCGGCGTCGTCGAGCGGCGCGTACGCCAACACGGAGTTCGTCGTCCCGAGATCGATTCCCAAAGCGTAGCGAGCGGACATCGGCGCAAATCACTTTCTGACAATCAACTAACGGACTTCGACTTCCATGGGCGCCACGATCTTTTGAGCCGCTTCGCCGCCGGTCCAGGCCGGCAATTCGCACTTCGACGCTTGCCAGCCGTGGTGACGGAGCGTGCCGTGAAACGGCGGCTGCCCGACGACGTTGCCGGTCAGTTGATAGCGCAGCGGATCGAATCCGGCATCGACGTCGAGCGCCGCCCCTTCGGCGGCTTCCGTCAGCGGGCGCAAGGCGAACATTCGCTCCAGCACGGCGCCGCTGTCACGATGCACGTCGCGCGCGGCCGCGCCGATTTGGGCGTCGCTGTAGCCGTCGAGCTTTTCCTTCAAAAAGTCAACGAGCCGAGCTTCGCGCTGCAGCGCGGCGAGCAAGCTCAAGGCATCGCTACGGGCCGGCGCGGCCTTCTTCGCCGGTTCGGCCGGCTTCGGCGCAGGAGGGGGCAGAGCGGCAGTTCTCGCCGTTGCAGTTCCTCCGGCGAGGACCTCATCAAGTTGCTTGGCAAGTTCGGCGCTCCCGAGCGTACGGAAGAACGCTCGAAATGCCGTGCTAATACGTCCCACAGAGGCTCCTTTACGGCAAATCACGGAAACCGACAGCTTGGCGGCAAAGGGGCGTGGTTGTCAACCCGTCGCGGCGTAAGGTACTACAGTAGTGCAACTTAGAAACGATGAAAGATCTCGTGATTGGGCAGTCGGCAGGAGGCAGTACGGAGCACGTCCACCGGCCAACTGCCGCCTGCCGACCGCCGACTTGTTTCCAGCGCGCACCGCGACGCATCGTGAACTCCTCGTTCCGAAGCCCAGTGTCTTGGAAACACTGCAAAAAAAGTTCGTGCGTCGGCGTACGGCCTGCCGAATCGCAAAAAAGAACTGGTCAACACGGGCGACGCGGACTTATTCGTGAAGCGACTCGCGTCGCTTCACGCTACTTTCCGCACGCCGACGCACCGGGT
>CAZWDN010000507.1:0-3253 GCA_964633125.1 uncultured Pirellula sp. | reverse complement strand
CGCCCGACGGCCGTGCATGTCGACGTCGGCGCGGTGAACGTCTTCACGACCGCCGGCTCGACGTTCGCCGCGAGCGTTCCGCAAGGAACCCTCGGCGAGGCCCTCACCGCGGCCGACGGCTACGGCGAAGCGATGGATCGCCTGACTCAAGAGATTCTCAACAAGCTGGCCCGCGGCAAGGTGCTTGTCGTTTGGGTCTTCGACCAATCGCTCTCGATGAAAGACGATCAGGCCGAGATTCGCGACCGCATCGAAAAGGTGTATGAAGAGCTCGGGCTCTCCAGCGCCGCGCGCGGCGACGCGTTATGGACCGGCGTCGTGAGCTACGGCAAAGACTTCGCCGTGCATACGCAAAAGCCGACAACCTTCCTCAAAGAAATCAAAACCGCGATCGACGCGGTGCCGGTGGACGAATCCGGCGAAGAGATGATGTGCCAAGCGGTCGGGCAGGCCGTGGCCAACTTCCGGCAGTTCAGCGGCGCCGGCGGCGGACGACAAATGATGATCGTGCTCGTGAGCGACGAAAGCGGCAACCCCGACGACAACCAGCGTTCGCTTGAGCCCACGATCAAAATGTGCAAAGACGCCAAGGCCGGCGTCTACGTGCTCGGGCGCGAAGCGGTGTTCGGCTATCCCTTCGCCCACATGAATTGGACCGTCTCGCGACCGGCCGTCGGCGGCGGCCCTCCGCTGACGCGCGATTACGTCGTGGCCGTCGACCGCGGTCCCGAAACGCCAATGGTCGAAATGCTGCAAACCGAAGGGTTTCAGCGACGCTTCGACGCCCATCCCAGCGGCTTCGGGCCGTATGAACAAGTACGGCTCGCGCGCGAAACGGGGGGCATGTTCCTCATGATGCCGAGCCCCGAGATCGCCACGTTCCGCCGCGACGACACGGTCGTCGACATTGAAGCGATGCGCCCGTACCTGCCCGACCTGCGGAGCCGGGACCAATATGCCCACGAGCGCGACTACTCGCCGAACCGTGCGCTGCTCTGGAAAGTGGTGAACGATCTGAACCCGTACAAGCCGGAGATCGGCCGGTATATCAACCTGGCCCAACGCTTCGACGGCGATCGCGCGACGTGGACGCGGCAGATGGACGCGGAGATCGCCAAAGCCCGGCAATACGTGCTGTACCTCGACGCGGCCGAACGAGCGCTGCGCGACGCGAGGAACCTGCGCGACCGCGAGAAGGAGCCGCGCTGGCGGGCACACTACGATCTGATGCTCGCGCAGGTGGTGGCTTACAAAGCCCGCGTGTATGAATACGGCGCGTACCTCACGAACTTCAAGGTGAACCCCAAACCGTTCGACCCGCCGACGGCGAACCGGGTGCTGGGGCGTTGGGACCTGCGCGAGCGCGGGGCGACCGTGGCCGATAAGGTCACGAAGCCGCTGGTGGAAGACGCGACGAATCAGTTCCGCGCGATCATGGCCGAATACGACGGCACCCCTTGGGCCTCGCGCGCCGCATACGAACTCTCGCGCGGCTTCGGCATCGATCTGGTGCCGATCTATTTCAACCCGAACCCGCCGCCGAACCCGCGACGGCCGGTCACGCCGTTTGCGCCGCCGAAGATTTAAGCGGCGACCTACCGCACTTCGAATACCTGCTCCAGCACCGGCGGCAGTACGTCGATCTTTTCCAATTCGAGATCATGATCGAAGGCCCGTAGCGGCGAATTGCCGCACAGATCTTCGAGCACGGGGTCGACCCGCAGCGTGTAGCCGCCGGCGGTCCAGCGGCCCGTCGGCGCCCAGGTCCAGCGGCGTCCGTCGTCGGCGACCTCGGCGCGGCCGAGCAGATCCTGGCCCGTGTCGTCGCGCAGCGCGAGCGCGCGCAAGGCGAGATGCCGATCGAGCGGCCGATCAAACGTAACGACGAGCGGTTCACGCGAGCCGGACTTCGGCGCGGCGATCGACCACGCGGCGACGTCGACCCTTTGGCGGAGTTCGGGCGCGGTCGTGAACGCATAGCGAAACGTCCGCGCCAACGGCAAGCCGGCCGCGTCAACGAGATCGGTGCCGACGACCAGCGTATATCGCTTGCCCAGCTCCAGCACCGGGCCGAAATCGTCGCGCAGGTTCACCCCTTGCTTGATGCGGCCGGGATGCACGAACAGCGAGAGCCGCGTCGCGTCGACGTTCCAGAGTTCCATATCGCGCCAGGGAGCAACCAACTCCTTGCCGGCTTCGTCGAGCAGGCGTACTTGCTGAAGCACTTCGCGTCCCTGTCTCATCGGCGCGGAGAACGTGACGTAAAACTTCAGCACGTTGGCCGGCAAGGTCGGCAAACTCGGCGAGACGCCGACCACCGTGGTCGTCGCCGGCTGCTGCGACATCGGCGCCGTATAGACCGCGTTCGCCGCCGGCCGGCCTTGAGGACCGTCGCCGGCGAACGACGACGCCGCATACGCGCTGCCGCGCACCAGCGCGAACCGGGGGCGAAACGAGAGCGTTCCGCCGCGCAGTTCATAGCCGCCGAACATCGGCGTCGGCGATTGGTCGCCCAGCGACAGCGTCAGCCACTTCCGACCTTCCGCTTCGGCGACCGGTCCGTCGCCGCCGAGCTTCGTGATTACTGCGGGCGCGAGCGAGCGCGAAACAACGACGCGCGTCGGCTCGCCGTCGACCGTGATCGACGGCGAACCGGCGTCTGCCGCCGGCGCGGAACTCAGAACAAGCAACAGCAACGTCGCGGAGATCATGTACCGTCCGACTAGATAGACGTCTACGGCAGCGGCAGCACGGCCAACTCCAGACTCTTGTCGGCGTTCTGCTTGAGCACCAGCGCTTCGGTCTCGCCGAGGCGATCCATCTGCACCACGCCGCTGTAGCCGTCGATCATCACGACGCGCGGCGTCGCCGGTTCGTAGCTCTTGTTCAAGCGGAAAAGGGCCTTTTCGTTGACGTTCTCCTCCTCGCCGAGCAAGTCGCGTTCAAAGCGCACCGTCCAATAGGGGCTCGGCCCGAACGGTCGCTTCTCGTGATGGAAGCGAAGCGTGTTGGCCAGCACGTACTCCTTGCCGTCCTTCGTGTAGGTGAACATGTCTTGCGGCCGGTTGCCGCTGCCGAGTTCCAAGACGCTCTTCCCCTTCACCTTCGCGCCGGGCGAGAGCGAATCGAGCGAGTACTTCACGACGGGCGTGCAGGCGAACGCGCCGGCCACGTACGTCTTGCCCCCTTCGGTAAACGGCATGATCGTCGTCATCGGCGACTTCGTTTCCCACTTGTGATGTTGCACGTGATA
>CAZWDN010000506.1:0-3257 GCA_964633125.1 uncultured Pirellula sp. | reverse complement strand
TACCCTCCTGGGAGTTCGTGCGTATGAAGCCGTCGAATTCGGGCGACCTGTCGCGTCGCGACGTTTTGAAGAAGTCGGGCGAGGCGGCGCTGGCCGCCGCCGCAGTCAGTAGTTTGGCGTCCGACGTGCTCGCGGCCGCGCCGGAAAAGAACATTCCCAAAGTGCATACCGGTGGCGACAGTACGATCCGCGTCGCACTCGTCGGGTGCGGCGGTCGTGGAACCGGCGCCGCGGTCAACGCCCTTTCTGTCGAAAACGGCCCCATCAAGCTCGTCGCCATGGCCGACGTGTTTCCCGAGAAACTCGATGCGGCCTACAAGAACCTGTCGACGAAGGTCAAGAAAGACAAGCTCCCCGGCGAGTTCGACGTGCCGGAAGACCAAAAGTTCATCGGTTTCGACGCTTACAAGAAGGCGCTCGATTGCTTGCGCCCCGGCGACGTGGCGATCTTCGCGACCCCGCCGGCCTTCCGCTGGGTCCATTTCGGCGCCGCGATCGACAAGGGCGTCAACGTCTTCATGGAGAAGCCGGTTACGGTCGACGGCCCGTCGAGCCGCAAGCTGTTGAAGCTCGCCGAAGACTCGGTGAAGAAGAACATCAAGGTCGGCGTCGGTCTGATGTGCCGCCATTGCGATGCTCGTCAGCAGCTTCACGACAGAATCAAGGACGGCGAAATCGGCGACATCATCTTGATGCGCGCTTATCGCCAAGCCGGACCGACGGGCAGCGCCTTCTGCTCACCGATGCCGAAAGAATGGGACAAGGGCGAACTCCTGTTCCAAATTAAAAACTTCCACGCCTTTCTGTGGGCAAGCGGCGGCGCGTTTAGCGACTTCCTGATTCACAACATCGACGAATGCTGCTGGATGAAGGACGCGTGGCCGATCAAGGCCGAAGCGGCCGGCGGCCGTCACTATCGGCAAGATTACGTCGATCAAAACTTCGACACCTACTCGGTGATGTACACCTTTGCCGACGGCACGAAGCTGCAACTCGAAGGGCGTACGATGCCGGGCTGCAAGACTGAGTTCGCGAGCTATGCGCACGGTTCCAAGGGCGTGGGGGTCATTTCGACAGCCGGTCACACGCCGGCGAAGTGCCGGATCTACAAGGGCCAAAACATGACGGAAGATAATCTGTCGTGGAGCTACGGCCCGAAGGAACCGAACCCGTACCAACTGGAGTGGGACCACCTGATCGCGGCCATTCGTAGCGACAAGCCTTATAACGAGGCGAAGCGCGGGACGGAAGCGAGTATCGTGACCTCGATGGGACGCATGGCCGCGCACACCGGCCGCGTGATTACGTTCGAAGACATGCTTAACTGCGAACACGAGTTCGCTCCGACGGTCGATCAGCTTACGCTGGGCGGACCCGCGCCGATTCTGGCCGACAAAAACGGCAAGTACCCGCTGCCGCAGCCGGGCGTGAAGACGAAGCGCGAGTTCTAAGCGACGATTCGGTGGGAAGTGATATAATTCCTCGCGGCGGCGTCGAGCCTTTCGACGCCGCCGCAGTCGTATTATTCGGCATTGCGGCAATGGAAGAAACTCGAATCGACGTGCCGGACGATGCGACCGTCGAAGTCATTCGTGGACTCAAACCATGGCAACGACTTGCCGCCGTATTTGATTTGAATCGAACGGCGCGGCGGCGACTTGCAGGATATTTTCGCACACGGCACCCCGAGTGGACCGACGAACAGGTTGCCGCTGCCGTGGCCGAAAGGATGAGTCGTGGAGCAGGGTGAACTTCTCCGGTATACGATTGAAGTTCTCGATCGGCTTGCAGTTCCATATATGCTCGTCGGTTCGATCGCGAGCGGCGTCTACGGAGAAATGCGCATGACGCATGATATCGATCTCGTGGTCGATCTAGCGTCAGAGAAAGTAAACGAGCTTTGTGCCGCATTTTCATCTCCTCAGTTCTATGTCAGTGCGACTGCCGCTGCCGAGGCCGTGCGACGCGGCGGTCAATTCAATGTGATCGAACCGCCCACGGGTCAGAAGATTGACTTTATGATCTCGCCCCGAAGTAATTGGGGACGGTCGCAGTTGGCCCGGCGACGTGAAGAGTGGATCTTTTTCGACGTGCGCGGCTTCGTGGCGGCGCCGGAGGATATTATCCTTAGTAAGCTGATCTACTATCGTGAAGGCGATTCCGAGAAGCACCCTCGCGATATCGCGGCGATGCTTCGCGTTAGCCCCGACCAAGTCGACTATTCATATATCGAAAGCTGGCTCGGCGAACTCGGCGTCGCGGAACAATGGCAAAAGGTTCTCGCCAGAATTGGGCCGCAAAAATAAAGATTCCCCATAGAGCGTGAAGACGCACATTCTTTGGCAATCTCCGCAATAATCGGAATCCGCGGCGCGTCGAACTTGTGTTGTGGAATATGGCCGGTTGCTGACTGATAATTGTCTCCGGTTTCCGTTTTGAACTCCAATCGAGAGTTGCTATGCGTCGTATTGTTCGATTATTGCTGACATGCCTTGTTGTCCCGGCGGCCGTCGAGTTCTCCGAGGCCGATGCCGCCGATCTCACCGGCCGCAAGCCGAACGTCGTGTTCATCATCACCGACGATCAAGGCTACGGCGATATTTCCGCGCACGGCAATCCCGTGTTGAAGACGCCGAATCTCGATCGGTTGCACGCCGAGGGAGTTCGGTTCACCGACTTTCACGTGAGCCCGACTTGCTCGCCGACGCGTGCTTCGCTGATGAGCGGACGCCATGAGTTTCGCAACGGCGTGACGCACACGATTCTGGAGCGCGAGCGAATGTCGCTCGGCACGGTAACGTTGCCGCAAACGCTCAAAGCCGCCGGCTACTCGACCGGCATCTTCGGCAAGTGGCATTTGGGCGACGAAGCCGAATACCAGCCGAATCGGCGCGGGTTCGACGAAGTATTCATCCACGGCGGCGGCGGCATCGGGCAGACCTATCCCGGCAGCTGCGGCGATGCTCCGGGCAACAAGTATTTTAATCCGGCGATTCTGCACAACGGCAAATTCGAAAAGACCAACGGTTATTGCACGGATGTCTTTTTCACCGCAGCGATGAAGTGGATTGCAAAGCAGGCTGAAGCGGGGCCGAGACGTGAACACCCGTTCTTTTGTTATATCGCCACGAACGCACCGCACGGGCCGCTTGATTGTCCGCCGGAGTACGAAGCCCTGTACTCGGGCAAGGTCGCTTCGCCGGATGTCGCGAAGTTTTTCGGCATGGTGGCGAACATCGACGATAACGTCGGCAAGT
>CAZWDN010000505.1:0-3293 GCA_964633125.1 uncultured Pirellula sp. | reverse complement strand
CGCTGCCGAGCGGATGGTTGAGCGTCAGGCCGTCGCGCGTCGCGCCGATCCACTTGGCCGTATGCACGGAGCCGTCGGGATTCAGGAGCGAGACGTAGCCGTCGTTTTCCTGCATCGTTTGCGGGACGCCGGCGTTCATCACCACGATGAGATTGCGGGCCGGATCGTAGGTGCAACTCTCGGCGAAGCGGAAGCTCCCGTAGACCTTGACGTTCGACGTCATCGTGGTGAATTGGCCCGCCTCGTTGACCGTGCCGAGCGGCTTGCCGGCCGCGAACTCTTTCGGTTTGGCGTCTTTGGCGGGAGCTTGTGCGAAGGCCGCACCGCCGATCAGTAGCAGTAGGCATGCGGGAACAATAGCAAAAAACTTCATGCGTGGAATTCCTGAGGATGACGGAGGCGTGACCGGTCTCGCAACGAGCCGGCAAACGGAAGGCAAGCCACCGATATAACCGAAGACTCGGCGCGGGAAAAGTGAATTCTTCGTCGCCGGCCGTCCCGCGTAGAAAATTTAGCGGAGCGGCTTGGGAATCGTTAAATTTGCCGGAAGCTCCGCTCACAACTCGCCCTAAAGCCGTATCGCATGAGACTTGCAGTCGCCCTCTTAATTTCCTTGCTGCTCCACCTTTCGGCGGCGCTTCGCGCCGCCGAGCCGGTGAGCGTCGCGGGCATCTATCCGCGGCTGGTGATGTTCAACAACGAGGGAGAATGCGGCACCGGCGCCGTCGTCCCTTGGGCCGATCGACTGTGGGTCATGACGTACGGCCCGCACTTGCCGTTCGGCTCGTCGGACAAGCTCTACGAAATCACGAGCGACTTGCAGCAGACCGTGCGCCCGGAGAGCGTCGGCGGCACGCCGGCGAATCGGATGATTCATCGTGAGTCGGAGCAGCTGATCATGGGGCCGTACCTCATTGATGCGCAGCGCGGCGTGCGCGTGATTCCGCCGGCGCTAATGCCGGGCCGGCTCACCGGCAACGCCCGCCACCTTACCGACCCGGCGCACAAGATCTACTACGCCACGATGGAGGAAGGGCTCTACGAAGTCGACGTGCGAACGCTCGCGGTGACGGGCCTAATCCGCGACGGCAACAAACCGAAGCCGGGACAGACCCAAGAAGCCCATCCGGCGAAGATCGATTCGGAACTCCCCGGCTATCACGGCAAAGGGCTGTACTCAGGGCAGGGACGCGTGGCGTATGCCAACAACGGCGAGCGGAGCCCGGCGGCGCTGGTCGATCCGACGACGCCGAGCGGCGCGCTGGCCGAGTGGCGAGGCTCGGGCGATTGGCAATTGGTGCGGCGCAATCAGTTCACCGAGATCACCGGTCCGGGCGGCATCTACGGCAACGAACATCCCGCAACCGATCCCCTCTGGAGCCTCGGCTGGGACGCGCGTTCGCTGCTGCTCATGCTGCTCGACGACGGGAAGTGGCACACCTATCGCCTGCCGAAGGCTTCGCACACCTACGACGGCGCGCACGGCTGGAATACCGAATGGCCGCGGATTCGCGACATCGGCGAAGACGACTTGCTGATGATGATGCACGGCACGTTTTGGCGCTTTCCGCGCACGTTTTCGCGGGCCAACTCCGGAGGCATCGCCCCGCGCTCGACGTACCTGAAAGTGGTCGGCGATCTTTGTCGTTGGGGAGATCGCGTCGTGCTCGGTTGCGACGACACGGCCAAGAGCGAATTCCTCAACAAGCGGAAGCTGAAAGGAGAAATCGCCGGGCCGGGGCAATCGCAATCGAATCTGGCGTTTCTCGAACCGGCGCAGCTCGACCAGTTCGGGCCGGCGCTCGGTCGCGGCGCGGTCTGGCTCGACGACGACATCAAGGCCGGCGCGCCGAGCGACCCGTATCTCTTCGCCGGTTACAAGCGCCGCGCGCTGCACTTGGCGCATCGCGGCGCGGAAGCGGTGCGATTCACGTTGGAAGTCGACCGACAAGGAAACGATCGTTGGGAGCCGTTGCGAACGCTCGACGTCGCCGCGGGGGGAGACGCTTGGGTCTATTTCGTATCTACCGACGCTGGAGCGTGGTTGCGCATCACGGCGGACCGCGACGTTCCGCATGCGACCGCGATGTTTCACTATCGAAATGAGGATCCGCGCGGCACGGAGCCGGCGGCGATTTTCGCCGGGCTCGCCGAACCGACCGATAAGAACATCGTCGGCGGCTTGATTCGCGCCCGCGGCGAGAACCTGCGGACGCTGCTGCTCGCGGCGCAAGACTCCGCGGGAGACGTCGGACCTTACGAACTCGACGCCGAACTAAAACTTCGCCGTATCGACGACTCGGCGGCCGTGGCGTGGATGCAGAAGAACGTCGCCATTCCGCGCGATGTGATTTCGGTCGACGAAGCCTCGGTGCTGTTCGTCGACGAACAAGGGAAGCGTTGGCGGTTGCCCAAGGGAGACGACGCTTTCG
Organism: uncultured Pirellula sp.; assembly: GCA_964633125.1. GTDB lineage: Bacteria > Planctomycetota > Planctomycetia > Pirellulales > PNKZ01 > PNKZ01. The sequence goes on along the minus strand of CAZWDN010000505.1, from coordinate 861 downwards.
ACAAGGCCGGCGCGTTGGGCGTCGAGCGCGTCTGCCGCGAGGTCTGCACCGAGCGCGATTTGCTCAACGTACACGGCACCTTCTACGAACTACCGGCCGAGAACGCCGGCGGGTTTGCCAAGCTGCGGCCGATCGCGACGCACAACCGACGCATTCACGACTACGCCTCCTATCGCGGATTGCTGGTACTCAGCGGCGCGCAGGCGCAAGGCGCCGCCGACAATCCGCGCATCATCCGCTCCGACGACGGCCGGGCGGCCGTCTGGGTCGGCAGCGTCGACGAACTGTGGCAATTCGGCAAGCCGCGCGGCGTCGGCGGCCCGTGGAACAACACGGCCGTGCAGGCCGGCAGGCCGAGCGACCCTTACCTCGCGACCGGGTATGATCGTAAGCGATTGCTGCTTGCGCACGACGGCACGAGCCCCGTCGACTTCCGGTTGGAAGCCGATTTCACGGGCTCCGGAGCGTGGTCGCCCGTGACGAGCTTCACCGTGAAGCCGGGGGAAACACGGGAGCATGAGTTCTCCGAAATGTTCGCCGCGTATTGGATGCGATTGGTCCCTGCCGGTGACTGCACCGCGACGGCGACGTTTGTGTACGAATGACCGTAGTGAACTTCGAATAACAACTTTCTAGCGTATGCTCCGATGAAACTTTGTGTCGCTACCATCCTCGTTTGCTTGACCGTCGCCTCGAACTTGCCGGGGGCCGAACCGGAGTTTCCGCTCGTGAAGGCCGAGGAATGCCGGCCCCGCGCCGGACTGCCGAACTTCTTGAAGAAGGCGTCGCAAAAAGGGGCCGAGGCGCGCATCGGCTACTTCGGCGGCTCGATCACGGCGCAGCCGGGCTGGCGCGTGAAGA
>CAZWDN010000504.1:0-3298 GCA_964633125.1 uncultured Pirellula sp. | reverse complement strand
GAAGTTCGCGGTGACCGGCCTCGGCATCACGGCGGCTCAAGAAGCGGCCGAGTTCAATATCCGCGTGACGAACGTGTATCCCGGCGAGGTCGACACGCCGATCTTGGAAAAACGCCCGACCAAAGTGAGCGACGAACACCGCGCGAAGATCCTCAAACCGGAAGACGTAGGCACCGCGGTCCTCATGATCGCCAACCTCCCGCCAAGAGCCCACATCCCGGAACTCACGATCAAGCCGACCTGGCAAGTGTACGTTTAACGCCGTTGAACGATCGTCAGTGTCGCGTCGTGGGTGGTCCGGGTCGCGCAGCGGCAAGATTGCTTACGATAACGGCTCATTTGCTCCGGAGGGTTGCCGGGAGTCACTCAAACCCGTCGGCGCATGGACGACGAGTTGTCCGCGGCGATCGATTGCCGTAGCGCGTGCCTATTTGACTTTGGCGGTTTTGCCGGCGTCGTTCGTCGGCGCGCTCGTTGTGAAGTACTCGCCGTACGCCGCCAGGAGGAGATCGGTGCTGATTGTGTTCGCTCCGGCGATCAGTGCACCGCCCTTGCTGCGGTCGTCGTTCTGGATGGTGCCGGTGCCCGTACCGGTTCCCAACACGGCGTTGGTCGGCGCCGAGAGTCGAACGTAGAACGTCTCGTTCGTTTCGGCAATCGCGTCGCCGTAGACCTTGATGGTGATTGTCGCCTTCGTGGCTCCGGCGGCGAACGTGACGGTGCCGGATTGGGCGACGTAGTCGCTGCCGGCGACGGCCGTGCCGTCGACCGTTGCGTAAGAGACGCTGATCGATTGCTTACTGGCCGCTGAAAGGCTGAGCGTAAAGATCATGTTCGTGAAGCCGGAACCGCCTTCCTTCGTCGTAACGCTATTGATCGACACTTTGGGGAGCGTCACGTCGTCATTGACGATCGTTCCGAGCCCTTGGCCGTCGAGCACCGCGGCGTTCACGGCGCCGCTCAGGTTTACGGCGAACGTTTCGTTGGATTCCGCCGTCGTGTCGCCGAGCACGGAAACCAGAATCGTCTGACTCAAGACGCCCGGCGCAAACGTCAACGTTCCGGAGCCGGCCGCGTAATCGCTGCCGGAAGTCGCCGTGCCGTTGGCCGTCGCATAGTTGACGGTCACGGTTTGCGCCGAGACCGCCGATAGAGATACGGTAAACGCGAGCGACGCGGCCCCGCTGTTTCCTTCGACGATGCTCGCGTCACTGATGGCGAGGCCAGGCAATACGTCGCCGAAATCGCCCGCGTTCAGTCGTCCGCCGGTAAGCGTTTTGCCGCTGAGCGAAGTGGTCGCCGTGGACGTGGCGGCGCTCAAGACGGCGTTCTTGATCGCGAGCGCCGAGGCGCCCGGGTGCGACGCGGCATAGAGCGCAACGGCGCCGGTTACGTGCGGCGTCGCCATCGACGTGCCGCTGTAGTAGCCGTAGCCGCCGCCGGGAAGCGTGGAGAGGATGCTGACGCCGGGCGCACCCAGATCGACGGTCGCGGCGCCGTAGTTCGAGAACGACGCCAGGGCGCCGGAGCTGTTGATCGCGGCGACGGCAATGACGGAGTCGTAACCGGCCGCGGAGTTCGTGTTGTAATTCGACGGATAGTTGGCCGTCGTGTCGTTGTTGTCGCCGACGCCGTCGGACCCGCCGTTGCCCGCCGCCGCGATAAACAGAATGTCGGCCTTCGCCGAGCGGGCGATGGCGTCGGCGAGCGCTTGCGAAGCGCCGCCGCCTCCCCAGGAATTGTTCGAGGCCACGATATTCATATTGTGACGCGACTTCAGGTCGGTCAGGTAGTCGAGAGCTTTAACGGCATCGCTGGTATAGCCCCCCGTGGGCCCTAGGAACTTCGTGGAAATCATCCCGACGTTCCACGCGACGCCCGACACTCCGACGCCGTTGCCGCCGACGCCACCGATCGTGCCGGCCACGTGCGTTCCGTGGTCATCGCCGTCGGCCGCATCGAAGATCGAATTGTCGCCATGCACGAAATCCCAGCCGTGCACGTCGTCGATATAGCCGTTGCCGTCATTGTCGATGCCGTCGACGGCATCGTACGGGTTCGTCCAAACGTTCGCGGCCAAATCGGGATGCGAGTAATCGATTCCTTCGTCGACGATGCCGACGTAAACCGAAGCCGAGCCGATCGCGCCCTTCGCCCAGGCTTCCGCCGCTTGGCTGCCGTACTGATTGGTCGGAGAAGAAGCATCACCGTACATGCCCCACAACGAACCGCTCGAGTAGTAGGGGTCGTTCGACGTCGACTGAGTCGTGAACTTCCAATTGGGCTCGGCGAACGTGATCCAAGGGTTGTTCTTCAACCGTGCCGCCGCGGCGAGGACGTCGGAGCCCGGCGCGAGTTGCAGAACGTCAAAGCCGTTGTTGCCGGCGGCGCGCATCAGCGCCGTTTGAACGTGCTCTTGGATTTTTCCGGACACCAGCGCCAAGACTTCCGCCTGCGCGTTGGCGGCGATGTTGGACTGGAACTGAACCAGCAATTGATCGGCCGCGAAGTCGGCGGCCAGCACGCAGCGTTCTTCGAGCGCTTCCACGCCGAGCCGCCGCACGGAACGACGCCGAAGCGTCGAATTGCTCGCATTATGAATTCTTGTCTGCTCCCGACACCAACGAACCAAGCGAGTCAGAAAAGAATCCATACGTAACGGCACCTTAGCGAGATGGCTTCGCGGGACTTGAGGCCCGGAGTTCTGCCGGGCGGACCGAGACGCTCATATTAACGAGGGCGCAATGAACAAAGCAAAACTTATTGCCGTCAGTTGCGTGGCGGAGATCCGCCACGCAACCACGGAGTAATGTTGGATACCACCGATCAGGGCGCGCCAAACCGCACGGCTGCGAGCCGTTTCTGTTTGCGAACCATGCTACTTATCGATTAAACGGCCAGGCGAAATGGATGCGCTCGCGCCAACTCGGCTTGGCTACCGGCGGGGCAGGGAATGACGGTAACGCAGCTGCAGAGGTCGACGGTTCTGCCGCAGAAGCCTGGGTAATGCCCGTCCCCTCAGAATCGTCCGTCGCTGCGCCAGGCATGGCGTCGATCCGTTGATTCGCGGCGTCGAACTGCTGTTGCGCTTGGTCGCGCATACGCTGCGCCGCCTCGCGCAGTTTCTCATTGCCGTTTTGGTCGGCGATCGCGTCTAAATGATCGGCTTGCAAGAGCCGCTGATCGAATGTGTGTTGCGCGGCGGCGCGCACGGCCTCGGAACCATGTAACGGCTGCTGAGCGACGGCGGGAACTCCGCCCGGAGCGAATGCCTGAGGGGGCAGGGCTCCCGGTTGAG
>CAZWDN010000503.1:0-3302 GCA_964633125.1 uncultured Pirellula sp. | reverse complement strand
CCGTGCGGGTGTTCGTCTGCATTGTGCAGATGCTCCGGCTCGAAACGTGCCACGCCATGTCCAAACGCTTGGCTTGGCTGTTCACCGACATGTTCCCGGTCCGCAAGGGGGTGGTCGAGGAGAACTTGGGAATTGCGTTTCCCGAGTGGAACGCCGAGCGCCGGCACGCTTGTCGGCGGGCAATGTGGGAACACTTGTTCCTGTTCATCGCCGAGATCGCTCACGCGCCGCGGCGAATCCATATCACCAACTATCGCGACTACATTAACTTCGAAAACCGCGACGTCTTCGCGCGCGTAATGTTCGACAAACGGGGCGTGGTCTTCGTTACGGCCCACTTCGGCGTGTTTGAAATCCTCGGCTTCAACTCGGGGCTCACGGGGTTCCCGACGTATTCCGTGGCCCGGACGTTGGACAATCCGTACCTAGAGGCGTTCATCGGCCGCTTTCGCGGCGCTACGGGACAGCATCTGATACCGAAAGACGGCGGCTCCGAGCGCTTGCTCGAAGTGTTGGGGCATGGCGGGATCGTCGGCGTGTTAGCCGACCAGCACGGCGGCAAGAAAGGATGCTGGATCGAGTTCTTCGGCAAACCGGCGAGCGCTCATAAGGCGATCGCGCTGTTGTCGCTCACGAACGACGTGCCGCTCTGCGTGGTTTCCTGTCGCCGCACGACCGGGCCGTTGCAATTTCTACAACGAGCGCATGCCGTATTCGACCCGCGGACCGCGCCGCCGGAAATGCTCACGGTGCCGGCCGTTACGCAATGGTTTACCAGCGAGTTTGAAAAGTTTATCCGCGAAACGCCGGAGCAATACTGGTGGCTTCACAAACGCTGGAAGGATCACCGGAATAAGAAACCGGCCGTTGAACAAGCGGCTACGGCTTAACGCTCTCATCGATCCAGTGCAGATAGCGGGCACTTCCCGCAATGATCGGCACGGCGACGATTTCCGGTGTTTCGTAGGGGTGTAGCTTCAGAATCGCCGCTTCGACTTCCACATAGCGGTCGCGCGTCGTTTTCAGCACGAGCACCGTTTCTTCCGACCGCTCGGTGTTCCCTTGCCAACGGTAGACGCTCAGTACAGGCCCTGAAACTTGCGCACAGGCGACCAAGCGGCGATCGACCAATTCGGCCGCCGCAGCTTCGGCTTCCGTGCGTCCGGCGAACGTGCTGTAAACCATGAGGTATTCGGACATCGGCCCACCTCGCGGGAGTTAGATGATTCCGTGCAGCGGCCCGCCGCGCTCGGCGAGGCGGTTCACGCGTTCGGTCACTTGTGCGTCTTCGATGAGCGGGGGGGCGTGATGCGGCTTGCGGCGGGCGTCGATCACCAAGCTGCCGCGGCAGCCCCAGTGTTTTTCGACGGTGAACTCGCCGATGCCGTACACGTCGGCCGCGGGGTTCGAGCGCGTGAACGTCGTCCAGAGGAAGTTGTTGAGCGATCGGGCCGCGAACTCCGCGTCGTCGACCACGACCACCAGAGGCCAGCGGTTCACGCCATCCGTCGGCGCGAATCGTTCGCAGTAGCGCCGCACGGCCGAGTCGCGCCCCGTCGCATCCGCCGAGTGCACCGGGCCGCGAACCACGAGCACCCCCGGCAACGCGACGCGGGCATCGTCGAAGCCGTCGCCGAAGCGCAGGTCGTCGGTCGCCGCGGAAAGTTCCGTCGGTAAGTCGCGCAGTTTCGGGCCGACGGCGGCGATCACCACTTTCGAGCCTTCGTTGAGGCCGGAACCGCTGTAGTCGAGCGTGTCCATCGTGGTTTGCGTTTGGAAATGCAGGTCGCGTCGCCAATCGACGCGTTCGAGCACATGGCGTAGAAAAGCGCCGATGTCGTGCAGGCCGAGCGTCGGTGCGTCGTCCTTCGCCGCGATGATGAGGTACTTCGCCAGCGACATCTGTCCTTGGCCGAGAATCGCGTTGGCCTGCGTCAACAATTCTTGCGGCCGTCGCACTTCGATATACGGCGTATAGCGCTCGCTTCCCAAGGCCAGCAGTAGCGGATGGACGCCGGCCGCATCGACCGCGTGGACCTCGTGCACGCCGGGAATCACGGTCGGGATGATCGGTCCGGTAAGCTCGTGGATAAACGCGCCGAAGCTGGTGTCTTCTTGCGGCGGGCGACCGACGACCGTAAACGGCCAGATCGGATCGGTGCGGTGATACACCTTGTCGACTTGCAAGACGGGAAAGTCGTGGGCCCGCGCGTAATAGCCGAGGTGGTCGCCGAAGGGACCTTCGGGCAACGTCCGATTCGGGTCGATCGTGCCGGTGATGATGAAGTCGGCCTCGGCATAGAGCGAGGGACCGGATGTTTGCGCGATCATCGGAACGCGACGCCCGCCGAGCGCGCCGGCGAACGAGAGTTCCGGCACCGTTTCCGGCAGCGGCATCACGGCCGAAACGGTCATCGCCGGCGGCCCGCCGACGAAGACGGCCGCGCGCAAGGCTTCGCCGCGCCGCTTCGCCGCGGTGTGATGCACGCCGATGCCGCGGTGGATTTGGTAATGCAAACCAATCTCGCAGTTCGCCGCGTATTGATTGCCGCCGAGCTGAATGCGGTACATGCCGAGGTTGGAGCGTTGCCAGCCCGGCCGTTCGGGATGCTCGGTGTAGACCTGCGGCAGCGTCACGAAGGGGCCGCCGTCGTCGGGCCAGCTGACGATTTGCGGCAGTTGGTCGATCGTGGTTTGGTGCGCGAGCACCGGACCGGTCCGCACGCGCTTCGGCAACATGCGCAACGCGGCTGGAACCGCGGAGAGATACTTCCACGGCCGGGCCAAATGGCGCGCGGGATCGGTCTTCAAGGCAATCAGACGCTGGACCGCCGCGAGCGTGTCGCGAAATAGATATCGCGTGCGCTCGATCGTGCCGAAAAGGTTGCTCACCGCCGGGAAGCGGCACCCCTTGAGGCGAGCGAAATAGATCGCCGGACCGCCGGCTTGGTACACGCGGCGTTGAATCTCGGCCGCTTCCAAATGCGGATCGATCTCGGCTTCCAGGCGGACCAATTGCTTGGTCGCCGCGAGGTCGTCGACACATTGGCGAAGCGTGCGGTAGCCCATGAGCAACAGGAAGGGGACGAAGGATTCAAGTGCGAAGCGGCGATGCAAAAAACTGTACCACGACGCCGAGTTTCCACCCAGGGGCGCGCCGCGCCTGCCGAGCGAAGTAGCGACTGCCGCTGTCTCCAGCCGGAGTGCCTGCTATGATTCTTGTCGCAGGGCGGCGTTCGGCACGTCGCCGCGGAGGAGATTATTTTGGGCGTAATTCGGGCAGTTTGGCAGATCGTCTGGAC
>CAZWDN010000502.1:0-3302 GCA_964633125.1 uncultured Pirellula sp. | reverse complement strand
CGCGCGAAACTGCCGGGCTACGTTTCCAGCTACGACGATTTCGACGACGACGTCGCCCCGACGCCGCGCCGCAAACACCACGGCGATCACGGCCGCGGGCACGGCGAGCGCGAAGGGCATATTCGCAAGATGCCGCCGGTCGCTCCGCCGCATTCGCCGCCGCCGGCCGCCGAGTCGAAACCGGCCGAGCAAAGCAAAGTCGAACCTGCCTCGCCGGAACTTCCCGCGCCGCATACGAATCCCAATGCGCCCGCCTCGCGCACGCCGGGCGAACCGCCCAAGCGCGGCTTCGGCGAAGGACTCCTGTAGCGCTACGTGCGCGGACGCCACGGCACAATCGTTTCCCTCGGACCTCGATGGTGCGGCCGGCACGCCGCGCGGGCGGTTCTTTTCTCCGCATTTTCGCCTGATACGGCGATTCCCGGCCGTCGCCCTTGGCGGCCGGTCGGGCGGCAGGATAGCATGGCAAGTTTGACGGTGCGGGCGTCGCGGCGACAGCCGCGACCCGAAGAATCATCCTGACTCCGCCGCCGTATTTCGCCTCCCGTCCCGACCGTTCATGCTCGAAGCGATCACCAGTAAAACCATGGAGGCCGTCTCGCGGGCGCTGCTCGTCGGGTTCGCGCGCTTTATATCGGGTGCGAGCGTGCGGTACATCAACTGCCAGCCCGACACGAATCAGCGGATTTACTTCGCGAATCACACGAGCCATCTCGACGCGCTGGTCATTTGGTCGCTGCTGCCTCACGACGTGCGGATGCTCACGCGCCCCGTGGCGGCCCGCGATTACTGGGAGCGGGGCCGGCTCAAGCCGTATCTGGCCAAGCACGTGTTCGGCGCGATGCTCATCGACCGTCAGAACATCAAAGTGCACCAGAGCCCGGTCGACCTCATGCTGCGAGAAATCGGCGATCGGTACTCGATCATCGTGTTTCCCGAAGGGCACCGGAACACGGGCTCGGAAATCGACGAGTTTAAAAGCGGGCTTTATTACTTGGCAAAGAAGCGACCGGACCTAGAACTTGTACCGGTACATATTGATAATCTGAACCGGGTATTGCCCCGCGGCGAGTTCCTGCCGGTGCCGCTCTTGAGCTGCGTGACGTTCGGTCCGCCGATTTGGCTCGAGGCCGGCGAACCGAAAGCCGAGTTTCTGAAGAAGGCTCGCGAGGCCGTGCGAAAACTGAAAGATGTGTGACGTGTGTGTTTACGGTTACTCCCGGTGACAAGCACCGGGGCTAAATGAGATGATGTGCGACTTGTATTTTCTAGCGCCTAGCGCCTAACGTCCGCCGCCTGTTTCATGGATTCCTTCGACTTACATACGTTCTGGATTTTCACCACGTTGCTGATGGTGCTTACCGCGGCGACCGTGGTCGGGCAGATGCTGCGCCGTCAGACCGAACTCGGCGTCAATCCGGCGGTCGTCGAACAATTCAACTTGCGCGTCCGCTCGTGGTGGATGCTCACCGCCATGCTCGCGGTCGGCTTCTTGCTGGGGCCGAGCGTCACCGTGGCCCTGTTCGGCGGACTCTCGTTTTGGGCGTTGCGCGAATTCATCACGCTCACGCCCACGCGCATCGCCGATCATCGCACGCTGTTCTGGGTATTCTTCGTCTTTACGCCGCTGCAGTTCTATCTCGTGGCCGCGGGCCAATACGAAGTCTACAGCATTCTCATACCCGTTTACGCGTTTCTCTTCATCCCAGCGCGCATCGCGCTGGCGGGCGACTTCAAACGCTACCTCGAGCGCTGCACGACGATTCAAACCGGGCTGATGATTTGCGTCTACTGCCTGAGCTACGCGCCGGCGTTGCAAAGCATTCCCTTGCCCGACGCTCAGCCGGTCCGGCTGTTGCTGTTTTTCTTTATCATCGTGGCGCTGTCCGACGCCTTTCACTACGCTTGCGAAAAGCTCTTGGGCAAGCACCTGATTGCCCCGGCCATCAGCCAGAACAAAACCTGGGAAGGTTTTCTCGGCGGCCTCGGCTGCGCGAGTCTCGCGGGCATGGCTCTCTACTGGGCGAGCCCGTTCCGTGCTCCGCAAGCCGCGATGATGGCGGCGCTCATTTCCGCGATGGGCTACTGCGGCGGCCTTACGATGTCGGCCATTAAACGCGATCGCGGCGTGAAAGATTACGGCACGCTCTTGGTCGGCCACTCCGGCGTGCTCGACCGCATCGACTCGATCTGCTTCGCCGCCCCGGTGTTCTACCACGCGACGAAGTATCTGGTGACGCAGGGGCTAACGTAGGCGAAACGGAGAATGCTGAATGACTGAGTGCTGAATGTTGAACAACGGACTAGCCGACCGTCTCTTGTTCAGCATTCAATTGTTCAGCACTCAGCATTTGCCCTCTATCTTCTCACGGGCGCCGACGAATAGCCCACCACCGGCGGTTCCGCGGGCTTCGACCATTCCAGCACGATCTGTCCTGGGGTTTGCGGCGCTTGCGGGCGGCTGGAACTGGTTTGCACTGGGCCCTTGTGTACCCCGCTGGAGAGCGCCGAGTGGGCCGTGCCGGTCGAGGCTTGGGCCGCTGCGGCAAACGGATCGACCGGCGGAGCACCGTTGTTTGGAACGGTGCCGGCCGGCGGCGGGCCTGCGAGCGACGGATCGAGTTGCACCGGCACCAACGTACCGGCGGCCATCGCGCCGTTGGGCGCCGCGTGGTGTACGAGGTTCGGCGTCGGTCGCGTTCGCTTACGTCCTTCGCCGGCCGCGGTCCATTGGAAGAGAGGTACTTGCGGTTCGGCCCCGTAACCCGACGCGATATCGCCGGAAGCGGCGTGGCTCGCCACGGCATTCAGCGGCGGCGTCGGTAAGTTCGGTGCGGCCGGAGCTACCGAAGCTTGAGACGGCGCGGGGCCCGTCGCCGAGGCTAGCAGAATCGGCTGATCGCCGGCCGTGGTCGGTTGCAGCGGTCGACTGCCGGAGCGAACCCATTCGAGCCAAGTGTTCTGAAGTTGGGCCAAATCCGCGAAGCCGTAGTGCTTGTGTACGGCCGCGGTCCAGTCTTCATCCTGCATGCCGTCGGCCAGGAATTGCAGGTACTTGGCCTTGCCTCCTTGGCTGATGAAATACGTGGCCAGCGAGTGCCCTTGGGCGTACAGCGGCAGTACGTCGGCCGGATATTCCTTCATGGCAAACATCGAGCTGAAGGCGATGCCGCGGCCGGTCTTCAAGAACTGAATCAGCATCTGTTGCTGCTTCGTCCGTTCGCTGACATGCTCGACCGTGGTGCAGGCCCCTTCGTCGGCCCAGCGCGGCACCGGTTGGCGAAAGTGGCTGGCGAAGATCG
>CAZWDN010000501.1:0-3351 GCA_964633125.1 uncultured Pirellula sp. | reverse complement strand
CTCGACGAGAACGTCTGTCTCTCGTGCGGCGCGAAGATGGCCGAGAATTCCGATCGCTGTGAGCAATGCGGCTGGTCGTTCGACGACGGCGCCGAACCGGCCTAGACCGTCGCGTTTCCTCCGGGCGAGGTCGCCGGGGAGACCGCGTCCGGCCCCCCGCTTCCGTCACTTCGCCTCTTCCGCGCCGCGAAGCTTGCTACCCTTGCAAGCCGGCGGCCAGGCGGGCCAACGCTTCGGTTTCGATCTGCCGCACCCGCTCGCGCGTCAGACCCAGGATTTCACCGATTTCCTTCAGCGTGCGCGGTTGGTTGTCGTCGAGACCGAACCGCATGCGGAGAATCGTCGCTTCGCGCGTCTCCATCGTTTCGAGCATGCGCAGAATGTGCGTCATGTCGTCCCCTTCGACCATCTCCAATTCGGGGCTTTTACACCGCTCGTCGGTGACCATTTCGCCCAGCGACCAGCCGTTTTCGGCCTGATCCGTTTGGGGCGTCTGGTTATAGATGTGGATCGCCTTCTTGATGATCGACAGCTTCTTACGCGGCAGCCCGAGCACGCGGGCCACTTCTTCGGGCGTGGGGCCGCGGCCGAGTTCTTCGGTGAGCCGCACGGTCGCTCGACGCCACTTGCTGAGCAACTCGACCATGTACGCCGGAATGCGAATGGTCTTCGCCGAGTTGATCAGCGAACGCTTGATGGATTGCTTGATCCAATAGCTGGCGTAGGTACTGAAGCGGGTGCCCATCCCGGGGTCGAACCCTTCGACGGCTCGCAGCAGCCCGAGGTTGCCTTCTTCGATGAGGTCTTGCAGGGCCAAGCCTTTGCCGGTGTAGCCCCGGGCGATGTTCACGACCAGTCGTAGGTTGGCGCGCACCATGCGGTCGCGGGCTCGCAGGTCTCCTTCCGCGATGGCTCGGGCCAACTCTTGCTCGTCTTTCGCCGTGAGCAGAGCGGTCTCATTGATCTCGCGGAGATAGGTTTCCAGCGGCGATTGAACGGCCGCGCTGACACGACGACGGGTTTTCATCGGGATAGTGCTTCCTCGTCCGGTCGTGCGGCCACGCGTCGCCCGTTCGCTTGCCGACCAAGTAAGCGAATGCGCGTCGCGCCGAAGTGCGGCCGTCTGCCAACCGGGATGCGGGGGATGGTATGAATCGCCGAAGCGATAGTTTTTATCAGGACAGAGGATGCTATCGTCGAGGCCGCCGGCATTTCTGTAAGACGGCGAAAATAGACCCGATGCGAAGGGTTGTTCTCGCGCCGCACATTGTGTGCGTCTTGCACGTCGTGCCCGCATCACGCGTTGTGCACGGCATACCGGTCGTGCTCGTTGCGCCCGTCATTCGTATTGGTCCGCCGCGCGCGGCGATCGCTTCCCCCGAAACGAAAGCAACCCCGCCGAGCGGTCGCTCGACGGGGTTGAAATCGTTCTGCGGAATGTAACGACCGCGCGGCCTTAGCCGCTGGTCTTGAAGAGCGGTCCGCTTTCGCCGACGCCCCCCTTGAGTTCCGAGGTGTCCATCTTCGGAGCGGGCGAAGCCGTTCCGTCGGTCGAGTCCGCGGCGCCTTGGTCGCCGAGATCTTCGTTGGCCCAATCCACGCGCTTGCGCGAGAGGCCGATCTTCCGTTCGTCGGTGTCGACGCGGAGGATCTTCACTTCGATCTCGTCGCCGACCTTGCACACTTCTTCCGGGTTCTCGACCTTTTGGTCCGAGAGTTCCGAAATGTGCAGCAGGCCTTCCAGGCCGTTTTCCAGGCCGACGAACACGCCGAAGTTGGTGAGCTTCGTGACGTGCCCCTTCACGACCTGGCCCGGCTGATACTTCGACGGAATGTCCGTCGCCCAAGGATCGTCCGAAAGCTGCTTGAGGCCCAAGGCGATGCGGCGACGTTGTTGGTCGACCGAGATCACGCGGCACTCGAGCTTCTGGCCCTTCTCGACCATTTCGCTCGGGTGGCTGATCTTGCGCGTCCAAGACATGTCGCTGACGTGGAGCAACCCGTCGATGCCTTCTTCAATTTCGATGAAGGCGCCGTAGTTCGTGAGGTTGCGCACGGTGCCGGTGACCATCGTGCCGGGCGGATAACGGTCGGCGACCTTGTCCCAGGGGTTGTCCTGGGTCTGCTTCATGCCGAGCGAAATTTCCTGCTTCTCTTTGTTGATGCCGAGCACGACGACTTCGATTTCGTCGCCGATGTGCACCAATTCGTTCGGATGGCTGATGCGCTTGGTCCACGACATTTCGCTGATGTGCACCAGGCCTTCGATACCTTCTTCGAGCTTGACGAAGGCGCCGTACGACATGACGTTGACCACTTCTCCCTTGTGCCGGCTTTGCACGGGGTACTTGTCGGCCACGTGTTCCCACGGGCTCGCTTGCTTCTGCTTCAAGCCGAGGGCGATCTTCTTCTTTTCCAAGTCGATGTGCAGAACCATGACCTCGATTTCTTGGTCGATCTGCACCATTTCGCTCGGGTGACCGATGCGGCCCCAGCTCATGTCGGTGATGTGCAACAGGCCGTCCAAGCCGCCGAGGTCGACGAACGCGCCGAATTCGGCGATGTTCTTGACGACGCCCTTGCGCAGTTGGCCGACTTGCAGTTCCGAGAGCAGCGCCTTTTGCTTGACTTCGCGTTCGCTCTCGATGAGCGCCCGACGGCTGACGACGATGTTCCGGCGATCGCTGTCGATCTTGAGCACGATGCACTGGATCGTGCGGCCGATGTAGTCGCCGATGTCGGCCGGACGACGAATGTCGACCTGGCTGGCGGGCAAGAACACGTTGACCTTGTTGACGTCGACGAGCAGACCACCCTTGATCTTGCGGGTCGCCACGCCGGTGACCACGTCGCCTTCCTTCAGCGACTTCATCACCTCTTCCCAAATCAGAATCTTCTCGGCCTTGCGCTTCGAGAGCTGAATCAGGCCGGCTTCTTCCATGCCGGGCTGGCTTTCATCGACTTCTTCGATGAGCACCGTGACTTCTTGACCGACGGCGGGCGGTTCGTCTTCCTCGCCCCATTCGTTGAGCGGAATCGAGCCTTCGCTCTTATAGCCGACGTCGACGAGAACCCAGTCCCCTTCGACGCGGAGAATACGACCCTTAGTGATTTTGTTTTGACCGAGCTCGGCCGTGCCTTGCAATTCGAACGTCGTCGGATCAGCGGTCGCCAACGCCTCTTGGAGTTCGGCTTCCCACGACTGTTCGTTGAGGTCGAGACCTCGGATCAGGTTACGATTGACCATGAATAAAGTAATTTCGCACGCTTACAGACCTCCCTCGTGGCCCGACCACCGCACGGCAGCCGACCCCGGCCCGAGAGCAAACCGGTAATCTAGCAAAGACTTAC
>CAZWDN010000500.1:0-3364 GCA_964633125.1 uncultured Pirellula sp. | reverse complement strand
GACTGGCCATGGAGCAAGCCCGGATCAAGATCGGCGTCACGGAGTTCGATCAAGGTCTCAAGAGAATCGAAGCCCGCGGCTTCGACGCCAAATCGCGCCTCACCGCGGCCGAAGTGCGGCAGCGGCAAGTGCTCGCGCCGTTGGCCGGTGAAATCGTGGAAGTCTTCTATCGACCGGGCGAATGGGTCGAACCGGGCAAGCCCGTCGTCCGCCTCGTGCGCCTCGATCGCTTACGCGTGGAAGGTTTCGTCAAGTTCGCCGACCATGCCCCGGGAACCATTCACGGTCGCGCGGTACAAGCCACGGTCGCAACCGCCGGCGGCAAGCGCGAAACATTTACCGGTCGCGTCACGTTCGTCAGTCCGTTGGTGCAACCGGGGGGCGAATACCGCATTTGGGCCGAAGTGGACAACCGCCGCGTCGGCGAACACTGGCTCCTCCGCCCGGGCCTCGAAGCCGAGCTCACAATCGAATAACTCGACCCCGCCGCTCCCGCTCTCGTCTCCAATCTCCAGTCTCCGGTCTTTCGCATGGCCGACGCATCACGCCCCGTACCGCTTCGCAAACGCGCCGATCTCGTGACAAACCGCGAGACGTTCGGCGAGCACACGTATGTGGTTGTGAAAGACCCGCTGGCGCTGAAGTACTTTCGGTTGCCGGAGGAGGAGTTTGCCCTCTTGCAACTGCTCGACGGTTCGCGCACGCTCGGCGAACTACAAACCGCGCTCGAAGCCCGCTTTGCGCCGCAGAAGTTTCCGCCGGAGGAGATGTCGGGATATCTTGCATCGCTGCATCAGGGAGGGCTCGTCGTTTCCGACGCCCGCGGCCAAGGTCCGCAACTGTTGACTCGGCGTGCCAAGGCGCGTCGCCGAGAATGGCTGCAGAAGTTGCTGAGCCCGTTAAGCATTCGCGTTCGCGGCATCGACCCGACGCGTCTCTTCGACGTTCTCTACCCGGCCGTGCGCTGGTGCTTCACCGCGCCGGCGCTCGTCGCGGCGGCGTGCCTAATGCTCGCGGCGTTGGGTCTGATCGTCGTGCAGTACGACGAATTCCAGCGCAAGCTCCCCACGTTTCATCAATTCTTCACGCCGACCAACATGCTCCTGCTGATGGCCCTGATGGGAGCGATCAAGGTGGTGCATGAATTGGGGCACGGCCTCACCTGCAAGCATTTCGGCGGCGAGTGTCATGAACTCGGGCTGATGTTCTTGGTATTCGCGCCCTGCCTCTACTGCAACGTCAGCGACGCGTGGCGACTGACGAAGCGACGGCGCATCGCCGTGAGCGCCGCCGGCATGTTTGTGGAGTTGGTCTTGGCGTCGC
Source organism: uncultured Pirellula sp. (assembly GCA_964633125.1). Lineage (GTDB taxonomy): Bacteria > Planctomycetota > Planctomycetia > Pirellulales > PNKZ01 > PNKZ01. The sequence continues at coordinate 2,041 of CAZWDN010000500.1, read as the reverse complement.
TGGCCGTATTCGGCTGGTGGTTTAGCGGCCCGGGCCTGTTCCATCAACTCTGCTTGGGAACGATGTTCGTTTCCGGCGTCAGCACGCTCTTGGTCAACGGCAACCCGCTCCTGCGCTACGACGGCTACTTCATCCTCAGCGATCTCGTGGAAACCCCGAACCTCGCGGAAAAATCGCAGGCGCTCGTGCGCTCATGGCTCGTCCGCTACGGCCTGGGGATCGACGACGAAGCGGAACCGTTGGCGCCGCGGCGCCGTCGGGCGTGGTTCGCGTTGTACGCCGCGGCGTCGTTCGTCTACCGCGTGCTCATGAGCTACGGCATCTATTTGTTTCTCCTGGCGTGGCTGCGGCCGTACGATCTCGAAGTCGCGGCCCGCTTGTTCGGACTCGTGGCCCTCGCCGGGTTCACGGTGATGCCGGCCTGGCGTTGCGTCCGCTTCTTTTCATCATCGGCAAGGCGCGACCGCATGCGCCGCGTGCACGTCGTCGGCTCGTCGCTCGGGCTGACGGCGATGGTGCTCGCTCTGGTGTTCGCACCGTTGCCGCAGCGAGTCTGGGGAACGCTCGAACTGGAACCGCGCGACGTGCGCCGCGTTTACGTCGACGTGCCGGGGCGCATCGTCGGTGACACCTTGCAACCCGGCACGCACGTGAAGGCCGGCGCCGTGCTGGCTCGATTAGAGAACACCGATCTGGAACTCGAGGCGGCGGAGCTCGCCGGCCGCGCGGCCCAATACGCGGCGCAACTCGCCGCGCTCCGCCGGCAGCGATTCCACGATCAGAGCGCGGCCTTGCGCATTCCGGAACTGGAAACGTCGCTGGCGGCCGTCGACGAGTTGCTGCGCGAACGCCGCGCGGAACTGGCTCGCCTTGCGCTCACCGCTCCGCGCGACGGACTCATTCTGCCTCCTCCCGAAACTCCGCAAGCCCGCGACACGGCGCTCGGCGACCTTCCGCTTTGGTCGGGCCTGCCGAACGACCGCAAGAATCGCGGCGCGACGCTCTCGGAAGGGACGCTATTTTGCCAAATCGGCGACGAGCACGAATGGCAAGCCCTGCTGGCGATCGACCAAACCGACGTCGCGCTTCTGCGCGAGGGGCAGGTCGTCGAGATTCGCTTCGACGAACATGCCGACTACACGGTCGAGGCCCGCATTGCGGAGATATCGCGCCGCGAGTTGTCGGAAAGCTCGCAACGCCTATCAAACAAGGCCGGCGGCGAACTCGCGACCGAAACCGATTCGGCCGGCGTCGAGCGCCCGATCAGCCCGACCTATCAGGCGCGGATCGTGCTTTACGATCCGCACGGACTGTTGCGGATCGGCTTGCGCGGCACGGCGCGGGTCCACGTTCCGCCGGCGTCGCTCGGCAATCGGGCGTTGCGTTGGCTGAACCGTACGTTTCATTTCCAACTCTAAACGGCGCGCATGTTCACGGCTCTCCGAAACCTACGCGACCGGCGACGGCGGAAGCTCGTCGAGCGCATCAATGCGGCCGAGCCCGCACTGCAAACGCTCTCGGACGCCGAGCTACGGAGCGCCAGTTTGGCGCTGCGCTATCGCGCGCGCTCCGGGGAATCCGCCACACGCCTCACGCCCGCCGCTTTCGCACTGGTCAGGGAAGCCGCGCGACGCACGATCGGCATGCGGCATTTCGACGTGCAGCTCTTGGGCGGCCTGACGCTCGTCCAGCGCGGCTTGGCCGAAATGCAGACCGGCGAAGGGAAAACGCTTACCGCCACGCTGCCGATGTACCTGTTCGCGCTCTATGGGCGCGGCGCGCACCTCTCGACGGTGAACGACTACCTGGCCCGACGCGATCTCGAATTGATGCGCCCCGTGTACGCGGCGCTCGGCCTGACCTCGGGCGTCGTCGAAAGCGGCACCGAGCCGCCGGAGCGTCGCAAGGCGTACGCGGCCGATATTACCTACGGCACGGCAAAGGAATTCGGCTTCGACTACCTCCGCGACCGCCTTTTGCTCCGCGGCCAAGACGACGCCGGCAGCGATCTCGTCGGCCGGCTCTGCGGCGAGCCCGACCC
>CAZWDN010000499.1:0-3375 GCA_964633125.1 uncultured Pirellula sp. | reverse complement strand
TCGTCGGCCATGATGAGGATGATGTTCGGGCGCGCCGCCGCTTGGGCGGCTTCGGCCGCCGCGGCCGGACGATGGTCGAGCACGCCGCACGCGGCGATCGCGAGCAGGGCCGCGGCCACGGGCGATAGGCGATGCGAACTTCGGCTCGATGATTTCATATCCGTCTCTCGGCAGGCGATGGGAGGGGAGCACCCATACGACGATTGTCGCCTCGCAAATATCGGCGAACCACGGCAGATTTGTCGGGCATCGCGGCGATTTGATTGCTCGCCGCCGAGGCCGCCGTTAGGATCGCAAGCGTCCGAGCCCCTTGCTGCGCCGCTCTCGGCGTTCCCACCCGCACGCTCCTTTTGGTGAGGTCCTCGCCCATGACCCGACATCGCGTTTGGTGGTTCGCCGCGACGACGGCGGTATCGCTGGTCGCAAGCGCGCCGACTCCGGCGGCCGAGCCTAACGCTCAAGGCTTGAAAGCCGAATCGTTCGATCGCGACCCGCAATGGGAAGGGCATTCCAATCGGGTCGTGCCGCAGAAGATTCCCACGGTCACGCAGAACTTCGGCTACAGCGCCACGCTCCATACCGGCGGCCGCACGCCCGGCGAAATCGGCGGCCGGATCACGCGCACGACGCGCTGCGCCTATTACGCCGCGCCGATCGAACCGAAAACGCTCGACGACAAACTCTCCGCCTCCGGCAGCTTCGCGATCACCACGGCGCAGGCCGGCGCAGGCGTGTTCTTCGGTTGGTTCAACGCGAATCAACCCGGCGGCAGCGGCCGCCCCATCGGTTCGCTCGGTCTGCATTTCGATTTCGAACAGTCGGGCGGGCGGCTCGCCGTGCGGTTGCTCACCGGCACCAATCAAGGCTGCGGCACGTTCATCACGCCGTATCTCCCCGGCAAGTATCGCACCACGCCGCTCAAGTTCGACGCCGTGCGCTACGATTGGACGCTCGACTACGATCCGGCCGGCGCCGACGGCGACGGCAGTTTCACTTTCACCTTGCATAGCGACCGGCATCCGCCGATCACCGTCGATCCGTCGCTGCCCGCCGCCTCGCAAACGGAAGAGCGGGCCCGCTTCCCCACGACCACGCGTTTCACCGTGCCGCTTACGCCCGGCTTCAAGCGGCAAGGCACGAGGTTCGACCGTTTCGGCGTGATGAACATGATGAAGTCGGGCGGCACGGCCACGATGTACTTCGGCAACTTGAAGCTCGACGGCCAAGCGCTCGACGTCGGCGACGCGAAGCGCTGGATCGGCTCGGGCAATAGCGACACCTACGAAGATCGCGAACTGGTCGGCGCTCACAACTTCGGTTTCAGCGCCGACTCGGCCCGCGCCGGCGGCGCGAAGGGAGAGATCGGCGGCGACTTCTGGCGCAGCGGCAACTACGGCTACTATGCCGATCGGGTCGGGCCGCTGTCGCTCGACGACAGGCTCGAAGCCCGCGGCCGCGTGACGATGGTCGTCGGCGGGCCCGACGCCGACATGATGTTCGGCTGGTTCAGCTCCGCGAAACGAGACGCCTCGCCGATCGAGACCGGCGGCTTCCTCGGCGTGGCGGTCGGCGGGCCGACGCGCGTCGGCCATTACTTCGCCCCTTCGCTCACGGCCTCGGGCGGGCTGCGCGGCAAAGTCGATTCGGCCCCCATCCTCGTGCCCGGCCGAAGCTATACGTGGTCGCTCACCTACGATCCTGCCGGCGGCGACGGACACGGCCTCATCCGCGTCGTGCTCGGCGAGGAGTCGGTCGAACTGAATCTCAAGCCCGAGCATCGCCGGGCGGGCGCGTCGCTGGACCGCTTCGGCATGTTCACCTCGCAGGCCGGCGGACAGATGGTCCGCATCTATCTCGACGACCTCACGTACACCGCGGCCGCGCGGAAGTAGGCTCCGCTTTCCTACGTCGTCGCACGCGCACCTCATCGCGTATCCACAGCCCCCGGCGCGCCGGCCGGCATCATCCGCAGCGCGGCTTCCGCGAAGGCCTGGCCCATCCGGGCAAACGTCTTCGCGCAGCCCAGGTAATGGTAACCGGCGTTCGACGCCCCGCGATTCCACAACTCCGCCTCCTCGGCCGAAATCAGCTTCGCTTCATACTGCCGCACATACTCGCGCTGTTCCTGGTCGGTCATCTTGCCGTCGGCGTTCGCCTCGTTCTTGTTCTGCGACTTCAACAGGTAGCCCATCTGCCGTACTTGGGCGCGCTTGGCGTCGATCGCTCCGAGCGCTTCGTCCCAGAACGGCGCGGTCTGCACGGCCGTGACGTTGCCTTGAAACTCCGGCAACGCGGCCGGCGCCGCCATCGCCTCGCGAAACGCGGCGATGTGTTCGTTCGGGCTCTTGCCGTCGACCCCCATCACGCCGATGACCACCGGCAACTTCGGGGCCGCGAGATCTTTGCGCACGTCGCGAATTAAGGCGCTCAACAGCCGGCTATACTCGGCGTAGCGCGGCGTTTTTGAATCTTTCGGCGGGATCGGATAGACGTCGCGATCGACCATGTCGTTCCAGCCTTGCAGCCACACGAAGCCGGCGAGCTCGAAGCCCTGCCGTTCGTCGTACTCCGGGCAGACGCGGCGCACGTCCTTCAGCACGTGCCGCACGTGTTCGATCATCAGGCGATAGTAGTGCCCCGACTGCGCTTCGAGATGGCGTTCCTTTTCGACGTCCTTGGCCGTTCGCGGATACGTGCCCGCGCTCGGCGGACGGAAATCGTAGTACAACGATTTGCCTCCCCACGCCGTCTTGATGAGGAGCATCGGTTCGTCGAGGGCCCGATCCAGCGTGAGGCCGAACGTGAACTCCGGCCCGATCTTACCGCCGGGCTCCGCGGGATTCTGCCGCGCGCCGTAGCCGGCCGTGAGTTTGCCGAACCCTTCGCCGCTTTGTTCCCAGCCGGTGAGGTACGAAATCCAAACATGATCGCAGACGCGCGGCGCGCCGCTTTCGTCGCGCATTTGTTTCAAGAGCGGCGCCGTGGCCGGATCGTCGCCGAGGTAGTCGAACGTTTCGACCTTCGCGTGCCCTTCCATGTTCGATTGGCCGGCAAGGATGAACACCTTAAGCGGCTTCGCAGGCCCGGCGGCGCATAGCGGTTCGGCGAAGACAATCGCCGCAGCGACGATCACGAGCGACGAGAACGACGGTTGTTTCATGGCGAGGAGTTTTTTGGCGGCGTTTTGCGGCGGCAAGGATCGGCGTGAGGATGCGTCCACCGACTTACAATATAGGCTCGCCGCGACCAACAATCGACTTGCCGGCAGGGGCGGCAGTGGGCGGTGGGCAGTGCGGACACGTCCTTTCTGCCAACTGCCCCCTGCCGACTTCTCTCCAGGCGCGCACCGCGACGCATCGTGAACCTCCGTTCCGA
>CAZWDN010000498.1:0-3391 GCA_964633125.1 uncultured Pirellula sp. | reverse complement strand
GTGCAACTGCCAAACGATGCTTAACGTGCTACCGACCATCGGCGAGAAACTGTTTTAGCCCCGGCCCCTTCAAGCGATAGCGGATTGTGTGTCAGCGGTCACGTCTCAGGTTAACCCGCGTATGCCGCGCAGGCAGGTTCGATTCCAGACAAACCCGAACGCGGCATACGTCGGGTTGAACCGCTTGTTAGGCAACATCAGCGTCAATCTACCTCGCATGCGACGAGTGGTCCGTGAACTCGTATAGTCTCGACTGAAGTATGGCGATCAAGTTCCCTAGTCACTCAACGAATGATGGGCCGCTCGACGCGCGCGAAGCGATGTCTTACGGGTTACGGACTTTTCGGCACGACGTGTCGATCGACGACGTGAAAATGCTCGCCGACTGGGACCGCTGTTTCGGTGAAGTTTCCGGATTCGAGATTCCAACGCACGACTCGCGCTTTTGACGTGAACTCTATGGACGGCGACGGCTCGACGATGTCGTAGTTCGTATCGACGCCGACGATCGTGCGATTCTCGGCGTGATACCAGGTTGCATGGGTCGCGGCGTAGAACGGCTCGGAGCGGACTCGTCTAACCTCTTTGAAGTCGATCGTTCGATCCACGGACCGACGATCGATTTCGTGCGCGTAGACGATGTCGGGACGCGAAACAAACAAAACGGCCGCTCGGCCGTCGCGAGCTTCGTAGATACCCCGAATGCTAGTGCCTCGCGGGCCGACGTATTTCGTCGTTCCAATCATGCCGAAGCCGAATAAGACGAATTCATCGCGGTCGGGGCGACGCTGCCCGAGCAAGACATAGTTCTTCTCATTGGAGATGTGCATTCCCGTCCCGCCGCGGAAGTCCGCGTGTTTCAGATTCGCGGTGATCGTGGTCTCCAGCCACTCGTCTTTCACCTGCTTCCTTTGCTCGAGATCGTAAACAGCGACGCCCGTCGGCGGGTCCCCCGTCTCGATACATTCCCAACGATTGCCGCAAGTACGCAAGTTTCTCGGGGAATTACAGAGTATCGCTGCGGCCCCCTCCTCCGGCCCCCAAGTTCGAGATTTCTCATCGAACGCCTGCAGTGCGAAGAGGTCCCCATTCTTTCGGTGAAACCGGACCATGCTGCCGTCGTCACGAACGTGAAGATACGTTTCGGCAGCATTGCCGTTGAGCATAGGGTGGCCGAACAGACCGTCACCCGACCACAACAGATCGATTTGCCGCGCGACCGGTTGCCAACGTTCATCAAACTTCACGCGGAGTCGATAGCCGTCCCTAGCGCCGCCGATCGATTTCAACACCTCTTCGTCGAACAGAGTTGTTTTGGTCTCGATCAAAAGATCAATCGTGTTCTTATCGGGAAAGCGAAACCCTTCAGTTGACACGGATGCCAACGTGAGGCTGCGATCATCCTCATCGACCGCCAATACAGCGGTTGCTGCGACGGCCGCAGTCGCCAGTGTAATGAAGGCAATAATTAGAGAACGCACGGTGCAGCCGCCTAACGAAAGAATTCAGTTACACGCCCGAAGTAAGCGAGTCGGAATCGGATTGTAACTCAACCGAAGCGACAGATTCAAACTGTCGAACGACCGGCGGGCCAACTGGAATGCGTTGTTAGGCCATTCCCTCGTATTCCCATCGCAAGGCCATCTGCAATTGACGAACACAATCCAGCCAATTTGCTCCCGTGACAGAAGAGACGAATTCGTGGATTACATTGCGAATCGATTCCGGGTCAAACGAGTCGACGATAAGCCCTCGAAACACGTCGTTGCCGTCAAGAGTCTTATGCTTCGCGGTTGGAGTGCAAATGACAACTTGAAATAGATCTGTGCCCTCTTCGCCGTCCGGTCCGATTCCAACAGTGAACCAGCCCCAATCGTCCCATGGGTCAGGCGACTCGCGAGCTGCAAATGCCTGCCAATCGAGGGTGTCATTTGACTCGATAAAGCGGAGCTGCGCTTTCATGACCTAACGTTTCTGCTCACCTGCCGCGACGGCCGATGAGAGGTTGATTTCTGGTTATGTTACTCGCCGTCGCGGTCTGGTGCAGCGGCTGGTTCGGCATCGCTAACTTCGGGTTCCGATCCCGCTAGCCACTGCTCATAAACCTCTTGGCACTTCAAACAGAATGCGCCAAAGCTGTTGCTTTGCTGGTTACCGTACGCCTCGTAAAGCTTGGCATTTGGGAACCGCGACGTTTGCCCACGCCATCCGTAAGTCGTGAAGAGGAAATTGTCAGCAACGCGATATTTCCCCTCAATCGGCTCCCGATGCAACCAGCAAAACTCTTTGCCATTATCCGTATAGCTCGCCGGAACCGATTGGCAGTACGGACATAGCTGATCGTCGCGCAGATCGTCACACGCGAAGTCTCCATGGGAGCAGTTGTGACATCGGACCAAGTATCGCATTGCCAATGTCCAAGCCGCCGAACTATGTTGCTACGTAGTTTCTGTCTATCACCTATAGACGGCAAGTTTGCGTCCTATCACGCAGACCCCGTTTTGCCGTAAGTCCCATCTTAGCCGACGGTTGCGGGCATTTTACTCGCCGCCGTGCGTGATAGATAGTTTCTTGATAACGCGCACGCCCGCCTTCCTTGGCCGTGGTCGCCGATGGAGCCGGAAATGCCGCGGCTTAAGACGTCGACGCGCGGCGGCCGTCGAGGCTTCCTTTCCCGGGGCCGTTGGCGATTACTAAGAGCATCGCGCCCATCATCGAGAGGTTCTTCATGAACTGGATCATTTGGGCGTCTTTGTCCGGGCCGGTGAAGGTCCAGAAGTCGTGGAAGTAGTACGTCGCCAGGGCGAGGAACACCAACAGCAACGCGGCGCCGAAGCGGGCGTGGTAGCCGAGGATCACTGAGACGCTCCCGAACAGCAAGAACACGATCGCCAAGGCGAGCATCAAGCTCGGGCTCGGGACCCCTTCGCCCGTCATGTAGGCGACGACGCCGCTGAAGTTGGGGATTTTGTTTCCCACGGCGCTCATGAGAAAGATGGTGGCGAGCATCGTGCGGCCGAGGATGGAAGCGATGGTTTGCATGTGAGAAGTTCCTTGTTCGGGGTTCGGGGTTCAGGGTTTGGTGGTGAGTGGTGAGTGAGTCGGGACGCGGTTTGCAGTTCTCAAGCGGATCGAGATTCTGACCCCTCACCCCCGCCCCCTCTCCCGCAAGGGGAGAGGGGAGGTTAAGCACAGTCTCTCCCGCAAGGGGAGAGGGGAGGTTAAACACAGTCTCTCCCGCAAGGGGCGAGGGGAGCCAAAGGAGAGTTCGATCAGGGCGGCATTACAGGAGGTCGAAGAGCATTACTTCCGCGCCGGATTCGCTCCGGAGTTTTAGGGACGCTTCTTCGCTGACCGCGACGCCGTCGCCGGCCGACACGGAGAGAGCGTT
>CAZWDN010000497.1:0-3408 GCA_964633125.1 uncultured Pirellula sp. | reverse complement strand
CGAGGTCGATGCCGCCGATGGCGAACGCAGGAAGTTCGATTTCGCCGGCCACCACGGAAACGAACGCTAAGCCCGGGAACTCCGCGAACTGTTTCGTGCCGGAGGGGAACGTCGGACCGACGCCGAGATAGTCGGCTCCGTCGGCGACCGCCTGTCGGGCTTGTTCGATCGAGTGGGTCGACACGCCGATCAACCGCCCGCAACCGACGATCGCGCGCGCTTCGGCGACCGTGAGTTCTTCCTGGCCCACATGCACGCCGTCGGCATCGGCGAGCAACGCGAGGTCCGGCCGATCGTTCATGATGAAGAGCGTCTTGGCGCCGGCCGTGGCCGCGCGCAGTTGCCGAGCGCGGGCCAGCAGCGTTCGATCGTCGAGCGTCTTGTCGCGCAGTTGCAAAATGTCCACGCCGGCGGCAATCAGTTGTTCGACGAGCGACGCAAAGGCTTCCGCCGACGCACGGCCGTCGACCAAGACATACAACTTGGCCGCGGCGAGGCGGCTGCGGCGGTCGTCAAGCGTTGCAAGGTCGGCTAGCTCGCCGCCAATCCGGCCGGTCCTTTCGGCAAATTGCTTTTGCAGCGTGTAGGAGCGATACCGCAATTGCTCACACGCGCGCCCCAGCGCCGGGTCGAGTACCTTGCCGTATTCCTCCAGACTTCGCAACGACTCTTGCAATCGACGCAGATTGGCGCTCACGACATCGTCGACGTCCGTGCGGCGACCTTCCGACGGCGTCGAGATCTCGGTGCCGACGTCCCCCGTCGTATCGCGGGCCGCCAAGCGTTCCGCTTGCGGCAACACGCAGATCGCCGCGGCCAAGGCATGGCGCATCTCTTTGCATTCGCGCATCAGCGCGGCGTCGTTGAGCACGAAGCGCGCATGATCTTCCACCACGCGCACCGCTTCGCCTGCGCGATTCGCGGCGGCGTCGAGAATGCGCAACAAGCCAATGCGTCCGGATGCGGGCGCCGCCGCAGCCGCCTGCGGTACTTCGCTTAATGGAATCGCGGGCTCGTCGAAATCGATCGAGATCGGCGAATGGTCGATGCCGTAGCGAGCGCAAATCTCGGCTTCCATCGCCGACGGGTCGATCCCCTGCTCGCGCAGCCACACGGCCAACGGATCATCTCCCAGCGACAACCCCAGCAATATGTGCTCCGTGGCAAGCTGGCAGGTACGCGGGTTTTCGTCGAGCCGCAACAGCGCGGCATGCAGACCATTTTCCGCTTCATGCGAAAGGAAAACTCGCCCCTGATCGAAGTTCGACCGATCGCGGCGTTGCAACGTCGGCTGCCGGGCCTGCAGCACCTCCATGTCGATGCCGACCCGTTCCAGCAACTTCGCGGCTCGACATTCCGCCTGCTCGGCTAGGCCCAGCAACAAGGCCGGCGGCGCAATCTCCGAACCTGCGGCAGCGTCACTCCAGCAAGCGGCGGCATGCAGTGCCCGTTCGGCGGCGGGCGTGTATTGAAAACTCATAAACCAAGTGTGCCACAGGGGGCAATCATCGGCCAGAGCCGAATTGGCCGGCCAAAAGTCGGCTGGAGTTCGGCCGGCGGGGTTGGTACGGTGCGGGGTGGTGCGAAGTTGCAGGCACACTCCGCGTGCCGTGAGCAGATCGGCTTTCGGCTTTGGCGGGAACGTACCCGGGGGTTGGTAGCTTGTTTGAATCCTTGCGGCGAAGTGGAGCGGCGTCCGACGGCACACGGAGTGCGACTACAACTTGGCCGACTTACGTCGACGGCCCGACACGGCCGTGCGTACATAACTCGGGCTTATGTACGCACAACCCCAAAACCCACAAGGGGTGCGTACATAACCGGAGTTATGTACGCAGCGGGTGGTCTGACCAATCGACGTAAGTGGAGGAGAAAGCGACCGACGAGCCGCGAAGAACCATCGTGGGGCGTCGAACACGGAGCGTCTGCTCCTAACCCTTTACCGTGCTTTTATTTGCCTTGTCGGTCCGGCGGAGCGGAGCTAGAATCCGGCCGCTACGGATAGCCATTTGGGAAGCAATTCCCCGAGGAAGAAGGATCGCAGTTATGAGCGGAACGAGCCAAACGGGACGTCGCGCAAGTGCAACCGCGACCTACGGTTGGGCCTGGCCGGGAGTACCGCAACTCTGGCACGGCGGCGAGTGGGCCGGTTTCGTCTGGGCCGCCGCCTTTGCCTTGGCCCTGAACCTTCAGGTGCTCGTCTCCTTCCTATACACCGATCTGCTGCCGACCGTCGGAATCTGGACCGGCTGGCTTGCGATTGCCGGGTTTTGGGTCGCGGGCTTTGTGGTAAGCCGCCGCTGGAACAAACGACAAACGCGCACCGCCGACGCCTTTCAAGCCGAGCAAACGCTCTACAGCGAGGCGTTTCACGACTATTTGCAAATGAATTGGATCGCCGCCGAAGCGAAGTGTGCGGAACTGATTCGCCGGCGACGCCAGGATGTGGATGCGCGGCTATTACTTGCCACGGTGCTCCGCCATGCCGGCCGGTCGGCCGATGCGAAGGCCCAACTTGATTCGCTGGTCAAGGTGGATGGGGCCGAAAAATGGGCCTTGGAAATCGCCCTGGAACGGCGCTCCCTAGACGAAGCGGGGGAATTAGCGAACAATTCCGGCATCGCGACGGACGACGGCGAAGCGCCGGCGACCCTTTCGATGACTGCGGGCTCCGCGAACGGCGGCGCCGCAGCCGATACAGCCGGGCTAAACCGCGCGACCCGAAACGCGGCTTAGTACGTAGATGTAAGGTAGTCGCTTGCTCCTGGCTTTGTTGGTGGCAGAGTAGTAAGCGGCAAAGTGTCGGCAGAAGTAAAGGTCGGCGGACGGGATTAGCGAGAAGAGCGAAGTTTTGCGTTAGTACGGCATACGGAGTTCGAACATGTACGAACGTTTCACGGATCGCGCGCGGAAGGTGATGCAACTTGCCAACCAAGAAGCGCAGCGGTTCAACCACGAATACATCGGCACGGAACACGTGCTGCTCGGCCTCATCAAGGAAGGAAGCGGCGTCGCGGCGAACGTGTTGAAAAACCTCGACGTCGATCTCCGCAAGATCCGTCTCGAGGTCGAAAAGCTTGTCCAAAGCGGACCAGATATGGTCACCATGGGCAAGCTGCCGCAGACGCCCCGGGCCAAGAAGGTCATCGAATACTCGATGGAAGAGGCTCGCAACCTCGGGCACAACTACGTCGGCACCGAACACATCCTGCTCGGCCTGTTGCGCGAGCAAGAAGGAGTGGCCGCGCAGGTGCTGATGAACCTGGGCCTGAAGCTGGAAGAAGTGCGCGAAGAGGTGCTCAACCTGCTCGGCCACGGCATTGAGGGCAGCGAAGGGGGCGAACGCCAACCTTCCGGCGGCAGCACCGGCGGAGCCGCCGGCGAAGGCGCGGGCGGAGGGAGCGGCAC
>CAZWDN010000496.1:0-3424 GCA_964633125.1 uncultured Pirellula sp. | reverse complement strand
TGCCCATGGCGGTCTACCGACGATCCGCAACGTAGCAAAGTCGCAGGCATCGGCTGCAAAGATTCGCATTGGGACGTCGGTTTCCCGCCCCGGAGTCGATGTGAAGTCCCAAGGGATCGTCGGCCCGCAGGGTTACTGGACCCCGGCTCTCCACGTAGCTGAGAGCGGTACCGCACTGCTGGGATCGTACTATGCGGCCCCGACGGTCGAGGCTCCGATTGCTTCGGCTAAAAGCATCGACGGCGGAATGGCTCAGGTCGCCCGAGCCTTCGATAATCTGATCGAACGGATCGAAGTGCTCCGCAAGTCGTCAATTCAGCGGTACTTAGACCTTTTCGTGGCCGGTTGGGCTTCGGACCATGGTGAGTCCAAGTCGTCGAACCTGAGCGCTAAGCTCCCCTCGAAAACGCAAAAATAGGCCGAGCACTCGGCTCGAGGTCGAATTCGTCGCGTCAGCAACGCTTCGCCGGAGGATGGGGGTGTCGGCCCTCTACCTCCGGCGTTTTGCGTTTTCTGCGGGGGCCCTGTCCTGATATGTGTCAGCCGCGTCGATGGATCGGAAATTCCCTATAGTCGCTACGAGCGCCATTGTTTCGGTTTCCCCTGCTCAGACCCATCCCATCTCAGAGACGTAAACTGGCGGCCCACCTCGACTAAGTGCCACAAATCCCGCGATTTTTATTGGCACACCCTGGGAAAGCTGCGTAAAGTAGAACTGTCTACCTTCGGGTCGATGCACTTCTACGCTTAGTTGCGTCCCCTCCGTTCGGATGGATGTTGGCCTGCCCTGTTTTGGCGGCGTTTCCAGGCAAGTTTCCTGGAAATCCGCTCCTCAAGCGGCGGTCCGCATTTTCTGCCACGCGAGCGGATTCCGTGATTGCTTACCTCCATGAGTTATTTGGCCGGGAGTTTTGAAATGTCGATGAGCCTTCGTCGCTCGCGAATGGGCCTCCGCCTCGTTGCTTCGGCGTGTGCCGTATTGGGCATTTGCGTCGCGTCGCCCGGTGCCCATCTTTGGGCTCAAGCGCCTGCCGCGCGAATGGAAACTTTCGCCGCGGCCGACGGCTCGGAATACTTCGCCTTGGCCGTGCTGCCCGGCGCCGATCAGCGTCCGGCCGCCCCCGCGGCCCGTGATATCGTTGTCTTATTCGACACCTCGGCGAGCCAAGTCAACCACTTCCGCGACAAGGGGCTCGATGCCCTGGAGTTCTTCTTAGGATCGCTCGGTGAGAACGACCACGTCCGGTTGATGGCCGTCGATATCGACGCCGTCCCGCTCACCCCCACGTTCGTCGCTCCCGCTTCCGCCGAAATGCAAGCCGCGCTCGCCGCATTACGTGCGCGCACGCCGCTCGGCACGACCGACATGCACAAAGCCGTGTCCGCGACCATTTCCTCGTTCGACGGCAAAGAACTCACCCCTGATCGGACTCGCGCCGCCGTGTATATCGGCGACGGCATGAGCCTGGGCGGCCTCGTCGCAAGCGCCGAGATGCAGCAAGGCATCGACCAATTGGTCGCCAAGCAAATTTCGGTGAACAGCTTCGCCGTCGGGCCGCGCGTCGATGCCCAATTGCTCGGCGTGTTGGCCAACCATACCGGCGGCATGCTGCTCGTCGATAGCGAGAACCTCAACGGTAAGCAGTTCGGCGGCTACTTGGCCGAAAGCGCCACCGGCGCGGTTGCTTGGCCGACGAAGGTAACGCTCCCCGATTCGGTCACGGAGTTCTATCCGAAGCAATTTCCGCCGCTCCGCTTCAACCGCGACACGGTCGTGGTCGGCCTCGGTAAGCCGGTCGCCGAAGTTAGCATCACGGTCGAAGCGTCGGTGCAAGGCAAGCCGGTTTCGCTCGCCTGGACGACGGCTCCCGTCGCCACGGCCGACGACCACTCGTATCTCCCCGAACTCATCGACTTGGCCCGCAAAGACGGCGGCCTCGCGTTGCCGACGGTCGGCTCCAGCGGCTTGAAGGAAATGCGTCGCCTCGTCAACGTCGAAGCGTACTCGCTGCTGCAGTTGGGCAAGCAAGCCGTCGCGGTCGGCAGCTACGATCAGGCGGAAAAGCTGGTCGCCGAAGCATTGCGGCTCGATCCGTCCAACGGCGAAGCCAAGGCCATCCGCACGGCCGTGCTCACGGCTCGTAAAGAAGGGAAGGCGGGCGGCGCGCACGACCTGAAACTCATCAACTTCCAACCTCCGGCCGGCGAAGCCGTTCCCGGCGCACCCGCCGCCGATGCACCGGCGGCGGCCGCTCCTCCGGCTGCTGCGGCGCCCGCCGACGGCGAAGTCGCCCCCGGCGGGATGCTCGGCGAAGCGAGTCGCCAGACGCAAGTCATCGTCCAGATCATGACGACCGAAGTGCAAAACGGCTTGAACCAAGCCCGCAGCATCATGGGGCGCGATCCGGATGCCGCTCGCGCCGCTCTCAAGGCTCTACAAGAGCGCGTGCTCGGCGTCCCCGAACTCGAAGGGGCCGTCAAGACGCAACTGCTGGAGCAAATTGAAACCGGTCTCCGCACGGCCGATCGTCAAGCGAAGCTCGCCGAAGAACAACGCATCCAGTTGGAGTCGGTGTTGGCGAAGCAACAAGAACAAGATCGCCTCTATCGCGACCTCGTCGGCAACCAACAGAAGACCGAGCAACTGATGGCCCGCTTCGAAGACTTGATGGACGAACGCCGCTATCGCGACGCCGAAAACACGGCCCGCTTGGCGCTGGATTCGACTCCTGACGCTCCGGCGGTGACGGCAGGCATGCGTTACGCGTTCGACCTGAATGCCTATGAGACCGCCATTGCGCAGCGCCAAGCGCGCCAGCAGGGCTTGGTCCTCAATCTCTTGTCCATCGAGCGTTCGGCCGTGCCGTTCGCCGACGATACGCCGATTCTCTATCCCGCCAAAGATACGTGGGAACTGTTGACCGAAAAGCGCAAGAAGTTCGATCGCATCAGCTTGGCCCAATCGAATGAGGCGGAAACGAAGATTCTCGACGAACTCGACAAGCGGACCGAGGTGCAATACCTCGATACGCAACTCGGCGACGTCGTGGCCGACTTGGAACTACGCCATAAGATCAACATCGAACTCGATAACGCGGCCCTCACCGCCGACGGTAAGGGAAGCGAGACGTTGATCAATAAGCAGTTGAAGGATCTGACGCTCAAGTCGGCGCTCCGCCTGATTCTCGAAGAGCAAGCTCTGACGTACGTCATTGAAAACGAAGTGCTCGTTATCACGACGAAGACCGCAGCCGAAACGAAGACTCCGACGCGCGTCTACCCGGTCGCCGACCTCGTCATTCCGATTCCGCAAGGCGGTATTTCGGGCATGGGCGGCCTCGGCGGCGGTGCCGGCGGCATGATGGGCGGCGGCGGCATGGGCGGCATGGGCGGCGGCATGGGCGGCATGGGCGGCGGCGGCGGC
>CAZWDN010000495.1:0-3504 GCA_964633125.1 uncultured Pirellula sp. | reverse complement strand
TTCAAGAACGAGGCCCAAAGCGCGGCCCGGCTCGACCACGACAATATCGCCCGCGTCCACAGCGTCGGCGAAGATCGCGGCTTACACTATATCGTCTTCGAGTTCATCGAAGGGGTCAACATTCGGCAACTCGTCGATCGCCGCGGCGTGCTGCCGCTCGACGACGCGCTCAGTTACACGCTTCAAATCGCCGACGCTTTGGCCCACGCCTCGACGCGCGAGGTCGTGCATCGCGACATTAAGCCGTCGAACATCATCATCAACAGCCAAGGCAAGGCCAAGCTCGTCGACATGGGACTGGCGCGCCTGCACGGCCTGAAGCCCGGAGGCGAAGATCTCACGGCCAGCGGCGTGACGCTCGGCACATTCGATTACATTTCCCCCGAGCAAGCGCGCGATCCGCGCAGCGCCGACGTCCGTAGCGACATCTACTCGCTCGGCTGCACGCTCTACTTCATGCTCACCGGTCGGCCGCCGTTTCCCGAAGGCACCGTGTTGCAAAAACTGTTGCAACACAACAGCGACGACCCGATCGACCCGCGCGAATACAATCCCGGCTTGCCGGATGCGGTGACCACGATCCTGCGCAAGATGTTGGCCAAAGATCCGCAGCGCCGCTATCAAACACCCGCCGACCTGATCGCCGACTTACTGCACCTAGCCGAGCGGCTCGGCATCCAACGCAACGAAGTGCGGCTCGCCACCAAGTGGGAGTCGACCGGCGGCGACCTCTCCGCTTGGCAACGGCATCTCCCGTGGATGCTGCCGATCGCCGTGCTCTTGGCAGTCGTCATCGGCCTGGAAGTGGTCGATCGCCGCGCCGACAACCGTTGGAACTCCGCTTGGAAGGACCCGGGACTCCAGAATCCCGCCAACAACGGCGCGTCCGGCATTACTCCCGCAGTCGCCTCGGGCACGGCCGCCGCGCCGCCGGCCGCGACGGCATCGGGCACCGGTCCGTCGCTCACCGCCGCCGAGATCGTGGCACCGCTAGCGCCCGCACCCGCGGGCAGCGCCGGGACCATGACGACCAATCCCGCCGTCGCAATCGCCGCGCCTGCCGAAGTTCCCGCGGCGCGTAAACTTCCCGAGCCGCGTGAAGGGGTGCTCGTTGTTTGCGACACGCCCGACGAGGCCGGACGATTCACAAGCCTGCGCGCGGCTTGTTTCGCGGCGAAGAACGGCGACGTGATCGAGCTTTGTTACGACGGCGAGCGCGTCGAACGTCCGCTGATGCTCAACAACCTCAAGATCACGGTCCGCGCCGGCGACGGTTACAAGCCGTCCGTGCGATTCCGTCCGGCGGAAGCGGCCATTCCGAACTTGCCGCACTCGATGATCGCCGTAGTCGGCGGCCGGCTCTCGTTCGTGAAAATGGAGATCGGCTTCGACGTTCCCTCGCCGCAAGAATTGCCGGCCGATCAATGGTCGCTCTTCACGTTGCAACAGGCCGATTACCTCGGCTTGGAGCAATGCGTGCTCACCGTTCGTAATGCTTCGTCGGAAGGAAAGACCTATCATCCGGACGTCGCCGTCATTGCGATGAGCTTGCCGCCGGGTTCGCCGGCGATGCTGAACATGCGCATGCCGAGCGAGGCCGCGCCTGCCGCCGCCGCGCCTCAAGCGGTCGACGTTTCCCTGGAGCATTGCGTCGTTCGCGGCGAAGCGTCGCTCTTGCGCGTCGCCGACATGCAGCCGGTCGCGCTTCGCTGGCACAACGGCCTGCTCGCCGTCGGCGAATCCGCGCTGGTCGTAACGGGCGGCCAAGCGCAGAACGCCGAGACCGAGGTGCGGTTCGACCTGAGCCATGTGACGGCCGTCACCGCCGGCGGCTTGATCCGGATCACCGACGGCTTCGAAACCCCGTTCGTACCGAATGTTGCGGTCTTTTGCGCCGACTCCATTTTACTCTCCACGTCCGGCGCGCCGCTCGTCGACTACGACGGCATCGACGTCCGCAACGACTTCCTCAACACGTTCCAATGGACCGGCGAGCGCACCTTCTACGAAGGATATCAGGCGGAGAACTTCTGGCGGCTCGCCTCGGGGGACGACGTCGCGCAGATGCTCACTTACGACGACTGGCGAGCGCAATGGGGCCCGCAGCGTGAATTCCAAGCCGCTTGGCGAGAAATCCGTTGGCTTCGGCCGCTCCCCTCGACCTTGTCGTTTCACTCCGTGCAACCGAGTGATTTCTCCTTGGCGGACGGCACGCCTCCGCAAAAGGCGCTGCGCGGCGGAGCCGACGGCAGCGACATCGGCATGCATCTCACCGAACTTCCCACCCCCGCCGCAACGTTCGTCGCCGCGGAAGTCGACGAAGTCGCCCCGCCCGACGACAAACGCCGCGCTGCGGCCGGCGAATTGCCGTAAGATCTCCGGGCAAGCCGCGGGGTTCATCCCCGCGGTCTGCTTCGTTTCTCAGACGACGGGGATAAACCCCGCCGCTCGCTTCGGATTCTTCGGATTTGTACTAAACTAGTCGTCGCAGTCTTGTTTCCTTTCCGCCGGACTCGGTGACTTCATGCACATCCGATTTGCAACCGCATCGCTCGCGTATTCTCTCGTTCTTGCTCTCGGCAATTGTGCGCAAGCGGCCGACGAGGCTCCGTCGACCGCGAAGCAAACGGCTCGGGCCGGCGTCGTCGCGCGCGCCGACCTTGTAAGTTCGCTCGGCAAGCAAGTCTGGGAGTTCGCGGAGCCGGCATTTCAAGAACATCGCTCGTCGGCGCTCTTGGCTGAAACACTGGAGAAAGCCGGCTTCGCCGTCCGCCGCGGCGTCGCCGAAATGCCCACCGCGTTCGTCGCCGAGTTCGGCGCGGGCAAGCCGGTCGTCGCGCTACTGGCCGAATACGATGCGCTCCCCGGCCTCTCACAAGCGGCCGAACCAGTCATGCAGCCACTGCCCCGGCAAGTCGCCGGTCACGGCTGCGGGCACAATCTTTTTGGCGCGGCCGTCATCGGCGCCGCCGTTGCCGCCAAGGACGCCATGCAAAAGCACAAACTTGCCGGCACGCTACGCGTATACGGTTGTCCGGCCGAAGAGGGAGGCTGCGGGAAGGCCTATCTGATTCGCGCCGGCGAGATGAAAGACGTCGACGTCGCCCTGCATTGGCATCCCGGTTCCTCCAATCAAGCGTCGATGCGCACCAGCTTGGCCATTATCCGCTTCCGCGCCAGGTTTACCGGCATCTCGGCGCACGCGGCCGGAAGCCCGCACTTAGGACGCAGCGCGCTGGATGCCGTGGAACTGATGAACTCGGGCATTAACTATCTGCGCGAACATGTCCCGCCGACGGCGCGGATGCACTACGTCATCACCAACGGCGGCAAGCGACCGAACGTCGTACCGCAGGAAGCCGAGGGCTGGTACTACATCCGCGCCGCGAAGATGGCCGACGCTCAAGCGATTTTCGCGCGCGTGCGCAAGATCGCCGAAGGGGCGGCGCTTATGAGCGAAACGAAGCACGAACTACGGATGATCACCGGGAGCTATGAAGTGCT
>CAZWDN010000494.1:0-3510 GCA_964633125.1 uncultured Pirellula sp. | reverse complement strand
GTCGGCAAGCTGATGATCACCGACCACGGCAGCGAAGTCTGGATTCGCAACGCCCGCTTCGAAACGTTCAGCGAGCGAAATTCCGGACGGCGACCTCTGTTCCGCCGACTGCGCGGCTAAATCAGTTCCTTGATCAGCGAACCGTGCCGTACCAGCGTGATCGGCCGACCGGTCGCTTCGTGGAACTCCATGTTGTAGTCGATGCCGAACGTATGGAAGTACGTGGCGGCGATCTGGTCGGGCGAAATGCCGGTGCCGTCGGCCGGCACCTCTCCTTTTTCATTGCTCGCCCCCAGCACTTGGCCGCCGCGCATGCCGCCGCCGGCCAACAATGTAAACATCGCCCGCGGCCAGTGATCGCGCCCCGCGTCCTTGTTGATCTTCGGCGTCCGCCCGAACTCGCCGCACATTTGCACGGCCGTCGAGTCGAGTAGGCCGCGTTCCGCAAGCGTGGTCAACAGCCCGCTGACGCCCGCATCAAGTTGCGGCAACAAGCGATCCTTGAGCGCGGTGAAGTTGTCGCGATGCGTGTCCCAGCCGCCGATTTCCAACGTCACGAAGCGCACGCCGGCTTCGATCAGCCGACACGCCAACAAGCAACTCTGTCCGAAGCCGCTGTCGCCGAAGCGATCGGCGACCTTCGCCGACTCCTTGCTCACATCGAACGCCTCACGACTACGCGACGAACTGATGATGTCGTAGGCCTGGTGCGAAAAGCGGTCGAGCCCCTTGAGCAAATCGTCCTTGTCACCGAGCGAGGCGAACGCGCCGTCCAAATCGTCGAGCAAGGCCCGCCGTCGCGTGACGTCCGCGGCCAGCGTGCCCTTTTGCAGAGCCATGCCGCGTACCGTAAACGGCTGGCCGCGCACCGGCGTCGAACTCGTGCTCAGCGCCGTGTATTGCACGCCGAGATAGCCGGCCGTTTCCGGAGTTCGCGGCACGGCGACGTACGGCGGCAGATCCGGCAGCGTGGGTCGCTCCTTCGAAATCACCGAGCCGTAGCCCGGGAAGGTCAACGAGGCGAGCGGCGCGTTGCCCGTCGTCATGTAGGCGCGCCCGAACTCGTGGGCCGCCAAGCCGTGCGTCACGCCGCGCAGCAGTGCGAACTTATCGGCGCATTTCGCGAGCTTCGGCAAGTGCTCCGAGATCTCCAGGCCGGCGACGTTCGTTCTGATCGGCTTGAACTCGCCGCGATACTCGTTGGGCGCGTCGGGCTTCAAGTCGAACGTGTCCATGTGGCTCGGACCGCCGCTGAGATAAATCAAGATGCCGGACTTGGCCGTCGCCCCGCCGCGCACTTCGCCCGCCCCGGCGCGGCGCAAATAACCGTCGAGCGACAGGCCGGTTCCGGCGAGTACGCCGATCTTCAGCAACTCACGGCGACCTAGATTCTTGGCAAGGGGAAGATTCATAGCGAAAGCTCCTCGGAGCGATTGTGGATGGATCGTGGGTTCGGTCAGAGCAGATCAGAACGGCAGCCTTAGTGATTAACGATAAACTCGCGCGTATTGAGCAAAGCCCAGAGGAGATCGCGAACCCCTTCGCTCGTCGTCGCCGTCGACGCGAAGTGTCGTTGAGCCCTGGCTACTTCGTCGGCGGCGGGTTCGCGCGAAAGCGTCCGCAGGAATGCTTCTTGAATCAGTTCCTTCCGCAGAGCATCCGTCACCGGTTCCTGTTTCCCCTTCGACTTGACCGTGGTGCCTGAGCCGGGAAGCGGTTCACGGCATTGCTGCGCCACCTCGGCGAGCCAGCCGCCCCGTTCGATGAGTTGCAACATCTCGCGATCGTTTTGCAGAAACACTGCTTGCAACAGCGTCGGCTCGCCGGAACGTTCGCAGTCGCAGGTCGTGGCTCGCTCCGGCTTGCCGAACACTTGCACGGCATAACGATTCACGGCCCCGGTGGTCGAGGCATGGGAAATGGCTCGTTTCTCGACGGCGTCGTGCATGGCGGCGAGCTTCTTCGACGACGTCGTCGCTTGCAGCACGGCGTCGTAAGCCACCTCGGCCGGCAAACGTCGCGGCAGCATATGGCTGAAATTGCGGCGATCCCCGTCGTTCGTCTCGTTCGTCCGCCACGATCGCTGATATGCGGCGCTCGAAACGATCTCACGGTGCAGCCATTTCAGATCGTAGCCGCTGCGAACAAAGCCTTGCGACAGATAATCCAACAGCGGCCCGTTGCTCGGCGGATTGGCCAAATTCAAATCGTCGGCCGGCTCGATGATGCCGAGGCCGAAATAGTGCGCCCAAATGCGATTAACCAGCGCCTTCGCAAAGAACGGATTGTCCTCGCGACGCAGCCAGTCCATGACCGCGGTTCGCGGGTCGTCGAGCGTCGCCAAGTCCAACGTCTCCGCGCCGAGCAATCGGGCCGGCTGTCGCATGGCGACCGTCTTCACCGGCTCCGCATTCTTCTTTCCGCTCGACTTCGCGGGCTTCACCGGCGGGGGCGCGGGGGTCAGATACACTTCGCGCAACGGGATCGGGTCTCCCTTCTTCGCCGTCTCGATGAGAATCTTGCGCTGCTCCGCGCCGTTCTTCCCCTTGAGGCCCAGCTTTTCCTCCAACGCCGTCGCGGTCTCGCGCGCGTCGCGATCGTAGCCGTAGTTCACGCGCGTGAAGAACTTGGTGAACTCCTGGTAGTCTTGCTGCGTCCACTGGTCGAACGGATGCTTGTGACATTGCGCGCATTGAATGCGAATGCCGAGAAACGCGTAGCTGAACCCGAGCACGCGATCTTCCGGCTTGCGGAACGTATTGCGCGACCAGTAGTGCGGCATCGACGGGGAGTCGGCAAAGCTCTCGGGCGCGTCTTTGCGCAAATAATGAGTCGACTTCAGAGTGTAGTCGTCAAACGACTGCCCCGGCCGGCGACTCACCGCCAAGAACATCCCTTCGACGATTTGGTCGTACGGCATGTTCTCGCTCAGGCGCGCCTCGAGCCATTGATACCATTGCAGCGACTGTTCCTGACGGAAGTTGTTATCGCCCATTTGTTGCGGATTGTTGCCGGTCAGATCACAGAGCTTCGTCGCCCACCAAGCCGCGTATTCGGGGCGAGCCAGCAGTTCCTCCACCTTCCGGGCCCGTTTGTCGGACGAACGATCGGCGGCGAAGCTCTCCACCTCGGCCGGCGTCGGCAAGCTGCCGACCACGTCGAGGCTGACGCGACGCAGGAACTCCACGTCGTTGCAAACATCCGACGGTACGATGCCGAGCTTCTTGAGTTTGTCGACGATCAGCCCGTCGATTTTGGTCGGCGTCTTCTGCGGCGGGTACTTCGCGACCACTTCGGGGTGGATCGGCAACAGCACCGGCACCGCCACGACGCCGTTGTCGTAGAAGGCGACGACGTGGGTATCTCCCTTATCGAGCGAAGTCACTTTGCCGAACTGATCGATCTCTGCAACCGCTTCGCTATTCGTACGGAAGCGACTCAAGCAAGTGACGTCCTCGCTGGTGCCGTCTTTCCAGAAGGCGGTCACCTTCAGTTGCACGGTCTGCCCGG
>CAZWDN010000493.1:0-3515 GCA_964633125.1 uncultured Pirellula sp. | reverse complement strand
ATTTGCTTTTCTACTCTTACCTTTGCCAATGTAGCTCCCTACCTTTGCTGCGTCCTGGCAGCACGCGCTCTGGGCGGAGGGATTCCGGGTTTGCCGTGACGGATTTCAGGCACGACGGCCGAGAAGCCGAGTAACCCCAAACCCCAAGCAAACACTGCGCGACGAACGAGAGGGCCGAACTACTTGCGCCGAACTACTTGCGAATGTCGAGCCGGCGGATCACGTTGAGATACCGCTGCGGATTGACCTTCTTCAGGTAGTCCAACAAACGACGACGACGGCTGACCATGCCCAGCAAACCGCGGCGGCTCGAGTAGTCGCGCTTGTGCGTCTTGAGGTGTTCGGTCAATTCAGTGACGCGGCTAGTGAGCAGCGCGATTTGAACCTCGGGCGACCCAGTATCGGTGTCACCGTTGCGAAAGTCCGTGATCAAAGTCTGCTTGCGCTCTTTGGTAATCGACATCTGTGCTTTACCGTCCACCTAACGTTCGTTTTCGCGACGAGCCGCCGGGCACCACGCCTCGGCAACCTTCCGTCGACCCTTTCGGCTTCGAAGTTCTTACCGTGCCGAAGTTTGCGGCCCCGGGGGACTCGCTACTCCGCTCCGTTCCGAACCACGTGCCGAAGCCAGGACTCTTCCTACTGTGAATTAGAACAACAACTTAAAGAGCTAAATGTAACAAGCGTCAAGGGTTTTTCAACCGCAAAAGGGAACCACCTTCGGAAGGGGCTAAAACCGCCCAATTCCCCAAGCAGCCGCAGATCTGGCGATTGAGCCCCCAATTGCCGTTCTCCGGGGGAGTTGTCTACTTCGGCAAATACCGGCGATCGACCTAAATACAAACCCAAACTCGGTCGCAGCGGGCGGCAAATCCCCGCTTCAAGGCCCGCGAAACGTCTCCACCAATAAACGACCGTCGGTGCGAACTTCCACGGTCACAGCCCCGACCTCCGTCGTTTCCAATATGCTGGACCCCGTCGCTTCGTATGCCGTCCGCACAATACCGCCGGCGTCGACCGTGCCGCTAACGACGACCCATTCCGCAGTGCTCCATTGAGCCAGCCCCGGCGGATTGCTCCGACTGCTGCCGTGGTGCGGAGCCAAGATCACGTCGCAATCGAGCCGCGGGCGCTTCAAGATTTGTCGTAGTCCGTCTCCTTCAACGTCGCCGGTTAGCAGAATGTGCCGACCATGGCACTGCACGAGGGCGACAATACTGTCGGCATTGTCCGACTCCTCGCTCCCCATACTTTCGGGCGGCGGATGCCAAAGCTGCAACGTGGCGACGTTCGAATTCGGCAGTGGAACATCACCTGCGGAAACTTCGACGATCGGCACGCCGGCTTTCGCGGCCTCCGACTCCAGGTAGGCGAATACGTCCGGCGCGCTGGTTCGCATAACCCTCGGCAACACCAACTTTGCGACACGGAACTGTTCGAGCACATAGGAAATGCCGTTGTAATGATCCGCATCTGCATGGGAAATAACGAGCGCGTCGAGTCGCGTAACTCCTCGCGTCCAGAGCACCGCAGAGATCGAACGCGCGGCCCCTTCCGGACTTTGCATCCGTCCGCAGTCGTAGAGCCAGGTCTGCCCGTCGCCACGTTCGACAAGCACCGACAATCCGTGGCCGACGCTAATGAACGTGGTGCGCATGGCCACATCGGCGGGAAAGTTGTGCCGAGGAACGAGACACACGACGCACCAACCGATGACGACCACGCCTCCAGCCCAGCGCAAATAGCGTCGGGATGGCAGCCACATCCATGCGGCGACCAATCCATAGAATGCCCAAACCTGCCATAACGCCGGCCCCGGCAGCCAAAATGCGGCGCCACTCCAAAACTGCGTACGCGTGACCGCGAAGTCGATCAACCAGAGCAGCCAGCCGCACACCGCTCCAAAGATTGGCGCTAGCGGCGGGATGAGCCAACCGATCGTCAACGTGAGAAAACCACTGAACAATCCCACGGCCACCGGCAATGCTAAGAGCGGCGTGAGCAACAACGAAATCGGCGACACGATGTGAAATCGATACGCCACGAGCGGCGTCATCACGAGAAAAATGAGCGTCGACAAAAACAATCCCTCGCCGAAAGCTCGCGTTCGTGCGTCGAACCGAGCCCGCATGCGCGAACGACCAAGCTTTGCGATTGCTTCATCGTCGGGCTCGCGAACGCGAGGTTGTTCGGCGCGCCAGGCTAAAACGGCGGCCGCCAAGAACGAAAGCTGCGGCCCGGCGCGAAACAAGTCGCACGGATTATTGACCAGCACCAACAACGCCGAGGCCGCGAGCACGTTGAAACTCAGCGCGCGTCGACCCAACAACGACGCCACCGCGACCAACGCCACGACCATCACGGCCCGCACGGCCGGCGGCTCCGCATCGATCACGAGCGCATAGGCCGCCGTGACGCCGACGGTGACGACGATCGCCGTCGTCCGCCGCAGCCAACCGATGCGCAGCGCCCCATGCAGAAACAACGCCAGCATGCCGATATGCAAACCGGAGATTGAAAGCACGTGCACGGTCCCCGTGCGAAAGAAGGCCCAGTTGTCGCTACGGGCCAGCAAATCACGATACCCCAAGAGCAATGCGGAAGCGAAGCCGACCTGATCCGGGCGAACGTTCGCCAACAACGTACGATGGGCCGCCGCGCGCATTTGCGACAAATGCGAACCGAGATCCCACCACGAAGCCTGCGCTATGACGCTCACGCTTTGCGGCGAGGCGACTCGCACGATGCAAAGCTTGCGCTCGGCTCGATAATGGGAAGCAAAATCAAACTCCCCCGGATTCACGGCTTGCGGCGAGGCGGAAAGGCGGCCGAAAAAGCGCACTTGGTCGCCGGCCTTGACGTGCTCCAGCCTTCCGTCGATCTGCACGTCGGCTAGGCCGACCGCCGGAATCCAGGTTTCATCGTCGCGCAACGCCAGCGTTTCAATCTCGAACCGAGTTCGCGGGCGCGAGTCGGGCGAATAGCCCGGCGGCATCAACAAACCTTGCGGTTGTCCATCTTCCGCGACCGTCGGCGGTTCGATCACGCGCGGAGTTTCCCGAACGATCGCTTCGAGGGCGACGGAACGCGCTTCGGCCTCCGCAAACCAACCGATATCGTTGGCCGCGAAAAGATGCCAGCGACAATGATGCCAAGCGCCTGCCGCGCAGCCGCACGCGACTAACAAAGCGCAAGCCGCCGCGCGATTGCGAATGCCGCGATGGGCCGCGAACCACACGAGCAGCGAGACGATGGCGGCCGCCGTCCAAACGCCGAGGGGAGTCGGAACTTTCCGATCGAACACGATTCCAGCCACCACGACGGCCAACACGATCACCAGCGGCTGATGATGCCGCACGGCTGCGCGAACGGCGGCGGCTTGCGATCTGCGGTGCATGCGACAAGTCGATCCGACGCCAGGAATCCCCATCGGCGACGCGTCTTACCGCCGCCGTGCCACGCCGCCACCTGCTCGAAGGTAGGCAAGGCTACCCCGAGCTACGGGTTTCCGCTAT
>CAZWDN010000492.1:0-3576 GCA_964633125.1 uncultured Pirellula sp. | reverse complement strand
CCGCAAGGCCCCGGCCTCGGGATCGAACTCAATCGCGATGCGATCGCCAAGTACGCCGTCGCCGACTAACGCATCCGTTCCATTCCGTGCGACTCCGATTGACTACTTTCCGAACTTGATCAGGTTGATCGTCGTAATGACGGCGATCGTCGTGAAGAAGACGAACGCCGTTGCGAGCGCTGCGCGGATGAACCAATTCGGCCGGAGCTCTTTCGGCAACAGGGTCGTGTTCACATAGAGCACGTGTGCGCAACTGAAGCCGAGGGCGTAGTTGTAGATGTTCGTCGCCCACTTCATGATCATGCCCTGCGGCACGAACGCCAACACGAACAGGCCCGTCACGCAGTACGTGCAGAGCATCGCGAAGTAGAGCCGTCCCACGGCATGCGGCTTCCACGATTTCAACGCGGGCAGGCCGGTCCAGAGCACGTCGATCCAGCGGCGGAAATAACCGTCGGCCGTCGTCGTGGTGCTCAGCGCCAAGACGACGAAGCCGCAGAAAAGCGTCATGAACCAAGCGGAATCCGCCAGGAGCTTCGGGCTCCCGACGGCGTCGTGCACGCCTTGCGCCGTCATTCCCGCGGCGAGCCAGCTATCGACTTCCGTGCCGCGATTGAGGAACTGCACGGAGAGCATGCTCGGCAATGCCAGGCCGATGAAGCTGGCGATGCCGAACAGAAAGAACTGGTCGCGAAAGATGTGGCGATACCAACCGGCGAACCGCTTGCGGCTCGCGGGCGTGACGGGAAACACCATGCCGACGTGCGAAAGTTTCACCGAGTGGCCGCCGACGACGCTCGGAATCGCGCCGACATGCTTCCCCATGCCCCAGCCTTGATCGCGCGTGTAGCCGCTGACGTTGGTATTCGTGAGCCCGCCGTTGCCGGCGAGCGCCGCCATGGCGCCGAGAATGGCGATCATGCTCAAGTCGGGCATCGGAATCGGTCGCCCTTCCCACAGGCAGACGAAAATGTTCACCGCCTTGTAGCCGTCGTACCGGCCGTCGCCGTCGGCATCGACGTATTCGCCGGCGTCGTGGATGTAGTTGTCGTGGTTGCGGTCGACGCGTTCTTCCACGCCGTCGAGGCGGCCGTCGTTGTCCCAATCTTCCCCCGGATCGAGCGCTCCGTTGCCGTTGACGTCTTCTCCCGCCATCACGGGGATGCTGCCGAACTTGAGGAAGCCGCTGCCGATCTCGATCCACGTCGACGGTTTCGAATAGAAGATCGCCAGCACCAGGAGGAACCCGATGACGACGAAAATCTTGAACGTCATCAGCACGCGAATCGAGTTGTAGACCTTGCCGCCGAAGATCAGCGGAACGATCGCCGTGAGAAACACGCCGTACGAAATCCACTGCAGCCATTGCTTATCGGCGGCGTTCTTCAAGTCGGGCATGTGCCCGGCAAACATATAGAAGATCGGCGTTCCGGCTTGGGCCGCGAGATACGGAAAGATCGTGCCGAAATCGAGCACCAAGTAAATGGCGAGCCAAAACAGCGGGCCGGGTAACGAGCGAAACTTACCGGTGAAGATCGATTCGCCCGAGTAGAGCGTATACCGGCTCACTTCCATGTTGTAGACGATCTGGCCGAGGATGCTCAGCGTTGCGAGCCACAGCAATGCCCCGCCGTATTTGGCGCAGACGAGCGGGCCGTTGAGCCACTCCCCTGCTCCGATCGCCGACGCGCCGGCGACGAGGCCGGGCCCGACGAAGGCCGCGATCTTCTTCCAAGAAAACACCGGCGGCTCGGGCAATTCCCCTTTGTTCCAACGCGGCATCAGCGGCGAGCCGGGATGCGGCGGCGTGAACGCGGCGAGTTCGGCCGCTTGATCGGCGGCGATAGGTTCCTGGACGGCCATAGCGATTCACGTGCGCGGGGGGCGTGGGGCGTACTCGAGCGGGCCTCTCATAATGGCGTCGCCGCCGGCCGACCGCAAGCGCGGCCCGACGGCGACACGCCGACGATTCACGAACTACAGCGAGCCGGCAAACTTGAACGGCCGCGCCGTCGTTCGATTGGCTCGCATCACACTTCTTCGACCTTCGGCAGCACGTACGGTTTGCGATATTCGGCCCGCGTACGCAGCGCGTTGGCTTCGTCGTCGCCGATGAAGCTGTAACTGTCGTAATCAAACTTCACCGTCCGGCCGACGCGCCAGGCGATGTTTCCCATGTGGCAGAGCAAGCTCGACGGGCGTCCGACCGTGTCCAGATCGGCGTTCGGTTTCGCGCGCGAGCGCATGCAATCGAGGAAGTTACGCACGTGGGCCTTATCGGCATCGCCGCCGCGGGTACCTTCCTTGATGAGCACGCCCTTCGGGCCGAAGTGCCGCCAGCTTTTGCCGCCGATGATCAGGTAGCCCTTGTCGCCGAAAATCGCCGCGCCTTCGGCTTCCCCTTCAATCGGATACGGGGCCCAAACGCGCATCTCGTAGGTGAGCAGCCGGCCCGGGTAGTCGTAAGTCACGAGCATCGTGTCGGGCCATTCTTGGGCATCGTCGAAGTAATACTTGCCGCCCGACGCCGAAGTGCTGCGCGGTAGGCCGATCGGCTTCTCGCCGGAGCCTTCGACTGCGGCTTCCAAAAACCAGCGGGCGAAATCCAAGCGATGCACGCCGTCGTTCGCCAGATCGCCCGCGCCATAGTCGAAGAACCAGCGCCAGTTGCCGTGGAACCGCAGCGGGTTGAACGGGCGCTTCGGCGCGGGACCGAGCCAGACGTCGTAATCGATCGTGGCCGGCGGGTCGCAATCGGCCGGCTTGCCGAGGTTCTTCTGTTGCATGCTTTCCCAGGCCTTGGCCATGACGACGCGACCAAGCACCCCCTGCTTCACGTAGGCGAGCAGTTCGTGCAGCGACGGGTCGCTCCGAGCCTGCGTGCCGAGTTGCACCACGCGGCCGTATTTCTTCGCGGCCGCCGACATGACTTGCCCTTCCACTAGGTTGTGGCCGTCGGGCTTTTCGGTGTAGCAATCTTTGCCGGCCTGGCAGGCATGGATCGTCGGCAGCGCGTGCCAATGGTCGGGCGTGCCGAGCACCAAGGCGTCGACCTGCTTGTCGTCGAGCGCGCGGCGGTAATCGCTGATCGCCTCGGGACGGCGATTGAACTTGCTTTCAAATTCCCCCTGTCGCGAGCCGAGGATTTGCGAGTCGATGTCGCAAACGTACTTCACGTCGACGTCTTCGGCCGCGCCGAAGCTGTTGAAAAGCCCGTTGCCGCGCCCTTTGACGCCGGTGCAGCAAACGGTGATCCGGCCGTTCGCCAGGTCCTTGGCCCGAGCGCGGGGACGCGGCGCAAGGAGCGAACTTCCGGCGACGGCGATTCCGGCCTGGGCGGCATGGGTGAGGAATTGGCGGCGATTCATCCGAGGGCTCCTAAAAAGGCGGGAAGGAGATTCTTGGAGACAAGGGGCGGGAGCCGGCAGCATACTCGAAGCCGACCGGCGACGCCAATTTTTCCGATGGTCGGCCAGGCGCGCACCGCGAAACATCGTGAACTAAAAAGTTCCGAACCAAACAAAAAGTTCGTGCGTCGGCGTACGGCCTGCCGAATCGCAAAAAAGAACTGGTCAA
>CAZWDN010000491.1:0-3593 GCA_964633125.1 uncultured Pirellula sp. | reverse complement strand
TCGCCGCGCCGGTGCCGGCCGTCGTCGCAGGCAAGAGCATCATCGTCTTCGGCGGCGACGACGGCTCAAGCCTCGGCCACAAGCCGCCGCAAGATCATCCGGGCTTCCCGAAGAACGTCTACAGCTACGACACGGCGGCTGACCAGTGGCAATGGATCGGCAAGGCGCCGTTCGTCCCGGTCGCCACGCCGGTCGTCAAGTGGCACGGCGGTTGGATCGTCGCCAGCGGCGAAATCCGCCCGGCGGTAAGATCACGCGAAGTCTGGATGCTGAAGGTTATTCAGGAGTAAAGTTGCGGTCAGCCCTCGCCCACCGGGAGAGGGCCGGTCGCGGTAGCGGCCGGGGTGAGGGTGACGCTGCTGAGCCGTCGGCCTAACCAATCGAATAGCATCGTCACCCTCATCCGGCCTTCGGCCACCTTCTCCCTGAGGGAGAAGGGTTCGTATCAAACCTAAACGCCCGGAGTCAGTGCAGTGAGTAAGGTTCGATTTGGTCTCATTGGTTACGGAGCGTGGGGAAGTTTTCATGCCGGGGCGATCGCGAAGACGGCCGACGCCGAGTTGTGCGCCATTGCCGTGCGTTCGCCGGAGTCGCAAGCTGCGGCCCGTGCGGCGTTTCCCGCGGCGACCGTCGTCGCCGACTATCGCGAACTGCTCGCGCGGAAAGACTTGGACGTCGTCGACGTCGTCGTGCCGAGCCACTTGCATTGTGAGATCGGCTGCGCCGTGCTCGCGAGCGGCAAACATCTATTGCTCGAAAAGCCGATGGCGGTGACCGTCGCCGAATGCGACCAGCTCCGCGCGGCGGCGGCCGCGAGCGGCAAGACGATTGCCGTCGGCCACGAATTGCGAATGTCGAGCCTGTGGGGCAAGGTGAAAGAGATCATCGACGCCGGCGGCATCGGCACGCCGCTCTACGCCTTGGTCGAGCTGTCGCGGAAGCCGTATCGACTCGGAGCCGGCGGCTGGCGGTACGACATCAAACGTGTGGGGAACTGGATTCTGGAAGAGCCGATCCATTTTTTCGACTTGGCCCGCTGGTATTTGTCGGCCGTCGGGGAGCCGACGCACGTGTATGCCCGCGCGAATTCCAGGCAGGCGGACCATCCGGAGTTGCAGGACAATTTCTCGGCCATTCTGCACTTTCCGCAGGGGGCGTACGCCGTCGTGACGCAGACTTTGGCCGCCTTCGAACACCACCAAACCGTGAAGGTGACCGGCACCAAAGGGGCGATTTGGGCCGGCTGGAGCGGCGCGCTCGATCGAACACTCCACCCGACGCACTTTCTCAAGCACTTCGACGGCGAAACGGTGCAGGAGGTCCGAATCGAGCGGCCGAGCGGCGAAGTATTTGAACTCGAAGACGAAATGGCGATGATGGTCGACGTGGTTCGCCGCGGCGGCACGCCCCGGGCGACGGCCGTTGACGGCCGTTGGTCGGTCGGCATGTGCAACGCGGCGCAAGAATCGGTCGACCGCGCGGCGATCGTGGCGCTCGACGGTTTGAAGCCCTAACCCTTTGCGAACGATTGAGCATCCGAAACCAACGGACATCCGAGGAGTGACGCATGCCGGTGCAGTTATCTTTTGCCGATGAACGGGTCTTGGCCGTGATGGCGCATCCGGACGACGCCGAACTCTTATGCGCCGGCACATTGGCGCGCGCCCGCGCCGACGGCGCGGCGATCGGCCTCTGCGTCTTGTGCCGCGGCGACAAAGGTCAGCCGGTGACACCGGTCGCCGAGCTCGCGCGGCAGAGAAAGCAGGAAACCACGGAAGCGGCGGAATTGCTCGGCGCGCAGACCATGTACGGAGACTTCGCCGACGGCGAACTCACCGACGACTACGCCTCGCGCATGCGGCTGGTCGAAATCTTTCGCCGTTTTCGGCCGACGCTCGTCATTGCGCACGCTCCCGGCGATTATCACGCCGACCATCGCGCCGCCTCGGCCTTGGCGGAATCGGCCTCTTGGTTCTGCTCATCGCGCGGGCACCGCACGCCGTCGCCGCCGTTGGAAACGCCGCCGGCCCTGTGGTTTTGCGACGCCTTGGAGATGCTCGGCTTCGAACCGACGTTTTACGTCGACGTGTCCGACTACGTCGATCTGAAACGCCGCATGTTGGAATGCCACAGAAGCCAGTTGCAGCGCTCGGGCGATCGCGACTATACGCCGCTCGAACATCTGCTGGTGCGCCAAGCGGCGGCCCGCGGCTCGCAGGCCGGCTGCGCGGCGGCGGAAGCGTTTCGCCAACACCAAGCGCTGCTGCGCACCCGCGCCTGGTAGAAGCGCGCGGTCTCCCCTCGCCCCTGGCGGGTGAGGGGCCGGGGGTGAGGGGTAACCCAACGTAAATGCACGCCAAGGCAGCCCCTCGTTCGCCCGCCCAATCTTCGTATAATCAGCGGCTGTCGCACGCTTGATTCTCCGCGCCTCGCCGGCGAGGCCCGATCCTCCAACCTTCACGATTCCACCGCCATGTCTGAATTCCGCATTGAAAAAGATACGATGGGCGAAGTCCGCGTTCCGGCTCGCGCTTACTACGCTTCGCAAACGCAACGGGCCGTCGAGAACTTTCCGATCTCCGGCAAGCCGCTGCCGAAGCAGCTCATTCGCGCGATGGGCCTCGTGAAGCTCGCCTGCGGCATCGCGAACCGCGACCTCGGCAAGCTCACCGGCACCGGCAAGAACCCGCTGAACGACAAGCAAGTCGAAGCGATGCTCGCCTCGTGCCGGGAAGTGGCCGAAGGGAAGTTCGACGCGGAGTTTCCGATCGACGTCTACCAGACCGGCTCCGGCACGTCGAGCAACATGAACGCCAACGAAGTGATCGCGAACCGTGCGATCGAAATGCTCGGCGGCGATCGGCTCGCGCTCGCCAAGCCCGTGCATCCGAACGACCACGTAAACATGGGGCAAAGCACGAACTGCACGTTTCCGACGGCGATTCACGTGGCCGTGGCGCTGGCGATCGTCAAGGATTTGATTCCGGCTCTGTCGCGGCTCGGCGACGTGCTGACGCGAAAGGCCGCCGAGTGGGATAAGGTCATCAAGATCGGCCGCACGCACTTGGCCGACGCCACGCCGCTACGGCTAGGCCAGGAAGTCGGCGGCTTTGCACGGCAGATCGAACTGGCGATCCATCGGGCCCGTCGCGCGGCGGATGCCTTGCTGGAGCTTCCGGTCGGCGGTACGGCCGTCGGTACGGGAATCAACACCCATCCCGAATTCGCCAAGCGAACCTGCGCGGCGCTGGCGCAAGAAACCGGCTTGAAGTTCGTCGAAGCCGCGAACCACTTCGAAGCCAACGCGCAGCGGGATGCGTTGGTCGAATGCCACGGGCAACTGCGGGTCGTCGCCGTGACGCTTTTTAACGTGTCGAACAACATCCGCTGGCTCGGAAGCGGCCCGCGCTGCGGGTTCTACGAAATCCAACTTCCGGATCGCCAGCCCGGCAGTTCGATCATGCCCGGCAAGGTGAACCCCGTGATGTGCGAAAGCATGATGCAGGTGACGGCGAAAGTGATGGGGAACGACCAAACCATCGCGATTTCCGGCGCCGCCGGCGGCCAGTTTCAGCTCAATATCATGATGCCCG
>CAZWDN010000490.1:0-3614 GCA_964633125.1 uncultured Pirellula sp. | reverse complement strand
CCGGCTTCGGCTTCTTCGGCGGCGGCATGATCCGTGCGCCCGGCGCCGTTTGCTCCAGGTTGCCTGCCAAGGTGAACTCCGTATTGCCGGTCGCCCAGCCGAGGCCGCCGAGCAGGATCTGTTGAAACGTCGGGTTCGTCCAAACGTCTTCGCGATGTCCCATCGACGTGTAGAAAACGCGTCCCTTGCCGTGTTGGCGGGCCCAGGTCGAAGGAAACGGCGGGCGCTCGTAATCTTCGCCGATCATCCCTTGCGTGTCTTGCAACAAGATCACGTGCAGGTCCGGAGCGAAGTTCTTGAGCGAGTACCATTCTTCCTGCATCTCAAACGATTCACCGACGCCCGTTAGTCCGGGGAACGTGGGCGACTTCACGAGTTGTCGCGACTTCTGTTGCGGGCCGTGACTGATGAACTCGCCGCCGAGCATGGCGATGTACGGATCGAGGTCCGCCGGCTTCTGCTCTTCGCGGCGTTCGCCGGGGGAGTGGAACGTGTCGCTGCCGCAATGCGAGGCCAAGAAGCCTTTGCCGCCGGCCACGGCGTCGATCAGCTTTTGTTTGCCGGCCTTCGACATCGGCGGGTTCTTGTCGGTGCCCGGCTGCGTGAGATCGCCGGTCGTGTAGAAGAAGTAGGCGTCGTATTGATCGAGGTCGCCGTCGAAGACGCTGCCGTCTTTCGTCGCGGTCACGTCGAAGCCGTGTTGCTTGCCGAGGTCGATGAGCGTCTTCTCGGCGAAGCCGAGGTCCGTCCCTTCTTTGCGCGCGATGGCCGAGTGCTGGAAGCCGGCGCTCTTCGTGAAGAACAGAATCTTGCGACGCGGCGCGGCGGCGAACGAACGGGAGGCGCCGAGCAGCGACGAGGCGAATGCCGCGGCGGAAGCGGCTTGTAAGAATTCACGGCGTTTCATGGCTCGGCGTTCTCCGAATAAGGGTGCGGTATCCAATGCGGCGGCGGACCGCAGCATAATTCGCTCTCCTGCGGCATGCAAACGGCGGCGGCCTGCGCGCGTGCCGACCGTGCGAAAGTTTGACCCGGCCGGCGGCCGTCCCATAAATTGGCCCGCATGTTGCTTTTTAAGAAGAAATTTCTCGATGCCTTGCGCGAAGGCACGAAGACGCAAACCGTGCGGCTTGGGAAAGTGTGCCGATTCCGCGCAGGACAGCGGAGCTACATCCCGGGCGTCGGGTACATTTGGATCACGGCCGTCGACCCGGTGCGTTTGGAAGATTTGACGGACGACGATGCCGTGCTCGACGGGTTTGCCTCCGCAGCCGCTCTGCTCGCCGAAATTCAGGCCCTTTACGCCGAACAATTCGCCGCGGGACATCAGGCGTATCGCGTGCGTTTTCGACGGATGACGCCCGACGAGGCGGCGGCCGCCGAGCTTGAGAGGGCCGCGAAGCAGGGGCCGGGCGGGCGAACTCGAAAGTCGTCGCGGTAGCGGCTGCCGGCGTCGCGTCTGCCGGCAGTGCACCGCCCGGAATGCACCGCCCGCCGGCGGCAGCTTGCCGTTGACGCCGGCCGGCAAAAAAGCGACCATTCCGCCCCTGTCCGCGGACGGATTCGCGGCGGTCGACCTTGCTCGTCAACTCTCGGGCCGAAATGGACTTCCGGCGTCGCGCCATCTTGCTGTTGCTCTGCCTCACGGCAACGTTCGGCTGTCGCCAAAACGCGGCGCAGCGCGAGTTGCTCGAGCGCGAGTTGCGTTTGCAGGAAGATCGCATCTACGAACTCGAAGCCAAGCTTGAAGATTCGCAGCGCACGCTCGAGCGCTTGCAAGGACGTTTGCCCGACGGCGAATTCTGCCCGCCGACGTCTTCCGCGCCGTCGCAACTTCTGCCCGACGGCACGCTCTTCACGCCGCGCAGCGTGATTGTTCCGGCGCCTGCGTCCCCTTCGGCAGCGCCTTCCACCGGCGCGCCGACGCTGAATCCCGCGGACATTCCTCAACAAGACACGGCGCCGCCGAAAGTCGAATTGCCAATGGGGATGCGTACGGAAGTGGCGCCGCCGTTTGCCGGGATGCCGGTCCTTTCGCCGCCCGATCCCGACAAGCCCGAAGGCTTGCCGAGCGGCGTGAGCGGTAAGGTCTCGGGGGGCGGGCTCTCCGAAATGTTGGCCGAACTCTTGCCGAAAGAAGCGACCGGCCTGCCGAAGGCCGAACCGATCATAAAGGAAATGTCGTCGCCTAAGTTTCGCGCGCCGAGCGAAATGCCGCGCGTCGAGATGCCCGGCCCGGATTCGTCGCGACGCGAAACGAGCGCCGAACCGGTCACCGTCGGCCCCGAACAGATGCCCGGCGATCTCCACGTGACGTCGATCGGTTTGCACCGGTCTAGCGGCGGTTGGAATAGCGACGGCGCCGCGGGCGACGAGGGCGTGTTTATCTTGCTCGAACCGCGCAACGCTCGCGGTCAGGTCGTGCCGACGATCGGCGACGTCTCGCTCGTGCTCATCGATCCGGCGATCGTCGGCGAGGGAGGGCGTTACGCTCGTTGGGATTTCACGGCGCAAGACGCCGCGGCGACGTATCGACCCGCGGTCGCCGGCGGCTCGGCCGGTTTGCATTTCGAACTCGTTTGGCCTGACGTCCCGCCGACCCATTCGCGACTCAAGCTCTTCGTGCGTTTCACGACTGAAGACGGCCGCCGCTTCCAAGCGGAGAAGGATTTGAAGATCGATCTCGGCCCGGCGGCCGCGGGCGACGGCAGCCAAGACCTGAAACCGGTGCCGTTGACGGCGACGCGCTCGCCTTCAAACGGGGCGCAACCGGCGGGGGCCGTGAACGTCGCGCCCGATCGCGCGACGCTGGCCGTGCCGCAGCCGGAACCCTCAGGCACGCCGCTCCGCTGGGGCGGCCCGAAAGTGAGCCCGTTGCCGGCGCCCAAGCCGCTGACGCTGCCGAGTTTTGAAGCCGCCCCGCCGATGTCGCCACCGCCGGCCGTAGAAGCTCCACAACAGCAGGGACCGCTCCTCGGCCCCGCGCTCGGCGGCCCGACGATGCTGCGGTAGGAGAGTGGCGGTAGTAAGCAGTCACAACAAAAGAAAAGGGCCGGCGAAATCTCGCCGGCCCTTTCTTCGTTTCTAGCTTCTAACTCTAGCCTCTACTTCATCATCACCTTGACGATGTCGACGCAGCGGTTCGAGTAGCCCCATTCGTTGTCGTACCAGCTGACGAGCTTGAAGAACTTGCTGTTGAGCTCCAAGCCGCTGCCGGCGTCGAAGATGCTGGAGTGGGCGTCGTGGATGAAGTCGCTGGAGCAAACTTCGTCTTCGGTGTAGGCCAGCACGCCCTTGAGGTACGTCTCGCTCGCCTTCTTCATGGCGGCGCAGATTTCCTTGTACGACGTTTCCTTCGTGGTCTTCACCGTGAGGTCGACGACGCTGACGGTCGGCGTCGGCACGCGGAAGGCCATGCCGGTGAGCTTCCCTTTCACTTCCGGCAACACCAGCGCGACGGCCTTCGCGGCGCCGGTCGTCGACGGAATGATGTTAATCGCGGCCGAGCGGCCTCCCTTCCAATCTTTCTTCGACGGGCCGTCGACGGTCTTTTGCGTGGCCGTGTAGCTGTGCACGGTCGTCATCAGGCCTTCGTCGATGCCGAAGCCTTCCTT
>CAZWDN010000489.1:0-3616 GCA_964633125.1 uncultured Pirellula sp. | reverse complement strand
TCGGGCGCGTCGAGCTTGTCGGCATTCGTCCAGTAGACGGCCTTCGACCAGTCGGCGCCGTGGAGAAAATCGGCGTCTTCCCAATAGTAACGCGACCGTCCGCGACTCGTACCTTGCTTGATGCTGAAGCACCACTTTTGGCGGAACGGGTTGTAGAAGAACGAGCAATAGTCGTCGGCGGCGATGGTCGTCGGCACGGCGTCGGACCAAGTCTTACCGTCGCTCACGTGGAGCGAGTGCATGAAGCCTGGCGGGCGCTGCTCTTTCGGTACGTGGAGCCAGCAGGTGAGAAACTTGATCCGCTCGGCCGGCGATTGGGCGTTGAGATCGAGCCAGACGCAGTTGTCGGAGCCGCCGGTTTTCAGCACCGGGCCGGTCCAGCGCAGCCCTTGCGGCAGGAGCACATTGCCGCCGGCGAGGCCGAGCTCGGGGCGTTGCCAATGGAGCATGTCGTTGCTGACGGCGAGCGAGAGCGGGCCGCGCCAGCCGGCGACGTAGAACATCTTGAAGTGTTTGGCGTCCGGGTCGTAGAACACGCCCCCCTGCCCTAGGAACGTCGTGGCCCGTTCGCCGCGCTCCCCTTCGTCGGCCGGACCGAGTTCGCGTTTGGTCTCCGCTTTAAAGACCGGATTCCCTTCGTACTTCTTCGCGGTGTGAAACGTCCGCTTCAGCGTACTCGACTCGACGAGGAAATCATCGACGAACAATTGCCGCCCGACGTCGATCGGAATCGCTTGCGGCGGATGCTGAAGATACGGTACCGGCATCGGCTCGGCCGAAGCGGGATCGAGATGCTCGGGGGGCCACACCTCGGGGAGCACGATGCCGTTGTAAAGCTTCTCGCCCGCGTTCTCGTTCCAAGGTTTCGGCGGCGCGGGCACGAAGGGTTTGATTTGCGTTTCCCGGCCCATCGCGAGCAGCACCAGCTTCTTGAACTTCAGGCGCTCGCCGGCCTCGACGTCTTTACGAAACAGGCTCACGCGGTTGACGTCGCCCGGGAAGAGTTGCGTCTCCGGCACGTCGACCGGGGTGAACCCCGCGTGGAGGAGCGGTTGCACTTGGCTCGCGGCGCCGGGCCGCGGCGTCGGTGTGAGCGCGAAGAGCGGGCCGGGCTTGGTGACTTCCACGTCGGTCTGCTCGATGCTCATTCGCAGAAACGGCAAGCCGCGCACGGCGGCAGGCAGTTCGACGACTTGGTATTCGCGATCGGTGAACAGTTTTACGCCGGGCTCCAAGAGCGCGGAGCTTACCGGGGGCGACGGGAACCTAGTGCGCTCGGCGCCTTGTTGCGATTCGAACTTGCCGACGTCTTCCAGCTTGCCGAACATGATCCGCTCTTTGCGGCTCTGGTCTCGGTCGCCCTGCGTCACGGCGACCCAGATCGCGCCCTGGTGTTCGTGCAACGTGGGATACTGGAACGATTGCGGCGTTTCAAAACGGTACTTCAGTTCCCACGCCCGACCGTCGCGCGAGACGTGGATGTTGAACACGCTGCGACCGACGCCGTTGATGCGTGCGGCGTCTTGCCAGCCGAGGTAGTAGAGGTCGCCGAACTTGTCGAAGGTCGGCTTCGAATTCGCTCCGCCTTGGACGAACGGTACCTGCTTACCGACGCTCCAGGTCTTGCCGTCGGGGCTGGTCGTGAAATGGTAATTGCCTTTGTCGTTGCGGCAGATCGCCATCCAGGTGCCGTCGGGCAGGCGATTCACGGCCGACTCGCTTAACTGCTGCGATTGCGGCTCGTTGTAATTGCCGACGATCTCGAACGTCGCCAGATCGTCGTGCACCAAAGCCAGCGCGTTTTGCTTGCCGGAGAAGTTGTTCAGCGCGACGTAGGTGCGGCCGTCGAACTTCTTAAACGAATCGAAAATGAAGAACGACGAATCGACGGCGGGCTTCTTGAAGCCCTGCGCCGCAGCGTCGGCGTGGAAGTATTGCGGCTGCATGTCGAACGTGCCGGCCGCCGTCTTGAGCTTGGCCTTGTGGATCGTCGGCGCGAACTTGCCCGACGCGAGATCGAAGTCGCGATACCACATTTGCGATTGTCGCTCGCCGGGATCTTCGCTGGTGAAGTAGCAGCGCAGGGTCGCGGCGTCTTTCTGAATAATCCGCGGCACGAAACACGCTCCGGCCGGCAGCGTCTCGTTGTCGAACTTTTGGTGCTCCCGGGCAAAGTCGATCACCGTTTCCAGTTTCAGCGTCTTGAGGTCGACGATCGACAGCGTGGCGTAAATAAACGGCCAACCTGCGCTTTCGCCGGCCTTGACGTCGTTCGCTTCGGCAACGACGTACGCCTTGTCGCCGACGCACACGAATTCGGCGTCGTGCGCTCCCTTCACGCGCGGGGCGGAAGTGTTGATGAGCCGGCGCATCACAAGGTCGCCGGCCAGCGCCGGGTCCCAACCTGCGGGCACGAGCGGCGGCTTGTCGAGCTTGTTGACGACCTGTCGAAGCGTCACGTCGCCGGAGACGTTCTTACCCGCCGCGACGTCGGCTTCGCGAAACTTGGCGAGCAGGATTTCGCCGGCTCCTTGGCGATCGCGGTCGTACGTGATCCAGATGAGCCCGTCGCGGTCTTCGACGCCGTCGGGGTACGAGACGCCGGTCCGTTCGTCGAGCAAGAGCCCGTCGTTCCAGGTCTGCCCGTCGTCGGTGGAAAGTTGCGCCGTGAGGTGGCTCCGTCCCTTGTTCTTGTAATGATTCACCAGCAGCAGGTTGCCCGACTTCAAACGGCGGATGAAGAAGCGCGAGCCGGGGTTGGCGATTCGGCTCGCCTTCGGAGCGCTCCAGGTTCGTCCGCGATCGGCCGAACGGCTTTCCCAGAGGAAGCCGGCGCCGGTGCGCGTGAGCAGCCAGAGCCGGCCGTCGCGCAGTTCGGTGATCATGCATTCTAGGGCCCACGACGGGGCCGCGAGCGCGCCGTGCAGCTTCCAGGTTTTCCCTTGATCGACGGAGATGCCGACTCCCTGCAACTGCTTCGGTCCGGCGAACCAATCGTGAATCGGTTCGGCCGCGTGCGTCACCGGCATGAGCCACTCGCCGGTGGAAAGCACCGTCGGCTTGTTCATGCGGAAACTGTACGGCGCTTCGTAGCCGACGCGAAATTCGTCGCTCCACGTGAGCGACGCCGCGTCCGGTTCGTCGCAGATGCGGGCATACACGTCGTGCGTTGCGGTATCCTTATCGCCCCGATTGAAGATGTACCAGAGCCTGCCGAGCGGATCGATCCAGAGCGTCGGATCGAAGGCCCGGCCCGTGCCGCGCGGACCGGCCATGATTTGCGGGGCGGTGAACGTTCGGCCGGCGTCGTCGCTTTGCGCGAGCAGCACGGTGTTTTGCGGCGCCGGTTCTTTGTAGCCGCCGGTAAACCAGCTTACGAACACGCGGCCTCGCGGCGTGCGTTCGAGGCCGGGAATGCCTTGCCAAGTGCGCGCGAGCGCGGCCGCCGGCTTGGTCGACGATATAGGAGCATCCGCGGCCGCAGCCGCAGACGAAACAACGAACAACGACAAGTAGGCCCAAGCGAACGGTTTATTCATGATGCCGAGATCTTCGAGGAGGCGGAGACGTCGCGCCTGCGCGAATCGCAGCGGGCGTGGACGGTAAAGCTCAGCGG
>CAZWDN010000488.1:0-3620 GCA_964633125.1 uncultured Pirellula sp. | reverse complement strand
AAGCGAGGACGACGGGGCTCGAACCCGCAACCACCGGATCGACAGTCCGGTACTCTAACCAATTGAGCTACGTCCCCTGAAAAACGGGAAGTCTTGGATTATAGCCTCCTCGGGACGGCTCGCAAGGGAGGCAAAACGGGAACGGAAGCCCGTCTTTTTGGGCGATCTGCCGAGGGGATCCGCCGTTGCGATCGGAACGTTCGCCACGTTCATTACCTGCGGCACGGCCGGAACCAACTCTGTCGCGCAACCGCACAGAATAACCTAGAGTTGCCGTGTCGGTTGTTTACGCGAAGGTTCTTCTTTTCACGGCAAGTGGTCCTATGGTCGGCAATCTCTATCGCGACGTGATGCACTGGGTCGTCACGCTCAATATGCGCGACTGGTTCTGGGTGCTGCTCGCCTCCGTTGCGTTCGGAGCGTTTTGCATGCGCGGCTTCGGCTCGCGGAAAGCTTACTAGCGTCGCGAGAACTCGCGCGCGACGAACACGTACCATCACTTCGCGACCACAACCTCCGATCATCATGCCGCTCGCCGTCTTTGATATCGCGCAATTCGGGATGCCGGGCCCGGTCGCCTTGGCCATCGTCGCCCTGCTCGGCTACGTCGTCGGCCGCATCCGTCGCCACACCCCGCCGGCGTCCGAAGCTCAGGCCCGACGCGAAATCAAGCGCGCTCAAGGGGTCGCGAAAAACCTGGAAGCGATCGCCCAAGATATTCGCAAAGACTTGGCCCGACATCGCGCGAGCCTCGACCGATTCAAAGTGCGCGTCGATCAACTGGGCAACGAGCACAGCGACGAAGCCTGGAAGCAACTGTGCACCGAAGCCGAAGAGATCATCGGCCCGACGATGTACCTCGCCACGCAACTGGCGCATTGCTACGACCAGATTCGGCAACAAACCAATCACTTGCTCACGTTCTCCGAAGTGCGCACCGATCCGCTGACCGGCATTTGCAATCGCCGCGCCATGGACGACACGCTCGCCTCGCTCGTAGCGATGAAGAACCGCTATAACATGGGCTTCTCCGTGGCGATCTTCGACATCGACCACTTCAAACGCATTAACGACGAACAAGGGCACCTCGGCGGCGACAAGGTCATCCGCAGCGTCGCTCAGCTCATTGAAGAAACGGCCCGCGATACCGACGTCGTCACGCGTTACGGCGGCGAGGAGTTCGTGGTCATCATGCCGCAGACCGAATTGCGCGGCGCCTGCGTTTTCAGCGAACGAATGCGCACCAGGGTTCAGCAGCAACTCGGCGTCACCGTCAGCGGCGGCGTGACTTCCGCGATGGGCGACGGGGAAACGGCGCACGCGATCATCGAACGGGCCGACGCCGCGATGTATGCCGCGAAGCAAGCCGGCCGCAACTGCACGTTCTTGCACGACGGCGCGAAGATCCAACGCCAATCGCCGATGACCGCCGACGAAAGCGCCGCGTTTGATAGCGCGGTGCTCGCCGAGAAGGCACGGCACGAACTCGACGAAGCGGAAACCGCGACCGCCGGCTAGGCGATCGGCTTGCCGGCCGCGCGGATTTCCACGAGGGCCGCGGCGAGGGTTGCGCCAATCGCGCGCCACCACGTTTTCCAAGTCCGCCGATTCTCGGCCATCTGCCGCAGATAGGCCTGCAAGAATCGCAATCGGTCGGTGCGCGAGAGCCAGGGATGCATCTCGGCGCTCACGGCCAGGCGGGTCAGCCCTTTGGTGCAGGCGGCAAACGGTACGCGGCGGCGCTGCCGCAGGCCGTCGAGATCGATCAGGAAGGCTTCCACGTCCTCGCCGCGGTCGCGCAGCAGCAGATTATTCCCTTTCAGATCGCGATGCTGAAAACCTTGGTCGTGCAGCCGACCGACGAGGCGGCCGAGTACCGCGGCGGCGGCGCGGGAGCGGCGCGTCCGTTCGCGCGGGGCGCGGGTCGCCAGGTCCCAGCCGTAAAGGTGCATGTCCTGTGCGCCGGTGAGCCATTCGGTGAGGAGGAAGCCTTCGCGAAAGAGCTTGGCTCCTGCCGGTTGATACACGACCAGCGGCCGCGCCGTCGGAATGCCGCGGGCCAACAACGCATGGCCGCGATACCAAGCCTCGGGCGCGCGCCCGCGGCGAAACAACAGCCCCAGCGCTTTGCCGAGCGATTTCGGACGGAGCCGCTTGACGGCCACGGGAATCGCGCGGTCGGCCAGCGTGAGTTCCGCTTCCACCACCAGGCTGCCGTGGCTGAGCTTGACCGGCCGATCGATGTTGTCTTGCCATAAACGCTCGGGCGTGCGCAGCAATTGTTCGACCATCGTGCGCGGCAACTCGCGCACCGCGTGGGCCGTGCCGGACGTGCCGTGCAGTCGGTAGAAGTCGCGATTGTCGGCCCAGGCGCGCTTGTCGCGCTGACGCACGATGCGCCGGCCGTGGCGCACGGCGGCCTCGCGCACGGCGCAGGCCGATCGCCACGCGTCGTCGACCACGAGCGACGGCCGCGCCGCCAGATACGTTCGCCAGAAGCGAACCCGATCCGCGTCGGACATGCGGTTGGCAAAGCCGGCGCAGATCATCGCCAGACTCTCGCGCGAGCGCGCTTCGTCGAGCGGTCCGGTCAGGCGAATGCCCGGCAGGTCGACGAGAAACAATTGGGGAGCCGCGACTGCGTCCGCCGCCGTCGATGTTTCATAGTGCGGTTCCGGCCCGGCCGTCGCACGCCGGACGAGGATATTGCCGCCGTGCAAGTCGTCGTGGAAGACGCCCCCTTCATGGGCCGCGGCGCAAAGCTGCGCCGCCGCGTCCAATAGTCGCCGCCAGGCGAACACGCGCTGCGGATGCGGAAGCCGCGGGAGCAGGTCGTCGACGTATTCGTCGAGCGAGCAAGCCGCGGGCACCGCTTCGGTCACCAGAAAGCTTTCCTTGCCCCACCAGCCGCGCTTCTGCAAGCCGAGAGCGATCGGAATCACGGCCGGCACGTGCCGCCGCGCGAGCTCGCGCGCCTTGTCGAACTCGCGCCGACAGGCGTCGGTGCGGAACAACGCCTTCACCGAACGCAGAAGCCCGGCGTCGCGCAGGTGCTTCACGAAGAACGAACGGTGCGGCAGGTCGACCCGATAGACGGTCCGTCCGGCGCCTCGTTTCACGGCCGTGGCGCGTCCTTCGCGCAACCAGCGCTGGACCGGGAGCCCGTCGCCGCCGAGGATCGCCTCGCGCCACTCGGCGACCACTTCCCATTGCATCGCGCCGCAACGCACGAACTCGATGCCGTCGTCGGCCGACGACGCTGCCGGCGGCGCCGCGGCGGGCGGAACAAGCGGGCTCAAGAGTGCTCCGGCGCGATCCATCGCTGGGAGTATATATTGTGGGAAGAAACGGAAAGTCGAGGCCGGAGAACGCCGCGATCTTATGCCGTGTCGAGGCAAAGCTCCAAGAGCATTCGCTGCCGGCAGTGACGGCGGCAATTGCCTAATACACGCCTTCGGCCGGATTGAAGCCGAAGCGTTTGGCCGCGGCGTAGTCTTTGTCGGCCAGTTCGCGCTTCTTCTGCTTGTCGTACACTTCGCCCCGGTGATGATACATCACGGCCAAGTGATGCCGCAGCGTTTCCATTTGGTGTTCATACGACCGACCGAACTGGCCGGAGA
>CAZWDN010000487.1:0-3631 GCA_964633125.1 uncultured Pirellula sp. | reverse complement strand
TCTATCTCCGCGTCAACGACTCCAACGGCGAACTCGACGACAACGCCGGCTCGCTTATCGCCGAAATCGCGGGCGAAGATCGCTAGCGCTTTCCCTAGTCGCGCTCTCGCGGTCGCACCATCGCCTCTTGGTGGCCGGCCGCAACGGCGGTCGACCAGAAACTGAGCAGCCAATTCTTTGCGAAGTCGCCGGCAATACATTGCTTGCGACACTTTGTCGGAGTCTTACCGATCAACACGGAACGAATCTCCGCGCGTTACAGAATGTTTACCGAAAGCACGATCGTCGTGCGAAATGGATGCCGATGGTCCTCTCTGTGAGCGGCGATGTGCAAGATCGTCGAAAAGCGTGCGGCGGAGCCGCATTCGTAAATGGAGGGAGCGATCATGTCGACACATTTCTACCGAGCATCTCTGCGCCGGCTCCTCGCGCTGACGTATCCGCTGTGGGCCTCGGCGTCTTGGGCATTCGCGC
Source organism: uncultured Pirellula sp. (assembly GCA_964633125.1). Taxonomy (GTDB): domain Bacteria; phylum Planctomycetota; class Planctomycetia; order Pirellulales; family PNKZ01; genus PNKZ01. Next base: position 3,157 of record CAZWDN010000487.1, on the reverse strand, counting down.
AATCCGGCGCGCCGGTTTCTCCGTACGATAACGCTTCCCCGCCCGCCGCAGTTTCCGGCGTCGCCGCCTCCCACGACGCGCCGCCGACTGCTCCGCTCGGGCTCACGCCCGTCGAATACGCCGCGCCCCCCGCAGGTCCCACATGGGAAGAGTATCAAGACGTGCTCAAGCGACTCGCGGAAACGGAACGCCGGCTCGACGCCTCCGCGGCCGCCTCCCCTGCGCAGCCCGGGCACTTCATCGACCCCAAACGGGTCGTCGCCGACGGCAACCCCTCGGTCCCTTCTTCCGAGCAGCGACTCAGCGCCCTGGAACGCTTGCTCGGTAAGAAAGACGACTCGCCGAGTTTCCCCTCGGCTCGACTCAGCGGCTTTATGCATGTCGACGACGGCTACTTCTCGCAAGACGCCAACAGCGTTACGACGCTCGGCAACATTCAAGACGGCGTCGGCTTTCGTCGTGCACGTCTCCAGGCGCTCGGCAGCGTCGCAGAGTTTACGAACTACTCCATCGAAATGGATTTCGCGACCGCCGGCCGTCCGAGTTTCATGGACGTCTGGGGCGAGCAAACCCATGTGCCGATTCTCGGCAACGTGCGCATCGGCCAGTATCGCCAGCCGCTCAGTATGGACGCACTCACGTCGGTACGCCAACTGCAATTCCTTGAACGCTCGCTGCCGTTCCAAGCGTTCGTGCCGTTCCGCCGCGTCGGCGTGATGGCTTACGACAAATCCGACGACCAAATGTGGACCTGGGCCTACGGCGTCTATCGCACCGGCGGCTTTGCCAACGCTCCGCTGGGCGACGACCGTTTCGCCACCGACATCGGCAATTCCGGCGGCGCTTCGTTCTCGAGCCGCATCACGCACTTGTTGCACTACGATGAACCGGCCAACGGCCGCTACCTCTTGCATGTCGGCGGCGGTTACAACTACAGCCGCATCAGCGGCAGCGAAACGGGCGGCAACTACTATGAGGCCCGCGTCATTCCGGAATTCTTCGTGGGCGACCCCGCCGGCGGCGGCACGACGGCCAACGGCACTCCGTTCTTCGCCGACACCGGTCGCTTAGCATCGCATCAGTTTCAGATCTTTAATCTCGAACTCGCCGGCCAGTACGGGTCGTTCAATTTTCAGGCCGAGTATATGGGGACGTTGGTCGACCAGATTACCGGTTCGAACGTGTACTACGACGGCGCCTACTTTCAAGCCGGCTATTTCCTCACCGGCGAAAGTCGCACCTACAACCGCATGACCGGCGTGCTCGATCGCGTCACGCCGTTCACCGACTTCTTTTCGCTCGGCCGCAAGGAACGCGTCTGCGGTTGGGGCGCCTGGGAACTCGCCGGACGCTGGAGCTACGTGAACCTTTCGAATCCCAACGCCGTCGTCGGCGCGCCGGCCGGCGGCCCTCCGCCGGTTCCCAACCCGGGCCGTATGAACGATACGACGCTTGGCCTGAATTGGTACTGGAACACCTACACCAAAATCCAGTTCAACTGGATCCATGTGTTCCTCGACAACGCAATCCACGGCAACAGCAATACCGACATCTTCGCGACGCGCTTCCAAGTCGAGTTCTAACGACAACGTCCGAAGTCGTGTGCCGTTGCCGACTTGCTCGGCACCTTAACGGCGGGCGACCATTTTCACGTCGTCGACCACGGCTTGCTTCGGGACCGCGAGGCGGAGCATTTGTTTCGTGGGATGCGCGAAGCCTTCGGAGCGAAACGAGCCGACCGGCTTGCCGTCGAGCGACACGTCGACCGTGTCGCCGGCGATGTCGACCCGAATCCGATACCACGTGCCGACCTGAAGATCGACCGGAAAGAGTTTCTTTTTCGACGCGATGAACTTCTTCTGCTCCGGCGTCAGCGTCTGGGCCTGCTTCTGCTCGTAGAACTTTATGCTCATGCCGCCGAACTTCGAGTCGTCGATCTCTAATCGCTTCGTGCCGACCCCCACCTTGAACAAATGGCCGGCGTGAACTTCTTTACAAGCCAGATCGGCGAAGTCGAGCCCGAGAATGTCGCTGTTGTGTTCGAGCATAAAGCGCAGCTCGAGCGAGCCGTCGGTAAACGGCGCCTCGTGCCGGACCGACGCGCCGTGATTGGCCTCGGCATGCGTGGCGATATACATCGCCCCGTTCTTGAGCGTCACTTGCTTATGACCTTTCGCGCGACTCGCGCTATTGGTCTCCCAGCCGTTGCCGATGCCGTCTTTCACGGCCGACCCGTCGGCCCGCTCAAAGTCGTCGACCAAAATCACCCGCCCGCCGCCGGGCGCATCCTGCGCCTCGCCGCCGCACAGCAACCCCGGACCGAAAGAAACCAAGAGCGTCGAACACAGGGCGAAACCAAGAAGCGTTTTCATAGAAACCCGCGGGAGGAATGTGGGCGTAGAGAAACGAGCAATCAAACGAATCGACCATGAGCCCAAGGCCCAGTCGACGACGACCGCCGAACACGCGGTCGATTCTAATGGTCGGACGAGTCGACGTTAAGCAGATTCCGGGCGATCCAGTTGCTCACAAACAGGGTCGACAAGAGGTTGCAACCGGTCCCGGTCGCGTCTGCCATGATCGCACCGGCCGCCATCCCACAAGCATCCCGTTCGGTAGTGTTGCAGATCTTCTTGCTCGTCGGCGTCGATTCACTGCCGGACGAGCCGGCAGTGGCACACATTCCGGGCGAACCGGTAGAATGACCGCATGAGCGCTAGCCGTGCGGATGATTCATCGTCGGCAATTGCCGAGACCGAGAGGGAGCGCCGTCGGAAGTCTCGACGAAAGCTTAGCCCTTCGCCGAAGTCGGTTTTTGTTTTCTTGGTCGTGGCGGGCTTTTTGGCGAAGCTGTACTTCGAACTCGAGCGAACAAGGTTTTTCGCAATTGTCGGGGTGATGGCGCTCGTAGCCCTCGTGGGATGGAGACTTCAGTTGGCCGCGGTGCGACACGTGCAAAGCGGCGGCCTCGAGGCTCCGCTCCAAAACTTGACGTATCGCCTTTTGTGCTTAGCCTGCGGCGCATTGGATGGCGCGTATGTAGGCGTCGTGGTCGGCTTTTTCGTCAGCCAATACCTGGGCTGGCCGGGCTTTATACTTTCAATGATCGTCTGCATGGCGGTTGCCGCCTGGATCGAACTGAACGATTCCGACCGCG
>CAZWDN010000486.1:0-3638 GCA_964633125.1 uncultured Pirellula sp. | reverse complement strand
CGTGCTCGGTCTGGTGCATCGTGTTCTTCGGTCCGCGGTAACGCCAGAGCGTTTCACCCTTGCGGTCGGTAACGGTCGGCCGTTCGACGAGGCAGTTGGCCTTCGAACCCATGACGTAGGTGCTTACGTCGCCGCTGACCCCTTCGATTTGGCAGCAATTGAAGAACACGCGGACGCCTCCGGCGTATTCGTATACGACCGAGTGGTGGTCGAAGATATTGCCGCGTTCCGGGGCGATGCGCGAGGCCAAACCGCCGAGCGACATGCAGGAGATCGGGGCTTCGTCCTTCATGGCCCAACCGGCCTTGTCGACGCTATGGACGGCCTGTTCGACGATGCCGTCGCCCGACAGCCAGGTGTAGTAGTACCAGTTGCGGAGTTGGTACTCCATGTCGCTCCAGCCCGACTCGCGCTTGAGCATCGGCCACTTGGGCAGGCCGGGCGTGTTGTATTGCGCGTGGATGGCGCAGATGTCGCCGATCGCGCCGTCTTGAATCTGTTGCAACGCGGCCCGAGCGCCGAAATCGTAGCGCCAACACAGGCCCGACACGACGGCGAGATTCTTCTTCTTCGCTTCTTCGCCCGCGGCCAGAATACGGTGGACGCCCAAGGCGTCGACGGCGACCGGCTTCTCGACGAACGTATGGAGCCCCGCCTTGACGGCGTATTCCATATGCTCGGGGCGGAATTGCGGCGGCGTAGCCAAGAGCACGACGTCGATGCCGGAGTCGCAGACCTTCTTATAGTTGTCGAAGCCGGTGAATTGGCGATCGGCCGGCACGTCGACTCGATCGGCTTCCTTGGTCTTCTTCAGGTTGGCGAGGCTCGACGCGAGGGCGTCGGGAAACACGTCGCCGAGCGCGACCAGGCGCACGTTCGGATCGGCCTTCAAGGCTTGCACGGCGGCGCCCGTACCGCGTCCGCCGCACCCGACGAGACCGATCTTCAAGATGTCGCTGCCCGCGGCATGAGCGCTTCGTGCGACGGCCAACGAGCCGGCGCCGGCGCCGGCCGCGACGAGGCTCGATGTTTTGAGAAAGTCACGTCGCGAGGCGGACGAGTTGTCGTCAGGCGTCGAAGCTGCGGCTGAAATCGGAGAACGCTCGGGAGTGCTCATCGCAAACCTTTCAAATTGAATGCGCGGGAGGCAGGAGATTTTAGGCGGGAGGCTGTTCACTTCGCCATTCATTAACCGAGCGAAGGATGCCCAATAGGTGGATTCACATTCTCGCCGATGCCGGGGCGGTTGTCAAAGTCGGATGTAACCCACACTGCGTCAGTGAACGTCAAAATGGTCAGCGTTGAAAACAAATGTTTTTCGTTCGAACTTGAGCAGGAATTCGGCCTTACGCTCGCCTGGAACGATCTGCGGGTTCTCGATCCCAAGGTCCAAGGCGTTGCCAAGCAGTCGCACGCTGCGCGGTCCGTTTCGCCAAGGCCAGCCGGGCGACCCTCCCAGCGAGGCATCTATGTAGACCCAATCGCCGAGGCGATCTTTTTTCAACGAAAGGTCCAATCGGCCGTTTGCGAAGTCGGTGGAGAATTTTGCCAAAGGACGATTCGAATAAATCATCATGCCGATCAATCCGGCGCAGATAATGACTACTCCTATCGACGCCTTAAGCAACGTGGGCTTCATGACCAAGACTACCCGCAGTTAGCGAATCTTCGCGTCCGGCAGAACTTGCTTCACCCCTTCATCCAACGGCATTTTGTCTTCCTCCAGGCCCGCGGCTTTTATCAGTGCCGCGAGTTCGGCTTGGAGTTCGGTGACGATCGACGCGGAGTTCGAGTCTTTAATCAGGTTCTTCGACTCGCCGGGATCGGCCTGCAAATCGTAGAGTTCGGCCAAGTGGCGATCGGCCCCGCCGTCGCCGTGCGGGTAGTGCATATATTTCCAACGCTCGGTGCGCACTCCGCGGACGTTGGGCGTGTAGGGAAACTGCTTTTCGTAGTTGTACTCGTAGAACCACGCCTTGCGCCAAGCGGGGTCGTTGCCCGTGCGGACGAGCGAGACCCAGGAGCGGCCGTCGGTCTGCGGCAGGGCCGGCATGCCGGTAAGTTCCAACAGGCTGGGGGCCATGTCGAGCGTGAGCACCTGATGCGTTTCGACTTTCGGTTTGTCGGCAGGCGTGAGGCCCGGAAAGCGAACGATGAGCGGTATGCGGATGCTCGCCTCGTGCATCGTGCGCTTGTCGACCATGCCGTGCTCGCCGGCCAGGAGTCCGTTATCTCCCATGAAGACGAACACGGTGTCGTCGAATTGCCCGGCAGCCTTCAGTTGAGCGACTAGGCGTCCGACGGAGTCGTCGACCGATTGCACGGTGCCCCAATAGGCTCGCTGCATCGCGGCGAAATCTTTCACGGCCGCGGGGCTGTCGTCGGGGAATTTCTTGCGCCACTCAAACAACGGGCCGTAGATGCCGTGCCAGGTATAGAGCCGGTCCTTGATCCAAGTCGGCTTGTCGTCGAGCGCGAAGGCCGACGCCGGGTACTCGATCTTCATTTCGTCGAACGTGTGCTCATATTTTGGCTCGGGCGTATAAAAGCTATGCGGCGCTTTCTGGCCGAGAATGAGTAGAAACGGCTTCGAACGTTCGCGTTTCAACCAGTCGATGGCTAGGTCGGTGACGACGGTCGTATAGTAGCCCGGTACGATGCGTCGGCTGCCGTCGATGTTGAATTCCGTGTCGAAGTACTTTCCCTGCCCTTTGTGGGTGACGAAGTAATCGAAGCCGGGGCGTTTTTCGTCGTTGTCTTCCCCCATGTGCCATTTGCCGATGTAGGCCGTTTCATAGCCGCCGGCTTGCATGAGCTTGGGGAAAGTCGGCAACGCGGCCGGCAGTTCCGTGAAGTTGTCGCGTACGCCGTGCTTGTGTGCGTAAAGGCCGCTCAGGATCGATGCGCGGCTCGGCGAACAGAGCGACGTGGTGCAGAACGTATTGGCGAAGCGCACTCCTTCGGCGGCCAACTGATCGATGTTCGGCGTCTTGAGATACGGATGCCCCGAGCAGCCGAGCGTGTCCCAACGCAAATCGTCGCAGAGCACGAACACGACGTTCGGGTGTTCCGCGGCCGCGATCGGCTCGGCGGCGGCGAGGAGAAGCATGCCCGAAAGTAGGGCCGACCAAACGGTACGCATGGGAAAACTTTCCGGAAGAATCGCATTCAGGTGGCGCGGCGACTAAACTAATCCGCGGACTTCGCATCATTGTCGTGACGCTAACTGCCGCATTCAAGTGCCTTCGCCCTGAACGGGCTCCGGAGCAAATATTCATGAACGCTGAATCATCGCCTTCCTCGTCGTTCGCCGGTTCCCTGCCGCGTCGGCGGTTGTTGCAATCGGCGCTCGCGGGCGCGGCCGGGCTGACGGCGATCGGTTCGCGATCCGCGGTCGCGGCCAACGACGGCGAGTACAAGATCAAGAACGGCCGGATTCGCCAATCGATCGTCCCGTGGTGTTTCCGGCCGATGACGGTTGCGCAACTCGTCGAAATCGCCAAGGCCCAAGGCTACGAATCGATTGAGCTGGTGCCGGCCAAGGAGTGGTCGTTCATCAAAGAGCAAGGGCTCAAGACCGCGATCGGCAGCAGCCACGGCTTTGCCCGCGGCTTTGCGCAGCCGGAGCAAACGGCCGA
>CAZWDN010000485.1:0-3640 GCA_964633125.1 uncultured Pirellula sp. | reverse complement strand
ACGACGCTATACCAGAGTTGGTCCGTCCAGCCGGGGAGATAGCGCCAGTCGGTAATCAGATACGGTGCATTCGGGAAAAAGAAAAACCACGCGATGAACATCAGCTTGAAGAGCCACGGCGAGTTCGGCCGCCGCTGCTGCACGCGCACGGCCGCGAGCGCTATGAGGTACGGGACCCAGGCTAGAAACAGATTTAGATGGAGTCGCGGGCCGGTCCAGGGACCGATGAGTTCGCGCCAGGCACCGTAGAGCAACATGGCGACCGCGCTCATCGCCGCCAATGGGAAAAAGAATCGTGAACTAAGCCAATGCATCATGATCAGGTCGGTCTCCCGGGGAATGGGACCAATCGTCGTCTATCCCGGGAGGTTCTGCAACTCTGTCACTTCCCGGCCGGCTGCGGCAACCCCGCCAACTCGAACACCGGGCGAATCTCCACGGTTCCCTTCGTCGCCGCCGGAATGCGCCCGGCAATCGCGATCGCTTCGTCGAGATTCGGAACATCAATCAGGAAGTAACCGCCGAGTTGTTCCGTCGTCTCCGCAAAGGGACCGTCGGTGGTGAGTCGCGTGCCGCGCCGCATCTTTACCAGCGTCGCCGTCGCCACCGGATGCAACGGCGACGCGCCGAGGAACTTTCCTTGAGCCGCGAGTTCGTGACAGAGCTCCGTCGATTCTCGCATGCACTCGGCGCGCTCCTGTTCCGTCCACGCGTCTTCGGCGCCGTAAACCAGCAACATGTACTTCATAACAGTCTCGCTTGAAGAGGTGACTTGTTTCGTTGTTTGATCCGTAAGCGTCCGTACCGAGAACCCGTCGTCAACATCCCTTAGTCGAACGCCCGCCGGCCGAATCGACGGCGTTTCTGAAAAATCGTCAAACGAGTTCGGCGAGCCGTTTTTTTAGGAACCTGCGTTCCGGTTCTTGCTGCGTCAGCTCCAGGGCCCGCCGGTACGCCGCTTCGGCATCGGTCGTCTTGCCCAATCGTCGGCAGAGGTCGGCGCGTGCCGCATGGGCCAAGTGATAGCCGGCTAAGTCGCCGCGTTCCAAGATGCCGTCGACGAGCGACAGGCCCGCCGTCGGGCCGTCGCGCATGGCCACGGCGACCGCGCGGTTCAGCTCGACCACGGGCGAGGGGGCGGCGCGGAGCAAGACGTCGTACAGCGCGACGATCTGCCCCCAGTCGGTCGCCGCCGTGCTCGGGGCATCCGCATGCACGGCGGAGATTGCGGCTTGAATCGTATAGACGCCGAAGCGTCGCGACGCCAGCGCGCGTTCGACGAGCTCCTTTCCTTCTTGAATCTGCGCCCGATTCCAACGCCGCCGATCTTGGTCTTCCAAGAGCACGATGTCCCCCTCCGGAGTCGCGCGCGCCATGCGCCGCGATTCGTGCAACAACATCAGGGCCAAGAGCCCGAGCACTTCCGGATCGGGCAAGAGCTCCATGACGAGCCGCCCCAAGCGAATGGCCTCGCCCGAAAGATCGGCCCGCGTCAACGATTCGCCGGACGACGCAGAATACCCTTCGTTAAACACGAGGTAGATCACCGAGAGCACCGACTCCAGCCGCTGGGGAAACTCCTGCATGGACGGCACGTCGAACGGGATGCCGGCGTCGCGAATCTTCGCCTTGGCGCGAACGATGCGCTGCGCAATGGTCGCCGGGGCCGCGAGGAACGCCGTCGCGATCTGCTCCGTGCTCAAGTCGCACACTTCGCGCAACGTCATCGCCGCTTGCGCCTCGGAAGATAGCGCCGGGTGGCAGCAGGTGAAGACGAGTCGTAAGCGATCGTCTTCGATCTCGCGCGCGGCGCGCCGGGCGTTCGCTTCTGAAAGTTCGTCGAGGCGTTGCGCGACTTTCTCGCGGACGTCTTGCGAATGCACGCGGCGCCGGAGGGCGTCGATGGCCTTGAAACGCCCCGTGGAAACGAGCCACGCACGCGGGTTCTCGGGGACGCCGTCGTGTCGCCATTGTTCGACGGCGACGGCGAACGCCTCGTGCATGGCCTCTTCGGCGAGGTCGAAATCACCCAACAAACGGACCAGCGTCGAAAACACGCGCCGTGAATCGCGAGCGTAGAGTTCGCTCACCAAGTCATGGACTTCGATTTGCGGACTCTCGGTCATGCCGGCGTTCCTGGCTGTCGTTCCGGTGGACGTGCGGATTCGCACGAACCAGTAGTGTGGTCGCCGTGCCTCGGGCCTGCAATTGGTTGCCCGACGTAGCTTTTCATCCCGTAAACCCGCCGGCACCGCCTGCGCCATCATCGACTTTGCCGGAAATAACGATTGTAGGGGCTTCGATCGGTCGATGTTGAAGGAGAAGCACCCATCTCGCGCGATGCCGTGCTCGACGTTTTCATATGTGTCTCGAATTAGCGGAGTTCCTTCATGTTGCGGAAGTGGCTTTCCGGACGACCTGTCGACGCATCGACAAGGTCGGTTCGGTCCGCGTTCCGCCGACGGCTTTCCGGCCGAGGTCTTTTCACCCTGTTCTTCTGCTTGGCGACGGCACATGCCGAGTCGGGCCTTTCGCAAGCTCCGCAGTACTTCTCGCCCGAACCGCCGCCGCTCGCGCCCGCGTATCCCGTGTCGGTCGCCCATGGTTTCGAACCGTCGGCGCCCGGAGACTCCGGTGAGCAGCTCCACGGATCGGAGCCGCTCGCGTCGCAAGGGTTCGTCGAGCAAGCGTCGTACGCCGACACCGTGGCCCGAAACGCCGCGACGGCCACGCCGCAGACCGACGCCGCGCTCGCCGAACTTCGTAAGCGGCTCGACGACGTCGAAGGGCAACTCAGGAAACGTGACGCGGCCGACAAGAAGGCGGCCGACAAGAAAGCGGCGGAAGAATTCCCGTCGCACAGAATTACGGGCTTCACGCAGCTTGATACCGGGTTCTTTTCGCAAGACCCGCGCAACATTGCGACGGTCGGCGACATGCAAAACGGCACCGGCTTCCGTCGCGCTCGGCTCGCCGTCACCGGCAAGGTTCGCGAGTTTACCGCGTATCAACTGGAAGTGGATTTCGCGACCGCGGGCCGTCCGAGCTTTTTCGATGTTTGGGTCGAGCAAAGCAATCTGCCGTGGGTGCAAGCGGTCACGATCGGCCAGTTCTGCCAGCCCTTTAGCGTCGACTCGCTGACCGGCTTTCGCAATCTCACGTTTTTGGAACGTTCGTTGCCGTTCTTGGCGATGGTGCCGTTCCGCCGTGTCGGCGTGCAGTCCGCCAACGTTTCGGAAGATGAAATGACGCAGTGGTCGTACAGCATCTTTCGCACCGGCGGATTTAGCAACGCGCCCTTCGGAGACGATCGCTTCGCCACCGATATCGGCGACGTCGGCGGCGTGTCGTTCTCGGCCCGCGCGACTCACCTGTTGCAATACGAGGAAGGGGTCGACGATCGCTACTTGTGGCACGTCGGCGGCGGCTACAACTTCGGCCTGCTCGGCGCGAACGACGCCGTCGGCAGCGGCGGTCCCGGCAATAGCGGCAGCCCGCGGCCGTACTATCAAGCGCGCACTGGGCCGGAATTCGGCGTCTTGGGCTACCCGGAATTCCCCTCGACGTTCGGCCCCGGCGGCGCCGCCAACGGCACGCCGACGTTCGTCGACACGGGCCGATACTTGGCCGACTACTTCCA
>CAZWDN010000484.1:0-3647 GCA_964633125.1 uncultured Pirellula sp. | reverse complement strand
CGCGGAGCCGCGGCCGTCGCAGGCTTGCGCGCGGCCAGCAGCGCTTCGATATCGGATTGATTGAGCGTTTGCGGTTCGCCCGACGACGCGGCGGCGGCGGTGACCGTCGGCGGAGCGGAAGCCGGGGGAGCGGTCGGAGGAGCGGGGCTTGCCGATGCGGCGGGAGGCGCGGCGGCGGGTTTCCCCTCGCGGGCCTGGCGCAGGAGTTCTTCGATCTCGTTCTGGCTGACCTGATTCGATTCGTCGCCGGCCATCGGAATCCATTCCTTCGCCGCGTGACGCAGACCTCGCAAAGGCCGAGGCCGTTACGAGGCGGAGACGCGGCCGCACAGAGACAGTTTTGCGCTAGATACCGAAGATCGCCGCACCCTCCTGGCACGTGCCGATCTGCGCGCTCGCCGTGCTCGGAACGTTACTGTTCCAAGAACGTGAACTCGGCAAACATGACTCCTTCGAGCATGGGCTTGCCGAGCGCTTTGTTAGTTGTCTCTAAAATCTTGCGTTTGATCAAGCCCAACCCCGGGTCGGTGAGGTCGTTCATTTCGGCGCTGCGAATGATGGCCATGACGTTGTCGCGGACCCGATTCTTCTTCGACTCGTAGGCCGCCTTGAAGGCTTCGGCTTTGTCGTGCGCCACCATGCCGAAGAGGTGGAACTCAATTCGGAGGGTAATGCTGGATGCCGGCTGAAACGACGTGATTTTGTATTCTTCGAGGTCGACTTCTTCGAGCTCGACTTCATGTTCCGAATGGTGCGGCTCGGGCGGCTTCGCGGCCAACGCTTCTTGCGCGGCCTTCGCATTTTCTTCCACCGACGGCATGAGCATGAACGCAGCCACGCCTTCGCCGCTGACGACGGCGATTACTATCAACGCCGGCACCAGCTTCGAAAGCAAACCGCCCCCTTTGGGAGCTGCATGGCCTGCATCTTTTTCGTGACCACTCATGAGACAACTCGAAGAGCCGGAGATTCGACGACGGGGAGCACGCGGAGCGTGGGCGCACCGGGCGGTAGCGCTCTACGCCAACTGTAGCTCAAAGTTAAGGGAGCGCTCGCGGCCGGAGGTTAACGGGGGGCGTCCGCGTCGGCAGCGGCCGCATTTTCGTAATCACTGTTAAATTCGTTCAATAAGAACACTTCGACGCGCGAGTTTTCCCGTCGTCGGAGCGGGTCGTCCCCCGTGTAGGTCGGCTCGTTGCTCGCCGCCACGCTCATCCGCGTACGGCCCGGCTCGATGCCGTCGGCCTCGAGCAACCGCTGCACTTCCCGACACCGGGCATAGGCCAACTCCCAGTGGTCGGCATAAGGAGAATCGTCCGGCAGCGGGCGCTTGGTCGTATGGCCGCGGATCTCGATCTTCTGGCCCTTGCCGACGAACTGCTTGGTGATGAGCTTGAGCTTCTCGATCTCGACGTCGTCGAGCACGGCCGAACTTTCCTCGAACACGACCATGCCGCCGATCATGACGTGCCGACCGGTGCGAACGCCGCGCACCGTCGGGTCGGTGCCGAGCGGGGCGTCGACTTTCGCTCCGCGCAGCCGGACCGCTCCGGTTCGCTCTTCGCGTTGCGGGCCGAACTGACTGTTCATCGCCTCGACCGCCTGCACGACGCGATGGGCGCTCTTTAGTTCGCTCATCGACGCGAGCATCACGAAGAACGTGAGCAACAGCGACATCAGGTCGCCGTAGGTCAGCAACCAGTCGGGAGCGCCGGTCGAAGCAGGTTCGTCGCTAGGGATCATTGGTCGGCTCGCGAGGCGCAGTTCATCGGGCCGAGGCTTCGAAAGGATCGGCGTCGTGCCACGGGCGGCGCCGCATCGCGCGGCCGTCGAGACGTTCGCCCGGCGGGAGATATATACTCAAGCGGCGTTCGATCAGGCGCGGGTTGTCGCCCGACTGAATGCCGAGAATGCCTTTGACGATTAGCTCCATGACGACCATTTCTTGACGGTTCAAGAAGCCGAGCTTCTCGGCGATCGGCAGACAGACGGCATTGGCCAGCAGCGCCCCGTAGAGAGTGGTCAACAGCGCAACGGCCATGCCGGGCCCGATGGCGTCGGGGTCGGTCATGTTGCCGAGCATCATCACGAGCCCGAGCAACGTGCCGATCATGCCGAACGCCGGGGCGTACTTGCCCATCGTGTCGAACACGCTCTTGCCGACATGGTGCCGGCGCGCGACGGCTTCCATTTCGGCGCGGAGGGTTTCTTCGATGATCTCCGGGCGCGTGCCGTCGACGGCCATTTGCACGCCGAGCACGAGGAACGGGTCGTCAATCTCGGCGCAACGAGCCTCGAGGGCGAGCAGTCCGTCGCGGCGGGCGGTTTCCGCCAGGGAAACAAGCGTTTCGACGGTCGCGGCGGTTTCGCCGGATCGATTGCGCATGGCCGCACGATAGACATGTCGCGCGTTGAGCAATGTTTTCAGTGGAAACGCGATAAACAGCACCGCGAAGGTGCCGCCGAACACGCAAAGAATCGAGGGGTAGTCGAGAAACGCCCACGCGTTGCCGCCGCCGGCGACGACGGCGAACACGACGGCGAAGGCGGCGGTGACCAAGCCGAGCGGCACGCCGATATCGAGCGCGCGACGCCGAGCCGGCTTCACGACGGGCGCGCCGTCGGACGAGGATTCGGCGTCGAGTTCGGCGGAGGAACGAATCATGCGGCCTCCCGAGGCCGGAGCGCGCTCGACGGCGTCGTTTGCCATTGCTTCGAGCGCTGGTAATCGACGCAAAGTCGCAGCACGTCGTCCAGCGATTCGCGCACCACCACGCGCTCGCCCGGCGCCATCGTAATGAAGGTGTCGGGACGAGCTTCCACGTAGCGAATCAGTTCCGCATTGAGCAGAAACGGCTCGCCGTCGAGATGCGTGACTTTAATCATCGGTCGGGTTCACGAACGTGGGAATCGGAATCATTCGGCCGCGATTAGCGACGCAAGTTCAGCAATTCGTCGAGCAACTGCTGAGCGGCGGTAATCACGCGGGCGTTGCCTCGATATTGCGTCGAAGCCGAGATCAGGTCGATAAGGCTCTTGCTGATGTCGGTATTCGATTGTTCGACCGCGCCGGAGACCACCGTGCCGATGCCTTGCTCGCCCGGATTGCCGAGCACCGGCAAGCCGGAGTTGACGGCCGTGGCGTAGAGGTTTTGGCCGCGCTGTTCGAGACCCGTCGGATTGGCGAAGCGGGCCATGCGTATCTGCCCCAGGTCGCGCTCGGTGCCGTTGTCGAACACGCCGCGAATCTTGCCGTCTTCGCCGATCAAGTAGCTCGTAAGCTTGCCGGGCGGAAAGCCGTCTTGCCGCGTGGCCGCCAAAGAGCTTTTCTCAGCGGAGAGTCCGGAAAGCTGGTCGAAGCTGAGCGCGAATTCCAGCGGTGACGTCGAAGGAACGTTCTCTCGCGCGAGCGCCACGGAGTTGTTGGTCGCCGAGAGAAACTTGCCTTCGCCGTTGAAGCGAATCTCGCCGGTACCGACGGAAATCGAGTTGCCGGCGGTCGGATCGTTGTCGCCGGAGTCGGCAAACCAACGATAGACGGTTTCGGTGCCGCTGCGCGATTGGAGAACGGTCGTCACGCGAACGGAAAGCGGAATGCCCAACGAGTCGTACACCACGAAGTCGGCCACGGCGCTTTGCCCCTTGGC
>CAZWDN010000483.1:0-3648 GCA_964633125.1 uncultured Pirellula sp. | reverse complement strand
TCCATGCCGGCCATGATGCGGTCGAGGAATTCGAGCACCGTGACTTTCGCGCCGAGCCGCTTCCAGACGCTGCCGAGCTCGAGACCGATGACGCCGCCGCCGATGATCACTAAGTGTTCGGGGACTTTGTCATAATTGAGAGCTTCGGTGCTGGTGCCGACGTGCTTGCCGTCGAACTCGATGCCGGGAATCATCATCGGCTTGCTGCCGGAGGCGATGATGATGTTCTTCGCGGTGAGCTCTTGCGGCTGGTCGCCGTCGACCGCGACTTTGCCCGGTCCGGCCAAGCGGCCCGTCCCGCGATAGCGCGTGACTTTGTTCTTCTTGAAGAGGAAGTCGATTCCCTTAGTGAGCGAGTCGACGATGCCGTCTTTGCGTTTGAGCATCGCCGCCAAGTCGAGCGATGTGCCGGAGGTCTTGATGCCGTGGGCGCCGAGCTCGTGCTGCGTCAGATGGTAGAGATGGCTCGATTCGAGCAGGGCCTTGCTCGGGATGCAGCCGATGCGGAGGCAGGTGCCGCCGAGCACTTGTTCCTTCTCGATGCAGGCGACATTCAGGCCGAGTTGAGCCGCGCGAATGGCGGCGACGTAACCGCCGGGACCGGCGCCGATGACGATGAGATCGTGGTTCATGCTGTAAACTCAAAATGAAAAAGGCAAAATGCAAAACGGGAGATCACTTGCCGAGCGACCTCCGCCGTTTTGCATTTTGCCTTTTGACTTTTGCCCTAGATTTCCAAAAGAATCCGCGACGGATTCTCGATCGTTTCTTTGATGCGGCGGAGGAACGTCACCGCTTCGCGGCCGTCGATGATGCGATGATCGTACGTGAAGGCCATGTACATCATCGGGCGAATGACGACTTGGCCGTCTTTCGCCATCGGGCGTTCTTGAATCGCGTGCAGGCCGAGAATACCGCTTTGCGGCGGATTGACGATCGGCGTCGAGAGGAGCGAGCCGAACACGCCGCCGTTGGAGATGGTGAACGTGCCTCCTTGGAGTTGCTCGAGCGTGAGCTTATTGTCGCGGGCAAGCTTGCCGTAGGCCTCGATCGCTTGCTCGACTTCCGAGAAGCTCATCCGCTCGGCATTGCGTAGGACCGGAACGACGAGGCCCTTGCCGCCGCTGACGGCGATGCCGATGTCGTAGTAGTTGTGGTAAATGATGTCGTTGCCGCGGATTTCCGCGTTTACTTGCGGCACCATCTTCAGGGCGTCGATGGTCGCCTTGACGAAGAACGACATGAAGCCGAGTTTAACGCCGTGCTTTTGCAAGAACATGTCTTTGTGTTCGTTGCGGAGCGTCATCACCGACGACATGTCGACTTCGTTGAACGTGGTGAGCAGCGCGGCATTGTGCTGAGCTTCGACCAACCGTTGCGCGATGCGGCGACGGATCGGGCTCATCGGCACCGCTTCTTCGCGCCGCGAAGCCGAGCCGCTCAGGCCGACCGACGGCATGCCGGCGCTCTTTTGCGGGGCCGGGGCGGGAGGCGCGACGACGGCGACCGCGGCCGGCTGCTTTGCCGGTTCGGCGCGCGGGGGTTCGGCCTGACGCACGACGTCTTCCTTCAGCAAGCGTCCGCCCGGGCCGGAAGCGGAAACCTCGTTCGGTTGCATGCCGCGCTGGGCCAGTTCGCGTGCGGCGGCCGGCATGACTCGCACGTCGCCCGAGCCGTTGGTCGTGCCGCCGGCGGCGATCGGAGTTTCATTCGATACCGCAACATGCGAAGCCGGCGCTGCCGCCGGAGGAGCGGCCGGTTCCGGGGCTTTGCCCGGGGTTGCCGCGGCCGCGGCGGCGGGCTCCATGTACCCGATCACTTCACCGACTTGCGCCGTCTCGCCTTTCTTCTTCAACACTTTGGAGATGACGCCGGCTTGCGGCGCGGCGAGTTCTACCGTGGCTTTGTCGGATTCGATCTCGACCAAGTTCTCGCCGGCCGCGGCATGCGCGCCTTCGCCTTTGCGCCAGTCGCCGATGAAGACTTCAGTGATGGATTCGCCAAGTGACGGAACGCGGAGTTCAATGGCCATGATTCGATCTAGGAGTACTGCAAGTTGCCGGTGTTGGAAAAACGCTCCCTCGCCGTTGCGGTGAAGCGTGCAAATTCGGGCTCTAAAAACAGCGAGGCGAGCGTCCCTGGGGCGACGCTCGCCGCGGCATCTCAGGATACTAGGTTTTACCGTCCGCCGAAGGCCTGGGCCAGGAGTTCGCTCTGTTCCAGCTTATGGCTGCTGTTGGAACCGGTGGCGGGGCTGCCGGAAGCGTGGCGGCTAATTCCGCTGAACTTCAGTCGTCCAAACAGCTTTTCACCGAAATTAATCCGCATAAACCGCCAAGCGCCCATATTCTCAGGTTCTTCTTGGACCCAGAATACGGGCGTTCCGTCCGGGTAGCGGGCCAGTTCGGCGCGAAGCTGTTCTTTCGGTAAGGGGTAGAGTTGCTCGACGCGCAGGATGGCGACGTCTTCGCGACCCAATTCTTGCCGCTTCGCTTCCAGGTCGTAATAAACCTTGCCCGAGCAAAGCAGGACGCGGTCGACTTTTTCACGGTTCGGGTTCACGTCGGGAATGACGCGCTGGAACATTCCTTGTTCGAAATCTTCGAACGAGGAGACGACCTTCGGATGCCGTAGCAAGCTCTTCGGCGTCATGATGATCAGCGGTTTGCGCCACTTGCGGAGCGCTTGACGGCGGAGCAAGTGGAAGTATTGCGCCGGCGTCGTGGCGTTGCAGACTTGGATGTTGTCTTCCGCCGCCTGTTGGAGAAAGCGTTCCAAGCGAGCGCTTGAGTGTTCGGGGCCGGCTCCTTCGAAGCCGTGCGGAAGCAGCATGACGATGCCGCTTAAGCGGCGCCATTTGTCTTCGCCGCTCGTGATGAATTGATCGATGATCACCTGAGCGCCGTTGACGAAGTCGCCAAACTGCGCTTCCCACATGACCAAGCCTTGCGGCCAATCGAGGCTGTAGCCGTATTCGAAGCCGAGCACGGCCGTTTCCGACAACGGGCTGTTGTAAATTTCGACGGGCGCTTGCGACGGCAAGAGATGATTGAGCGCCATGTAACGCCGGCCGTTTTCATAGTCGTGCAGGACGGCGTGGCGATGGCTGAACGTGCCGCGTTCGCAATCTTGTCCGGTAAGGCGCGTTTTGTAGCCGTCGACGGCCAGCGTGGCCCAAGCCAAGGCTTCGGCGGCCGACCAATCGAGCGGCTTGGCTCCCTTGGCCATTTCCTTCCGAGCGTCCAAGACGGCGCGTTGCAGCTTCGCATGCACGTTGAAATCGGCCGGCACCGATGCGAGCGTGTCGAGGTAGGAGGCGAGCTTCTCGCGGCTTACGCCCGTGTTGAGCTCTTCGGCCTCGCTTTCCGGACCGCCGCGGTAGCCCGCCCACAGGCCGGTCCACGGAGCAAGGCGCGGCTTGAATTCCGGGCTACGGGCCACGCTCAAGTCTTTTTCCAACTGCTCGCGACGCCGCGCGGCGATGGCATCGGCTTCGACTCGCGAAATGCCGTCCATTTTCAAGAGGTACTCCAGGTACCCTTCGCGGACGTTCTTCGTGCGTTCGATCGTCTTGTACCAAAGCGGCTGCGTGAAGGTCGGCTCGTCGGCTTCGTTGTGGCCGCGGCGACGGTAGCAGTACATGTCGAT
>CAZWDN010000482.1:0-3671 GCA_964633125.1 uncultured Pirellula sp. | reverse complement strand
GTGGCCGAAGCCGTGGTGCTCGGCGTCGGCGGCGCGCCGGTGCCGGTCGCCGTCGGCGCGCGCGTCGGCGAACCGGCCGGCGTCGGACCCGGCAGATCTTGGGCCGGCCGGCGGTTATCCGCCAGATGTTGGTCGCGAGGCGCTTCGCGCAGCTTGTACCATACGCCGGCGAGCCCGCCGACTAGGAGCACGAGCGCCGCGACGCGGAGCCAACGGCCGAAGAGCAACGGTCCGCGCCGGCGTTCGTCGAGCCGCGCCAGCACCTGATCGGCGGTAATCCGGCGGCGCGAAAGCCCGCGGACCAAGGTTTGCTCCAACCAAATCTGCTGCGCCAGCGCCGCTCGCACGGCCGGGTTCTCGCGCGCTCGCGCGCGCAGGACGTCCAGCTCCTCGGGAGTCCACTCCTCGGGAGACGTTTCCTCTAAGCGCGAGATGAGTTCGTCGTCAGTCATGCACCGTGTCGGTCAGGCAACGTGTCATTCGTGCTCCGCGGCTTGATGCTTACGCAACAGGCAATTCTTTAAGGCCTGACGAGCGCGGAACATGAGCAGCTTCGCGGCACCCGCGCTGCGGCGGAGCTTCTCGCCGATCTGCGGCACGTGCAGCTCGCTCTGATAGCGCATTTCAATCGCCTGTCGCGCGGTGTCGCCCAGGCCGTCCATGCAGCCCGGCAGATGGTCGACCAGGTCGCCGTAAACGTTCTCTTGTGAGGAGACCACTTCGTCGATCTCCAGGCAGGTCTCCGTCCAAGCCGTTTCCTTGCGTCGCCGCTGCTTGCGAGCATACTCGTGCAGCAGGTTGCGCGCGATCCCCAGCAGCCAAGGGCGAACCTGCGCCGAGCCGTCGAACCGGGCCCAACTCGTGTAGCAGCGGAGAAAGACTTCCTGCGTGAGGTCTTCGGCGTCGTGAGCGCGCAACAATCGGGCGCGCAAGTACCCGAACACGCCCGCTTGATGAAGCTGGACGAGTTGTGCGAAGGCCTGGCGGTCGCCGCGTTGAGCGGCTGCGACTAACGCTTCGTCTTGCACGGCTGCGCTGGCGGGCCGGCTGCCCGTTGCGGGAGGGAAGGAAGGCGGAACAGGTAGGTGCGCGAAGGAAGGATTACAGGGGACATTTCATGGTAGTCCATCGCCGGGACCAAGGGTAGCAGCGGCGGCCCAATGCCGGGCGAGCGGCGGGGTTCGTCCCCGCCGTCTTTCGGGCCGTAGCGGCGAACTTATTCCGAACGCCCTGGTTGCGGAAAGCGGAAGTAAACCCTGCGGCAGGCCCCTCACGAGACGAACGATTCCCGCTACTTCGCTTGGAGGGCGAAGCTGATGCCGCGAATGTCGATCTGCGGCGCTTCCTGCGTGGAAGTGAAACTGAGTTCACAACGAAGTTCGCGACCCCGCACCCCCTGCGGAAGCGGGAATCGCGTCGTCGGCGGATTCTTCGCATCGGCCAGCGGCGGCAACGGCTGCTTGCCCGCCGATTGCCCCCCCACCAAAAGCTCGAAGCTGGTGACGGGGGCCCTGTCGCCGGCCCCGCCGCCGCGCACGATCAGGGCTTCGGCATCGGCCGGAATGCGGATGGTCCGCGTCACAGAGATCGGCCGCTTCACGACTTCCACCGCGGTGCGCCACTGGTTGCCATAGCCGTGGTTCACCAGATGCCAACCTTCGCCGTACGGCGCGGCGATCACCCAACCATGCTCGCGCACGAAGCTCGACGCGGCATGCTTGAGCACGGCCGACTTCAGCACCGCTTCGTCGAGCTCCACGAGCGGCTCAAGCCAATCGAAGACGTCGCGCACGTCGAGCGGATCGCTCCCGGCAGGCCGTTCGTAGGCCATCGCGTCGGCGACAAGCGTCAAGCGATTCGTGCGACCCTGGGCGGGGCGGAGTTCGATGCGCCCCGTATCGAGCGGCGCGGCGGAGCCGACGATCGGCGCACTTTCATAGATCGGCCGCGCGGGCAATGCCCCACCGGCCTGCGCCGCGCCGAAATACACCTTCCCTTTCACGCAGCCGCCGTCGCCGGCGGCCCGATCGAGCGCGAACTTGGTTTGAAACGCGCGCGCCCACAGCGGTAGATCGAATTGCAGTTCCGCTTGTGCGTGCACGCCGAATCCCCAGCCGTATTCGCGATTGCCCGCCGCCAACAGGTCGCCTTGTACGTTGGCGTCGGCCCGCCATTGCTTCCAACCGCCGGCCAGCGCCGCCTTGTGCGAATACTGCACCGGTTCGAAGTTGGAGAGCGGCACGTCTTTCGGAGCGAAGAACGTTTGCGACGTGATGAACTGCAGCGGAATCGTCAGCGCTTCGACGCTCCACGCCGGCTGCACGATGAGCAATTGCGATTCCGGCTTGGCGACGTCCCCCGTCGCGCGAATACGATCGAGCGACGTGGTGAGCCGCACGCCGCCGGTGGTTTCAAAGCGCACGAGCTTGCCGGCCAAGTCGGGCATGAGCACGGCCAACTGGTCGGCATACTCTTCCCACGGATCGCGCTCGGCGAATTGCACTTCGGCAATGTCGTCCCAGGCGACCTCTTCGACGCCTTGCTCGACCAACAACCGCACGGAACTCGACGACCAGCGCAACGAGCGAAACGTCGTTTGCCGGCCGTCGCGATAGTAGAGCGTGTTCGGTCGGAAGAGTCGGGGCGTGCGCTCTTCCCAGACCACGCGACGGATTCGCTCCGTCGGCACCTGCACGCGCAGCGGCACGTCGGGCGTCGGTTGGTCGGGGGCCAACAGCGGGTCGATCACCAAGCAGTCCGGCCGGCGCAGTTCGTCGGTCCGCGCCGGAAGGAATTCGATGATGCGACCGGTGAGCCGATCACCGCCGGCAAACTCGATACGGCCGCCGAGCGCCGCAGGCCGCGCGAGCGCCACGGCCCGCAACCGCCGCAGCGGATTCTCACCCCAAACCGGCGAGAGTTTTCCCAGGGCCGGCTTCCGTTCCTGGCCGATCCACTCCAGCGGCGTGGGGGAATACGTCCGCGTGCCGTCGCTCCAAATCGCCTCGTAGGGGGCCTCTTCGTCGGCCGCGCGAACAACGTTATTCGCCAAGGCCGCGTCAAGGAAAGCCAGGCAAATGGTAACGATCAGCCGCATGCGGGTACTTCGCCGAGAAGTGTAAGGGAACGTCCCAAGCTTACCCTGAAGCCGAAGCGAGGCCAAATCGGCCGATCGTGCTAGTCGCTGGGGTCAACAAATGTGGGCCGTTGCTCTATCCGACATTCCATGACACGACCAGGCTCAAACGCCGGAAGAATCATCGCCGCGAACAACGCTGCGAATAGAGCAAGAACCAACGGTTGCCAATTCCTCTTGATCCACAACATGCCAGTTATTCTACTGCGCGGCGACGGGCGATGCCCGTTGCAATGGTAGGCTCGAAACCGCCGCTGCTAACGGCACACGGAGTGTGCGTGCAACTTTGAGCCGCGGAGCGTGTCCCGCGCATGGGTGCCACTGCGGGCTTGTCCGGCAGTGGCACACGGAACTACTCGTCGCGCTAGCTTCTAACTCGGAAACCTAGCGTCTCTTCACGCCAGCGCGTCGTCGTCGCGGCGGTGGTCGGCCGTCTTCGGAGCTTTCACGCCGCCGGCGGCCGAGCGCGGGTGGGCGGCGTCCACGCGGATGTGGTCGCCGGTCGAGGTCGTCGTATAGGCGAGGCCCGGCGTGC
>CAZWDN010000481.1:0-3680 GCA_964633125.1 uncultured Pirellula sp. | reverse complement strand
TTATGAGCGAAACGAAGCACGAACTACGGATGATCACCGGGAGCTATGAAGTGCTCGTCAACGAGCCGCTGGCCCTGGCGATGGACGCCAATCTGCGCGCCGTCGGGGCGCCACAATTCTCGGCGGAAGAGCTCGCTTTCGCCGCGGCGATTCGCAAGGAGTTCGGCGTAACGTCGCCCGCGGAGGAGCGGCCGATCCATACCGAAATCGAAAAGATGGCGACCGACGCCACGCAAGGCTCGACCGACGTCGGCGATGTTTCTTGGATCGTGCCGACGGCGGGCCTCGGCGTCGCCACGTCGGCGCGCGAGATTCCGGGCCATAGCTGGGCGATGACCGCTTGCGCCGGTTCGCCGCTGGGGGCGCGCGGCAGCGTCGTCGCCGCGGAAGTGCTGGCAGCCACGACGATCGACCTCTTGGAACGACCGGAACTTGTCGAGGCGGCCCACCGTGATTTCGCCGCGCGCACGAAGTCGTCGACCTACGAACCGGTGCTGTCGCCCGGACCGCCGCCTGAACGATTGGACGACTTCTGAAGTGCATTCATTTTTCCGCGTCAGGAGCGGCATTCCTCGGCATTCGCCCTCTTGTGACCTGATTTCGACGAGCATAGCTTAGGGAGGTCGTATTCTCGCGTTTTTATGCGAGGGTTTCGTCGCGCACCTTCCCTAGCCACGGACCTACTCTATGTCGCGTCTTCGCCTGCGTTCGGCTTGGTTGCTCCTTTACGCCGCGTTGTTCTCCGTAAATTCAGCTGCCGCAGCCGACGACCCGAGGGTCAAGCTGGAAATGGGAGACCACGTCGTTCTCGTCGGCAATACGCTGGCCGAGCGGATGCAATACTTCGGCGGTTTTGAAACGCTGCTGCATCGACGCTTCCCCGACTTGGAACTGGTGGTGCGTAATCTCGGTTGGTCGGCCGACGAACTGACTCTGCGCCCGCGCTCGAAAGACTTCCGCGACCACGGCCATACGCTGGCCGACCACAAGCCGAACGTGCTGCTGGCGTTCTTCGGGTTCAACGAATCGTTTGCCGGCGAGCAGGGCTTGGCCAAGTTCGAGGCCGATCTCGCGGCGTTTCTCCAGACGCCGCAGGGGATCGATCAGTTCACGAGCGCTCGCAGCCAATGGGATAAAACGGCCGACAAGGACGTCGACTTGGCGAAGCTGGACACGTTGCGACAGATCGTGCTCGTGACGCCGCTCGCGAACGAGAACCTCAACGACCCGAGTTTGCCGGACAGCACGGCGCGCAACAAAGAATTAAAGCTCTACGCCGACGCGATGAAGCGCGTCGCCGCGAAACACCAAGCGCCGGTGGTCGACCTCTTCGAGGCGTCGCTAGCGGTAATGCAGACGGCCGGCGACAAGAAGCTCACGATCAACGGCGTGCATCTCAACGAACATGGCGATGCGTTGATCGGCGCGGCCTTGGACGAAGCGCTCTTCGGTGCGCCGCCGGAAACGTCGTCGAAAGTCGACCTTGCGCGGCTGCATGCGGAAGTCAACGAAAAAAATCTGCAATTCTTCTACGACTATCGCGCGATCAACGGCTTCTACATCTACGGCGGCCGCAAACAGCCGTTCGGCGTCGTCAACTTTCCGGCCGAGTTTGCCAAACTCCGCAAGATGATCGCCGTCCGCGATCGCCGGATTTGGGATGTCGCCCAAGGCAAGCCGGTGTCGGAAAAGCCGGACGATTCCGAGACGGGCGAGTTCACGACGATCGAAACAAACTTCAAGAACGCGGTGTCGCTCACTTCGCCGGAAGATGCGGCCAAGACGTTTGAATTGCCCGAAGGTTTTGCGGTCAACCTGTTCGCTTCGGAGCGGGACTTTCCGGCGCTAGCCAACCCCGTGCAATTTGCGTTTGACGCGAAGGGGCGACTCTGGGTGACGACGATGGAGTCGTACCCGATGTACCTGCCCGGGACGCCGGTCGACGACAAGATTCTGATTTTAGAAGACACCGACGGCGACGGCCGAGCGGATAAGGAAACCGTGTTCGCCGACAAATTGCACGTGCCGACCGGCATCGAGTTCGGCAAAGGAGGCGTGTTCGTCGCGCAACAGCCGAACATCCTCTTCCTCAAAGACACCGACGGCGACGACCGTGCCGACGTGCGCGAACTGGTGATGCACGGCTTCGATTCGGCCGACTCGCACCACTCGATCAGCGCCTTCACGTACGACCAAGGAGGCGCGCTCTACTTTGAAGAAGGAACGTTCCACCATACACAAGTCGAAACGCCGTACGGGCCGCGCCGCTGCGCGAACGCCGGCGTATTTCGTTGGGAGCCGCGCACGTGGCGATTCGACGTCTTCGTCTCATACGGCTTCGCGAACCCGTGGGGCCACGTGGTCGATTCGTGGGGACAGAACTTCGTGGCCGACGCGTCGCCCGGCGCCAACTATTTCGGCACGGCGTTCTCCGGCGACGTCGACTATCCGAACAAGCACGGCAACCTGAAACAATTCCTCACGAAGCAATGGCGGCCGACGGCGGGCTGCGAACTCGTCTCGAGCCGCAACTTTCCGGACGAGGCGCAAGGCAACTACCTGCTGAACAACTGCATCGGATTCCAAGGGGTGCTGCAATACAAGATGCGCGAAGACGCGTCGGGCTTCGCCGCCGATCCCGTCGACCCGCTCCTGAAATCGACCGACATTAACTTCCGGCCCGTAGACATCGAGTTCGGCCCCGATGGCGCGCTCTATGTTTGCGATTGGTTCAATCCGCTGGTGGGCCACATGCAGCACAACCTGCGCGACCCGAACCGCGACCACAAGCACGGCCGCATTTGGCGCATCGCCTACACGAAGAAGCCGCTGGTGAAGCCCCCGAAGATCGCCGGCGAGCCGATCCCGGCGTTGCTCGCGCTGTTGAAGAATGAACCGGAGGAACGGACGAGGTATCGCGTGCGCACCGAGCTTTGGAATCGGCCGACGCAAAACGTCGTCACGGAGTTGAAGAGTTGGACCGCGGGCCTCGACGCCAAGGACGCCGACTATGAGCACCATTTGCTGGAGGCGCTCTGGTTGCATCAAGCGCACGACGTCGTCGATGAAGCCTTCTTGACGAAAATGCTGAAGTCGCCGGAACCAAAGGCCCGCGCCGCCGCGACGCGCGTGCTTTGCTATTGGCGCGACCGTGTGAAAGAGCCGCTCGCACTATTACAACAACAAGTCAACGACGAGCATCCGCGTGTACGACTCGAAGCGGTGCGGGCGTTGAGCTTCTTCCACAATCAAGAGGCGTTGGACATCGTGGTCGAATCGCTGATCTACGATCAAGACGACTACTTAAAGTATACGCTGGACGAAACCATGAAGACGCTCGAGCGGCGCGTGAAAGGCTTCACGACGATCGCCGACAACCCGACCGAGCGCGAGAAAAAGAGCCGCGCGGCGGAGCAGAAACGCGGCCAACCGGAATCAGTCGCTCCGGTCGTGCCGCGCGTCGGTACGGGAAAGGCCAAATAGCGTCGCCAGGCTCAAGTCGAAGAGGTTCCGCCGATGCCGTTTCGTTTGCTTTTGAACTTGCTCGCCGTCGCCGTCGTCGCACTATCGACAGTCTCCGCGAAGGCCGCGGATGCGCCGAGCGCCGTGGCCCCGCTCATGCGTCTCTTGCAGAGCGGTCGTTTGCCCGAAGCGCGCATAGGGACCGTGGTCGAGATGAT
>CAZWDN010000480.1:0-3702 GCA_964633125.1 uncultured Pirellula sp. | reverse complement strand
GTGTCGCCGTTGCGCCAGGCCCGTTCGGTGAAGCGCACCAGGTCGATCACCAGCGGCGCGGCCAAGAGCGAGTCGCAACCTTGCCAGATGAACTGAAACGTCATCGGCGTGCCGAGGAAGCCTTGGAAGTGGATGTGATCCCAGGCCGTTTTCCAGTCGCCCATGCTGGCGATGTACTCGATGCTCACGAGCGTCTGCGGCGGATAGCCGAGAATCTGCCCGAGCAGCCGATCTTTGCTCGTGACCTTTGATTTCTTGTTCACCGGGTCGTCGAGCACCTTGCCGTCCATGTTGCCGAAGATGTTGTGGCCGACCCAACTCATGACGTTCAAATTGCGGCGGGCGAACATCGGCGCGAGCACGCTCTTGAGCAGCGTTTCACCCGTCTTGCCGTCGTAGCCCATGTGCCGCGTTTCCTTCTCGCGGGCCAGTTCGTCGACGGCCGGCAAGCTCGAGCCGAGCGAAGGAGTGAAGTTCAGGTGCGAGTAGCCAAGCTCGAGCGCCGCAATGGCGTACAGCGAGCTGGCCGGCAGCGGACACTTCTTCGGCTTGTCGAGGAGCTTCGACAACTCGCTCCACTTGGCCGGAAACTGCGCGGCGTCGCACGGCGGTTCGGTCGAGGCGACGTTGATCACCACGACGTGAGCGAGCTTGTTCTCGTCGGCGAATTTCTTCAGATCGGCCTGCAGGCGATCGATCGCGGCGCGCGGCGTTTCGTTCTTCGCCTCCTTCGTGCGCAGGCTCGGCATTGCGAAGCCTTCGATCGTGGCGCCGCTGTGGGCCACGGTGCCGGGCTTGATCGCCTTGTCGAGCTTGTCGAGGTCGGGCTTCAGCTTGGCGATCAGGCCGGCGTCGATCGCGTGGCTCTCGGTGCTCATGCGCATCGCTTCTTCGTAGCTCGAGAGGTCGCGAATTTCGTGACCGCCGAGCACTAGGTCTTTCCAGTCGACCAGTTCGAGCCGTTTGAATTGCGGCAACTCGCTGACGAGCGCGGTCGTCGCGGTGAGCCCTTTCTTCAAGGCCAACAAGCCGACGACGGCCGTCGAGGCGACGCCTCCCTTGGCGCCGATGAACCAAATGCCGATGCGATTACGAGCCATGCTATTGAACGCTTAAATCCGGGTGTGCGACGCGAATGCGACGAGGGTGGGAAGGCGCTGGGCGGGACCGAATTTTCGATTGTCGACCGCGGCCCGAACAACGTCAAGGACCGAAACTCCCCCACGGCGGCCGTTCTTCGCACAGAAACCGCCTCGGACTATCGTCACGCGGCGGCTGAGGTAAATAATACGTCGGCAGTTCCCGTCCCTCGGCCTTGCCATTCTTGGAGAGAAACGCTCATGCCTAAGCTCATCACGGCCCCGCGGATCGTCGAAGCGGCCGGCACTCCCTCGAAGACGATTCAAGAGTTCGTCGGACGGGTCGCTAGCGACACCACGCAGGTGAGCGTCGCGCGGATGATCAGCCCCTCCGGATGGAGCGAGCCGGGACAGACGCCGGAGTTCGACGAATACACCGTCGTTCTGCGCGGCACGCTGCACGTCTCGACGCGCGACAAGCAACTCGACGTGCAGGCCGGGCAGGCGATCATTACCCATGCCGGCGAGTGGGTCCGCTACAGCACGCCGGGGCCGGAAGGCGCGGAATACATCGCCGTCTGCCTGCCGGCGTTCTCGGCGGGAACGGTCCATCGTGATGCTTGACGTCGCGCGCAACGTACCGACTTGGGAAATGCGGCGCCGACTACGAGATCGCCCCGCCGGTCGGCCGGCCATGTACCAAACGTGGACCGATCTCTTGTTCGCGCATTGGCGCGTCGAATCAGAACGGGTTCAGCGCACCTTGCCCAAGGGGTTATACGTCGACGCGTTCGACGGCGCGGCCTACGTGGGCGTCGTTCCTTTCTTCATGCGCAACATTCGCCCGCGCGGTTTGCCGGCGGTGCCCGGCATTTCGAATTTTCTCGAGCTCAACCTGCGCACGTACGTTTACGACGAAGCAGGCGTGCCGGGCGTGTGGTTCTACTCGCTCGATTGCAACCAGCCGTTGGCGGTTTGGACGGCGCGAACTTTTTTTCATTTGCCCTATCGCCATGCTCGCATGACGGCCGAGCGAAGCGGCGACGCCGTCGCCTACGCTTCGACGGTGCGCGGCACCTCGCTGCGCTGCGAGTTGACGTATGCGCTGCAACCGACGACGGCCGAGGCCCGCTCCGAATCGTTGGAGTACTTCTTGGTCGAGCGGTATCTCTTGTATTCCGCCGCGGCCGACGGGCGATTGTTCACGGGCCAAGTCCATCATCGGCCCTATCCGATCGCGGCGGCGACGATCGTCGGCACGGGCGCAGCGCGGCCGTGGGCCTGCAACCTGCTCGCCGAGCATGATTTCGGCCTCGATCCGGCCCGGCCGGACCACGTGTGCGGCTCGCCGGGCGTCGACGTGGAAGTGTTCGGCCTACGGCGACATCGACTGTAGGGAACGCCCTCCGCTGCGTTCCGCCTCGCGGCGGTAATTCCAATTACCGAGCACCAAATTCCAAACAAGGAACAATGACCGACATTTCAATGTGCGCCGTAGCGCGATTCGGTCATTCGGTCCTTGGGTATTTGTTTGAGATTTGGTGCTTGGGACTTGGTCATTCCACGCGGACACGTCGGCCTTACGGCTCGACGCTCGCCTAGCGGAACGCCACGGAGGGCGTTCCCTACAGACGACGTCGCTTACTTTTTGCTTGCGGCCAGCAGCGGCAAGTACGCTTTCGCCGTCGCATTCTCGGGATCGACGGCTAGGATCGATTCGATGAGTTGCTTCACGTCAGTTTGTTTCAAGGCCGCGCTCACGACGAGTTGCTCCGCGAGGAAGCTCACATCGGTCGGATATAGCTCCAGCATGCTCGCGTTCAGATCGCGAGCCGGGCGATACTTGCCTTGAATCCGCAAGGCGGTCGTCAGCCGCAGGGCCGCCGTGTATTGGCTCGCGTCGATGCCGAGAATCGTTTTGCAAACGGTTTCCACTTCTTGCCACTTTTGCTCCGCCATCAAGGGCAGCGTGTAGCCGAGACGCGGCTCGACCGACTTCGGTGACATGCGCATGGACGCTTGGTAGAACTGCTTCGACGACGAGTAGTCGCCCCGCAAGTAGTGCAACCAGCCGAGCCGCATGTTCACCAGATAGGTTTGCTTCCGCACGCTCAACAAAGCCGTGACGGCCTCGTCGTATTGCTGCGACCGCTCCGCGGCGTACGACTTCACGAGCGCGTCCTGCATGGCGTCGGCGCGGGCCATGGTCGGCGAGGTTGCCGCGACGACAAGCGTCAGAATCAGAAAGTATCGCATGGTGAGAGTCCTCTTAGCGGGCGGCGGCGATCAGTTCTTGCGGTTCGTCGATGGGTTCCGAGCCGTGCGAAATGTGTGAGACTGCATCATTTTGTACGGAGCGTACGACGTCGACCGGCTCGGCCTTGCGAACGCGCAGTTCCCAGGCGTCGCAAACGACCGAGCCGATGCCGTAGCGGTCGTTGAGTTCGACGCGCGCCGTGCGCGCGCCCAAGCCGAGCGGCAAGCGGAGCGTGGTTTCAATCAGGTCGGTCGACGTGTAGCGATGCGACGTCTCGACGCGCGCCGCCGGCGCATAGAGCGGCGCCGCGCCCCAAGCCAGCCAGCGCCGCAGGCCGCGCGTCGCCAGGCCGACCGGCACGCAATC
>CAZWDN010000479.1:0-3720 GCA_964633125.1 uncultured Pirellula sp. | reverse complement strand
GAAGCCGTCGGCGGGCGACCGCCGTTTGAAGCGCGGTCGAACGTGGAACTGATGCGGCTTATCGAACACGGCGAGCCGGCGCGCTTGCGAAAAATCGATCCCTCGATTCCTCGCGATTTCGAGACCATCGTCGCAAAGGCCGCGGCGCGCGAGCCGCGCGACCGCTACGCCTCGGCCGCCGCGCTGGCCGACGATCTTGACCGGTTTCTCCAAGGGACGCCGATTCGGGCCCGTGAATTCGGGGCGTTGGAGCGCGCCTGGCGTTGGTGTCGGCGTAATCGTCTGACGGCGATGGCGCTGGCGTCGGCCGTCGCGGCGCTGGTGCTCTTGGCGGCGGTGTCGACCGTCGGCTACTGGCGCACCACGCGGCTCAACGACGACTTGGCGGAGGCGTTCGTCCGCGAACAAGCCTCGCGCCGTTCGGCGGAAACGACGAGCCGCACGGCGCTCGAGGCGCTCGATACCGTATTCGAGCGGTTTGCGCCGAGCGGATCGTGGTCGCTCTCGACGAGCGCGATTTCGACGGAAGCGACGGCGGACCTCGACGGCGCGTTGCCGGCGGGCGACGTGGCCCGTACCGTGACGAACGTCACGCCGCAGACGGCCGCGGCATTGGAAGAACTGTTGCCGTTCTACATGCGCCTGGCCGCCGAGCGCGGCGACGATCCGCGGATTCGCCGGCAAGCGGCCTCGGCCATGCACCGCATCGGGCTGATTCAAGCGAAGGTCGGCCGGTTTGAAGAGGCCCGCAGCGTTTGGACGCGCGAAGCGGCGCTCTTGGCGGAGTTGGCGACCGAACAGCCCGCGGCTGCCGGCGAGTTTGCCTTGGCCGCCGCGGTGCTCGATGCCGACTTGGGGGACTTGGAGCGCGTGCAAGACCGCATTCCCGATGCGAAGGCCGCGTATGAACGCGCGCTCGATAAGCTTGAGAATATGGACGCCGCCGGGCATTCGTTTGAAATGCGGCGCGAGTTGGCCCGCGTTCATCTCGCGCTGGCGCAGCGGATGCATCCCGCGGAGCACGAGCACTTGGGTCCGCGCGGCCCGCGCGGTCGCGGCGACCGGTTCGGACCTCCGGGATTGGAAGGTCCCCCGAATTTCGAGGGTCCGCCGGGATTGGAGGGCCCGCCCGGCTTGGGCGATCCGAATCGACCGCCGCCGCTCGGCCTGGGCGGTCCGCCGCCTGAACGACGCCCGCCCGGCCCGCCGGGCTTCGAGCGGCGACCGCCGGACGGCCCGTCCGGCGAAGGTCGACGCCCGGATACCGCGCCGCCGCGCGAAGACCCGGCCGAGTTGGCCGCGCACTTGAGCGCAGCGTTTACGCTGCTGGAGACTTTGCACCAGGAACGACCCCGCGATCGGCTGACCCGGTTGTTGCTCGCGCGGTCGTATCGCGAGCGGGCTAAGTCGGCGGAAGCCGGCCTATTCCATATGGAAACCGCCGACTTTGCCGAAAGCGCGAGGTTGCTGCGAGCCCTCTGTGAAGAGTTCCCCGACGTGCCGGAGTATGCGCACGAGTTGAGTATCGCGCTGGCCGATTTCGACCCGCGCCGGCTGCCGCCGGAAAAGCGTGACGCGGCGTCGAAATTCCTCTACGAAGCGCTGGCGATTTCCGAGCGGCTCACGCAGCAGTTTCCCGAGACGACGCTCTATGTCGGCCAGCAGCCGCATATTCTGCATCGCATCGCCACGATGTTGGCCGACGACCGCAACCGCGAGGCGGAAGCCGTATTTCGGCGCGGCGTGAACGTTTGCGAACAACTGACGAAGCGATTTCCGAAAGATTTCGTGTTCGCGTATTGGGAAACGCGGATGCGCCAAAGCCTGGCCGAGTTTCTGGCCGGTGCCCCGGGACGCAGCGCCGAGGCGCTGGCCGAGGCCGAACGAGCGGCGGCGTTGATCCGCCCCTATGCGGAAGAGAAGAACGGCCCGCCGCCGGCCCTTCCGCTCGACGACCAACTGCGGCGGTTCGTCGAAGAACTGAAGCGCCGGCCGTAAGTTGTCGTTGATTGGGAGTTTTTCACTACGGAGGCTCGGAGATCAAGGAGGAGAAGAATGATTGCAAAATGCAAATCGAGTAGCGCAAATTGCAATAGGGGCGCAAGCGAGCTGCCGGCGTTTTCTCCGTTAATCGGCGACTTGCAATTCTCATTTTGCAATCCATCGACTCCTCCGTGATCTCCGAGCCTCCGTGGTGAATTTCCCGTCTTTCCCCCCGCCTGCGCGTCGGGTCTAGTATGTGATCGAGGAGTCTATTCCGCTTCGGCCCACACGCGGGCTTCGCCTCCCTCGTCGATCTCCACGTAAATCACGTTCGGTCGGCAGCACACGGGGCAATCTTCCACGTATTGCTGGCTTTCGCCCGCCGAGAGATCGATCGGCACGACGATTTCCTCGCCGCAAGCGTCGCAGACGTAGCTTCCTTCGTCGCGATCGCGCTTCACGCGCAGACGCTTACGTTTCTTCTTTTTCTTCTTCGACATCGGGGCGTGTCTCTCGTCGGAGTGAAACCGTTTGCGCTCGGGCGCGCGGCAGTTGTCAGAAAAAAATCGCAATGCTTGTAGATGCGGCGGCGGTCGTACGTTTATTCCCCTGAGGCGTTCGCCTCGCTTGGTCCGTCGCGGCGCCTTCCCATCCGGCCGCGGCGGGAAATTCTTCTTCGGCCAAGAACCTTCGGGAGCCGCATCATGAATCCGTACACGTTCGCACAGTCGGTATTGTCTCGTCTCGGCCGGCCGTTTCGTCAAGCCGTTACCCGTCGGCACGACGGCTTTCGCAAACTCGGCGTCGAGATGATGGAAGAACGGATCAACTTCTCCGTCGACCTAACGGGCCTGGGGCTCGCCGCCGCGGTCGAATCGTACGACGGCACCGGCAACAACTTGGCGCATTCGCTCTGGGGTTCGGCCGGTACCGACTTTATCCGTAAATCGGTCGCCGAATACGCCGACGGCATCGACGACCCTTCCGGCGCCGATCGCCCGAGCGCCCGGCTGGTGAGCAACCTCGTGGCGGCGCATCCCGATTCAGAAGTGATCAACAATCGCGACCTCAGCGCGTTCATCTATGCCTGGGGACAATTCCTCGACCACGACGTCGACCTGACGAACACCGGCACGCCGGCGGAGAAGCTAAGTATCGCCGTGCCGACGGGCGACGCCTGGTTCGACCCGAACTCGACCGGCACGCAGACGATGAGCCTGACCCGCTCGCAATACGATTCGGCGACCGGCACCGGCGTGAATAACGTGCGTCAACAGGTCAACTCGATCACGGCCTACATCGACGGTTCGCAGGTCTACGGTTCCGACGCCGCCACGGCCGCGTCGCTGCGCACCTTCTCCGGCGGACGCATGAAGACGAGCGAAGGGAACTTGCTGCCGACCGCGGCCGACGGTTCGTTCCTGGCCGGCGATATTCGCGTGAACGAAAACGTCGAACTGATCACGATGCAGACGCTCTTCCTGCGGGAACACAACCGTTTGGCCGACGGCATCGCCCAGGCCAACCCCGAACTTACCGACGAGCAGATCTACCAGCAGGCCCGTCGCATCGTGATCGCCGAATTGCAGGTGATCACTTACAAGGAATTCATCCCCGCCCTGCTCGGTGAAGGAGCGTTGAAGCCGTATGCGGGCTACAACGCGAACGTGAACGCGAGCATCTCCAACGAGTTTGCCACGGTCGGGTTCCGCATCGGCCACAGCATGCTCGGCTCCG
>CAZWDN010000478.1:0-3736 GCA_964633125.1 uncultured Pirellula sp. | reverse complement strand
CGGCCGAACCGGAAGCGACGGGCATTCGCAGCCTCGACGCCGAAGGGGCCGGCGAGCCGCGCGAAGACGAAGTCGTGTTCATGTGTCCCGAGGGGCACCACCTCTGCGGGCCGGCGTCGCTCGTCGGCCAGCCGGGGGAATGTCCGGTTTGCCATGAGCGTTTCTTGGTGCCGAGCTCCGAGGAAGAGTCGGAACCGGATGTACCGGAGTTGCAACTCACCGAACTATTGGCAAGCGCCGAAGCGCCGCAAGGTTTTTCGTTCAACGGCGGCGATGAAGGCGGGCCGAAAGGCATCGGCGCACTTTTCGCCGAGCTGTGGAAGTATCGCACGCTGGGAAGCGCGGTGGAGTTGCACATCGACGGCGGAGTGCTCGTGCCCAACGGCTTCGCTCCGGAATCGGCCGGGTTGAGCCACGGCATCTTCACGCTGGCCGAACCAAATGGCGCCGCCACGCTTGCGGTGATCGCCTGGAGCTCGATTCAGCGGATCAACGTACGCGGGCTTTATAGCCTGCCGCGCGGCGTCGAGTTCGACGTACCGCAATAGCGCGACCGACCTTCGCCCGGCGATATGTCGTGCGCAATTCTTTTCCACTTGGTAAGAGGCTCGCATGCGGGCGGAAGTGATCTCCATCGGCGACGAACTCACCAGCGGCCAGCGGCTCGATACGAATTCGCAATGGCTCAGCCTGCGGCTCGGCGAACTCGGCGTCGAAACCGCGTACCATACGACGGTCGCCGACGACCTAGAGGCCAACACCCGCGTGTTTCAGGCCGCCGTCGAACGGGCCGATATCGTCATTTCGTCCGGCGGCTTAGGGCCCACGGCCGACGACCTGACGCGCGACGTGCTGGCCGCCACGGTCGGCAAACCGCTCGTGCTCGACGAGGCGGCGCTGGCGCACGTGGAGAGCCTCTTCGCGCGGCGCGGCCGCCCGATGCCGGAACGCAATAAAGTGCAGGCCTACTTCCCGGCCGGCAGCCGCGTGATCCCGAACCCTCAGGGGACCGCGCCGGGCATCGACGTCGACGTGCCGCGCGCCGGGCGCACGCCGTCGCGTGTGTTTGCGTTGCCGGGAGTGCCCGCCGAAATGAAAGAGATGTGGGCCGCGACGGTCGGCCCCGCCGTGCAAGCGATGCAGCCGGAGCCGCGCGTCATTCGGCATCGGCGCATCAAGTGCTTCGGCGTCGGCGAGAGCGATTTGGAACAGATGCTCCCCGACCTCATTCGTCGGGGCCGGGTACCGAGCGTCGGCATCACGGTGCACGAGGCGACCATCACGCTGCGGATCACCGCCGGCGGCCGCGACGATGCTGAATGCCGGGCCGCCATGGAACCGACCGCCGCCGTGATCTACGAATGCCTGGGCGACTTGGTGTTCGGCGAAGAAGACGACGAACTACAAGACGCCGTCGTGCGATTGCTCGCGCGGCGCGACCTCACGTTGGCCGTCGGTGAATGGGGAACCGCCGGGCTGCTTTCGCGCTGGCTCAACGAAGTTCCCGACGCGGCGAATTACTTTCTCGGTTCGACCATCGTCACAAGCGCCGCCGCGGCGCGACGTGCGATCGGTGAAACCGCGCCGCTTGCGAACGACGACGCCGTTTGGAGCGCCACGACTTCGGCGCTGGCGCAGGCCTTACGCGAGCGCTTTCATGCCGACCTGGGTTTGGCCGTCGGAGGCGCGAGCGTCGAAACTTCGGACGGCGCCGAGCCGCCGCGCATCGCGGCGGCCCTGGCCACGCGCGACGGCGTCACCGTGAAAACCGTGCCGTATACCGGACATTCGGCCATCTTAAAACCGCGGGCCGCGAAGCAAGCGCTTAATATGCTGCGGCTAGAACTCTTGAGATAGAGGCTAGACGGCAGAAGCTGGAAGCTAGAGGCAGAACGAAACACCCCGCTCTAACCTCTAGCTTCTAACGTCTATCTTCGAGCTTCTGCCCCAACACCATTTCCAAATAGCTGCGGCGTTCGACCGTCGTCAGGCCGAGTTCCTTTTCCAGAGCGAGAATCTGCGACTTCGCCGCGTCCATCTCCTCGCGATCTACGACGAGTTCCACTTCCAAGAACGTGCCGAGTCCGTCGACTTCGTCCCAAGCGATTTCGTATTCGACTCCGCCCCACGCGACGGTCGCCGACGCCCGCGACTTCGCCACCTTGGCCGATGGGCGAAAACTCAAGGCGAGCAGCAACGCGGTAAATTGCTCGACCGCCGCGGCTCCGGAGACGATCGGCTGCTCCAGTTCGCGGCGCGTCTTCACCGTACGGTCGAGCTTCGGACCTTTGTAGGTGAGGTAGTTTTCGTCGCCGATGCTGCGGATGCGAAACGCTTCGTCGGTCTGCGCGAAGTCGCGGGCCGGATGATTGAAATACGCGTCGACCTGTCGCACGGCCGGCGCGAAGTTCGCACCGAGCGCTACGAGCCGCGACCGCAACTCCGCGGGATGGACCACGCGATACTTTTGCTCGACTTCCAACTTCATAGCGCGTCTTAGCTTCCCGTCTCCGATCGGTTGGCAATCGGCGGGCTCGCCGCCGAACCGTCCTGCGAGCGGGCCGAGTCCTCGCGCGTGATCTGCACTTCCAGCACGTGCTGGCGGCGCACTTTACGGACCAAATAGCGCAAGCCGTTGTAGCGTACGATGTCGCCGCCGCGCACGGGTCGATTGAGCAAATGGTGAATCAGGTTGTCGATATTGCGACACTCCGGCGGCAGCGACGCCCGATCAAACTCGGCGCCGGAGGCTTGTTCTAACTTTTCCAACGACACGCCGCCGCCGGCCACCCAGCCGCTGCCGCTATATGCAAAATGCGTCGGAGCCCGATCGAACTCGTCGAGAATGTCGCCGACGAGCTCTTCCATAATGTCTTCCAGCGTCACCATACCGACGATCTGCTGCGATTTATCGCGAATCAGCGCGATGTGCGTATGCTCGCGAATCATCGATTCCATGCCGGCCGAGAGCGTGAGCTCCGAATCGAGCGACGGCAACGAGCGCACCACTCCGCGCAGCGACGGCAGATCGGGGCTCAGTCGCAATTCGGAAACAATGTCTTTGAAGTTCACGTAGCCGCAGATCGATTGCAGGTCGCCGGTGTGCTCGCAAACGGGGAAGCGCGTATGCATATCGGTATGTGCGATCAGCAAACTCTCGGCCATCGTGTGGTCGAGGTCGAGCGTCACGACGTCTTCTAACGGAATCATGATTTCCGACATTTTGCGCGACGACAAGCGCGCCGCGCCGAGGATGATGCGCTCTTCCTGGCGTCCGATCAGACGCGAGGTACGCGCCAGCGCCACGATGGCTCGCAGCTCCTGAAGTTCGGCGACCTCTTGCTTATGGCCGTCGAGCTGCGGCCGCCAACGCCGCTCGCTCCAGTCGAGAATCGTCGTGGAGCTGAATTCCAGCACCCACACCGCGGGATAAGTCACCAGCGACAGCACGTGCATGGCCGGCGACAACCGCAGGCAGACCCATTCTTTGTTTTTCAGCGCGAAGACTTTGGGAATGAGTTCGCCGCCGACGATCGTCACGGCACTCAACGGAATGACGAACAGCGCGAGCGAAAGCACCTGGGCCCAGCCGTGGGAAATGTCGAGGTGCTTGCGAATGAACGGAGCGATCGTTTCGTCGGCCCCGGCGCCGCCGGTCGCCGCGGCAATGGCTCCGACCAACGTAATGCCGAGTTGCACGACGGCCAGACTGGCCTCCATGTTTTCCTTCATGTGC
>CAZWDN010000477.1:0-3752 GCA_964633125.1 uncultured Pirellula sp. | reverse complement strand
AGCCGCACGGTTTGCGGTCGCCGCGCTCGCCGAATACAATACGAGCCTGATTTCCGCCCCCATGTGGACTTCGGAATACTCGTACCGCTGCATCGCGTCGGGCTCCGCGCCCGATGCGGATGCATACCAAGCGAGCGACAAGAACCACGTCGCCGCGGCAACCATCCGCAGTCGTCGTTTGTTCTGTGTTCGAGCTTCGGCACGTTGTCGCACTTTCCGTCTCCGCATGATCTCGCCTTGCCTCAGTTCTCCCGAGGACGATTCGTACATGTTTAGCCTAACTCGCAACTTATTCGTCGGCCATGCTTCGCGCTGGTTCGGCGGTTTGGCAATTTCGCTCGCGCTCGGATCGCATGGCTTAGCGGCCGACAAGCTCCTTTCCGGCGCTGAAACGGCCGGAGTCAAAGACGCAGCCGCGATGAAGCCGTATCTGGAAACGATCATCGATTCCGACGGTGAATTTGAAATGCTGCCGATCCCTGGCGGTAAGTTCAAGATGGGCAGCCCCGACGGCGAAGAAAAACGCGGCGACGACGAAGGGCCGGTGCATGAGGTCGAGATTGCGCCGTTCTGGATGGCCAAGCATGAAGTGAGCTGGGACGAATACGAAGTCTTCATGTTTCAGCTTGATGTGGCCCGTCGCAAAATCGACAGCCGCGAGCCGACCGCCGCCGACAAGGCCGCCGACGCCTGCTCCAAGCCGACGAAGCCGTATACGGACATGACGTTCGGCATGGGCAAGGAAAAGCATCCGGTCATCTGCATGACGCAATACTCGGCGATGAAATATTGCGAATGGCTCTCGAAGAAAACCGGCCGCTACTATCGCTTACCGACCGAAGCCGAATGGGAATATGCCTGCCGTGCCGGGACGACCACGAAGTACAGTTTCGGCGACGATGAATCGAAGCTTGGCGACTACGCCTGGTACTACGAAAATAGCGACGGCAAGTATCACGAGATCGGCACGAAGAAGCCGAATCCTTGGGGACTGCACGACATGCACGGCAATGTGAGCGAATGGGTTTTCGATCAATACGACGAAGGGTTCTATGCCAAGTCGGGTGCCAAGAATCCGCTCAATCCGCCGAAGCTCACGGAACCGTGCGTCGTGCGCGGCGGCTCCTGGGACGACGATCCCGAGCTCCTGCGCAGCGCGGCCCGCGTGCCGTCGACGGTCGACTGGAAGCAGCAAGACCCGCAGATCCCGCAAAGCATCTGGTACTACACGGACGCCTTATTCGTCGGCTTCCGCGTCATTCGCCCGCTCGAGCAACCCTCGGCGGAAGAAAAGGCCAAGACCTGGGCCGCCGGCCCGCCGCAATAATCGAATTGCGATTCGCAAACTTGTCCGAGTACGATATTCCTTCCCTCCCAAACGTCTCCTAACCGCACTTACTTTCCTTCCTTGGAGCACCGTATGAGCGACGCCCCGCAGAACGTCACGCCGCGCAGCTCGCGCCGCGATTTTATTTCCCGTAGCTCGGCCGCAGTCGCCGCCGGCGGGTTGGCCCTCAACTTCGGTACGGCCCGCTTCGCGCACGGTGCCGGAACCGATGAAACGATTAAGATCGGCGTGATCGGCTGTGGCGGACGCGGCACCGGTGCGGCGCAACAAGCGCTCTCGACTGAAGGGCCCGTGAGGCTCGTCGCGATGGGCGACGCCTTCGAAGACTCCGTCGAAAACGCCTACAAGAACCTCGCGGCTGGCAAGGGCGGACGCGGCAAGAACAACCAAGGCGGCTCGGTCGCCGATCGTCTCGACTGTCCGAAGGAGCGCCGCTTCTTCGGACTCGACGCTTACAAGAAAGTGCTGGAGTGTGACGTCGATCTCGTCGTCCTCGCCACGCCTCCCGGCTATCGCCCGGTGCATTTTGAAGCCGCGGTCGCCGCCGGCAAGCACGTCTTCATGGAGAAGCCGGTCGCCGTCGACGGTCCCGGCGTGCGGCGCGTGTTGGCCGCCGTCGCCGAATCGAAGAAGAAGAAGCTCGGCGTCGGCGTCGGTCTCCAACGCCACCATCAGCAATCGTACATCGAAACGATCAAGCGCCTGCAAGACGGCGCCATCGGCGACATCGTTGCAGGCCGCGCCTATTGGAACGGCGGCGGCGTCTGGGACCCGCGCGTCACGCGCGAGCAAGTGAAGTCGGACCTCGAGTACCAAGTACGCAACTGGTACTACTACAACTGGCTCTCGGGCGATCACATCAACGAACAGCACATCCACAACATCGACGTGATCAACTGGGTGAAGAACGCCTACCCGGTGAGCGCCGAAGGCATGGGCGGCCGCCAAGTGCGCATCGACCCGAAGTACGGCGAAATCTACGATCACCATGCCGTGGAGTTCGTCTACGCCGACGGCTCGCGGATGTTCAGCTACTGCCGCCACATTCCGAATTGTTGGAACAGCGTCAGCGAAGCGGTGCAAGGCACCAAGGGCACGGCCCAAATCGACAAGGGCCGTATCGAAGTGAAGGGGGGCGAAAGCTGGGCCTACCGCGGCAAGAACGACGGCAACCCGTACCAAGTCGAGCACAACGTGCTGCAAGCCAGCATTCGCGCCGGCAGTCCGATTAACGAAGGCGAGAACGGCGCGCTGAGCACGCTCACCGCGATCCTCGGCCGCATGGCGACCTACGGCGGTAAGGAGGTCAGCGCCGAAGACGCGCTCGCTTCGAAGATTGTCCTCGGCCCATACGATTCCCTCTCGTGGGACGAACCGGCTCCGAAGCCGTTCATCGCCGTGCCGGGCCAAACGAAGGTCGTGTAACGCGCTTTCGTCAAACTCGCAGTACGCACGAATCCGCCGCAGGAAGGTGAGTCGCTGGACTTGCCTTCCTGCGGTTTTTTGCTGCATGATCACAGGAGGCGGTGACATCGATCAGCGAAACTGAATGCCGCACCTGCTCTCCGGGGCCGTTAATCCGTCCCTGTCCGCAGTACCCGCAAAATCGATATCATCGCGGCAACCAATCCTTGGCAACCTGGGAGGTCTGCGTAAATCAAATTCATTGACGCTACGCGACTTTGCAAATAACATAAGTGCTGCTTATCTCACAAGGCTTTCGGCCGATTTCTAGCGCCCCGGCACTTCGTTCCGGTCGCCGGCAGATCGATCGGGCAAAGTACGCCGGTTCCGGCATTTCCAACAACGGTCGAGCCATGCTCGGCGTAACGGCAGGACGCCGCAGGGGTTTACGAACACCGGGGGCTAGAGACCAGGGATATGGGTTCCACGGCACAATACACGAACGAGCCGCCGGCCGAGCCTTCTCGACCGGCCGGCGGCCCAACGCCGTCGAGCGGCAATGCGCCGTCGGGCAGTTCGTCGCGTGTCGCCGCCGATTCGCCCGCCGCTAACGCCTCGATTCCGGCGTCCGCCCTGCGCCCGGCGGTCGAAGTGGTCGCCGACGAGCCCACCGTGATTTCGCCCGCTGCGCGTTTTTCCGGCGTCTCACCGCAGGCCGGCGACGCCGGACAAGCGCCTCCCGGCGGCACGATTGTTCCCGCCCCTTCGCATGAGCTTTCCAAACTACTGGCCGGCGAGCGCCTGGGCCCCTACGAACTCATTGAGTTTGCCGGCGGCGGCGGCATGGGCGCGGTATTCCGCGCCCGCGACGTCACGCTCCATCGCGAAGTCGCCATCAAAGTCCTCTCGCGCGATCAAGCGTGCGACGAGGAAACACTCAAGCGTTTCAAGAACGAGGCCCAAAGCGCGGCCCGGCTCGACCACGACAATATCGCCCGCG
>CAZWDN010000476.1:0-3758 GCA_964633125.1 uncultured Pirellula sp. | reverse complement strand
CGCGGCATTCCGGCCGTCACGGCGGCCCGCGGCGTCTGCGACCAGTGCGCCAACGGCGATCTGATCGTCGTCGACGGCCGCAACGGCACCGTGATCGTGAACCCCGACCCCGAGCAGGAGAGCGCCTACCGTAAACTGCAGCGCGAGTTCGTCGACTTGCGCGGCAAGCTGGCGGAGAACCGCGACCGCCCGGCGCGCACGGCCGACGGCGTCGAACTGACGCTGCTGGCGAACATCAACGGCACGGACGACGCCCAAGCCGCGGCCGCCATGGGGGCGAGCGGCGTCGGCCTGTATCGCACCGAATACTTGTTTCTCTCGCACCCCGCCGTGCCGAGCGAAGAAGAACAGCTCGCCAACTATCGCCAAGTGATCGCCGCCGCGCCGGGCCGGCGCGTCACCATCCGCACGCTCGATCTCGGCGGCGACAAAACCATTCCCTTCCTCGGACACGATCGCGAAGCCAATCCGTTCATGGGCTGGCGCTCCATTCGCCTCTCGTTCGAGCATCCGGAGTTTTTCCTGGAGCAAATTCGGGCCGTGCTTCGCGCGGCCGCCGCGCCGGAAGGAGCCGACGCCGAAATCACGCTCCTCTTCCCGATGATCACCACGCTCGAAGAAATTCGCCGCATCCGCGCCATGGTCCGCAAAGCCGGCAAGCAACTGGCGGCGGAAAAGAAGCCGTATCGCTTCGTGCCGTTCGGGCTGATGCTCGAAGTTCCCGCCGCGGCGTTTACGATTGAATCGTTGCTGCAGGAAGTCGACTTCGTGTCCATCGGCTCCAACGACCTCGTGCAATACCTCATGGCGGCCGATCGCGACAACCCCAAGGTCAGCCATCTGTGCGAACCGCTCAGCCCGCCGGTGCTGCGCGTGCTGCAGCGCGTGATTCAGGCCTGCAATCGCGCGGGCAAGCCGGTGAACCTGTGCGGCGAAATGGCGGGCGATCCCCGTTCGTTCGTGCTGTTGCTCGGCATGGGCCTGCGCACGTTCAGCATGAGCCCCGCGTTGATTCCGACGATCAAAGACCTCGCGGCGCAAATCACGCTCGAACAAGCCGCGGCGGTGACGCACGACGTCGCGGGCCAGCGCACGACGGATCAGGTCCGCAAGCTCGTCGGCCGCCGCGTCCACGAACTCGCGCCCAATCTCGACCTGCTCGAATCCCACCACTGAGCCGGCAACTCGGCAACCTGCACATTCCTTCGGAGCGCGCATGAATCGTCTGCTCGTACTCTTCGCCGTCGCCCTGCTCGCACGCCCGACTCTCACGGAGGCCCAACGCTTGCACTACCCGGAATCGCGCACCGCGGATCACGTCGACGACTACCACGGCCGCAAGATCGCCGACCCCTATCGCTGGCTCGAAGAGCCCGACAGCGCGGAAACCAAGGCTTGGGTCACGGCGCAAAACAAGACGACGGAAGAGTACCTGAGCGAGGTTCCGGCGCGGCCGCGGATCAAGTCGCGTCTGACGGAACTTTGGAACTACGTGCGCTACGGCGTCCCCACGGTCCGCGGCGGGCGCTACTTCTACAGCCGCAACGACGGCCTGCAAAACCAAGCGGTGCTTTACACGGCCGATTCGCTCACCGACGAGCCGCGCGTGTTGCTCGACCCGAACAAGCTCTCGGCCGACGGCACCGTGGCGCTGAGCGGCTACGAACTTACGGACGACGGCAAGCTGATGGCCTACAGCCTGGCCGAAGCCGGCAGCGATTGGGAAACGTGGCGCGTGCGCGACGTTGCGACGGCGCAGGACCTGCCCGATGAAATCCGCTGGGTGAAATTCTCCGGCGCTTCGTGGACGCCCGACGGCAAGGCCTTCTACTACAGCCGGTACGACGAACCGAAAGCCGGCGCCGAATTCACCGACTCGAACTATTACCAGAAGCTCTATCTGCATAAGCTCGGCACGCCGCAGGCGGACGACAAACTGATCTACGAGCGTAAGGATCAGAAGGAATGGGGCTTCGGCGGCTCCGTGACCGAAGACGGCCGGTACTTGATCATTTCCGTCTGGCGCGGCACCGACCCCAACAACCAAGTCTTCTATCAAGACCTACAGATCACCGACGCGCCCGTGGTCGAACTTATCACAGGTTATCACGCCGAATACACGTTTCTCGCCAACGACGGATCGACGTTCTACTTCAAGACCGATCTCGATGCGCCGCGCTACCGCGTGATCGCGATTGACGTCGCGAAGCCGACGGAGCGACGCGAGATTATTCCGCAGGGCGAGGGCGTGCTGGAAAGCGCCGACTTTTTCGGCGATCGCATCTTCTGCGTCTACATGACCGATGCCCACAATCGCGTGAGCGAGTT
The DNA here is from genome assembly GCA_964633125.1 of uncultured Pirellula sp. Lineage (GTDB taxonomy): Bacteria > Planctomycetota > Planctomycetia > Pirellulales > PNKZ01 > PNKZ01. Next base: position 1,430 of record CAZWDN010000476.1, on the reverse strand, counting down.
CGGACTCGACGGCAAACTGCGCCGCGAACTGAAGCTGCCCGGCATCGGCACGGTCGGCGGCTTTTCCGGCCTGCGCGGCGCGAAGGAAACGTTCTACTCGTTCACCGGCTTCACGACGCCGCCGATCATTTACCGCTACGAACTCGCGACCGACGCCCAAACCGTGTTTCGCGAAGCGCAGGTCGCCTTCGATCCGCAGGCTTACGAAACGAAGCAAATCTTCTACACGAGCCGCGACGGCACGCGCGTGCCGATGTTCATCACGCACCAGAAGGGGCTGAAGCTCGACGGCTCGAACCCGACCATTCTTTACGGCTACGGCGGCTTCAATATTTCGCTTACGCCCGGCTTCTCAGCCGGGCGGCTGGCCTGGCTGGAAATGGGCGGAGTGCTCGCGATTCCGAACCTCCGCGGCGGCGGCGAATACGGCCGCGAGTGGCACGAAGCCGGCATGATCGAGCGCAAACAAAATGTGTTCGACGATTTTATCGCGGCCGCCGAACGATTGATCGCCGACGGCTACACGCGGCCCGATCGCCTTGCGATCAGCGGCGGCAGCAACGGCGGGCTGCTGGTCGGCGCCTGCCTCGCGCAGCGTCCGGAACTATTCGGCGCGGCCCTACCGGACGTCGGCGTGCTCGACATGCTTCGGTTCCACAAGTTCACGATCGGTTGGGCCTGGGTTTCGGAATATGGCTCGGCCGACGATGCCGAGCAGTTTGAAACGCTGGTCAAGTATTCGCCGCTGCACAACCTGCGCCCGGGCGGCAAGTATCCGGCCACCCTGGTGACGACCGCCGACCACGACGATCGGGTCGTGCCGGCGCACAGCTTCAAATTCACCGCGGCCTTGCAGAAGGCGCAGGCCGGCGACGCCCCGACCCTGATTCGCATTGAGACCAGCGCCGGTCACGGCGCCGGAACGCCGACGACGAAGCAAATCGAAGAGTTGGCCGACACGTACGCCTTCCTCGTGCGGGCCCTGAAGATGGATGTGAAATAGTCGATGGGGTCGAATCCTAAAAGCAAGCCGCTCATGCGTCGCGAACAGATCATCATCTGGGCCGCGATGGCGATTGCGATTTTCGCCTATCAGTACTACACGGCGAAGCATGAGCCGCCGAAGGTCGACGACTTACCGCGCCCCTGGGCGGCGGACACGGCGCAGTCGACTTTGCCGGCGCCGCAGCCGACGGTCGCGCCGAAGCCAACGACCGTGTCGAGCAAGCCTACAGCGACGCCGAGCGTCCGTCGCGACGTTACGCTGCGCGACCAGGACGGCGAAGTGATCTACCGCGGCGAGATCGACCTCGGGCCGTCGCTCGAGCGCGTTGCGGCGGGCAGAAAGTTACGATTTCCTAACGACGGCACGACGTTCCAAAATCGCGAAGGCCGGCTGCCGCGCAAGCCGTCCGGCTACTATGAAGAAT
>CAZWDN010000475.1:0-3762 GCA_964633125.1 uncultured Pirellula sp. | reverse complement strand
TTGTCGAAGACTTCCTGATCGAAGTCGGGCGTGAGGTACGACTTCGTCGTCAGGTAGCGAAAGCCGCGCTCGGCCGGCGTTTCGGCCTGCGCCGGATGCGGAAACAGAAGGAGAACCGCGGATGAACACAGATAACCGCAGAGCAGGAGCGAGTAATCTCGAAAGGTGCGGCAGGTTGCCCGGCAAACGCGCTGAGTCATTCGCAGCTCTCTCTCCAGCCCGCGGCGTCCGTCGGCGTTCATCTGCGGTTCCACGTTTTTTCGACTACTTCTTCTCGGTCGCAGGCTTCCCTTGGGCGAGGCTCTTGCCGGCGACGAGGTCGGCCAGTTGCTTCGGAATGGATTCCAGTTCGCCGATGCCCACATGCACGACCTGCACGACGCCGTTGCGGTCGATGAAGACGGTTTGCGGGACGCCGCTCACTTTGTACTTCGCGACGATCGCCCCTTCGTCTTGCACGATCGGCAGCGTCAGCTTCTTCTCTTCCAGAAACGCCTTCACGGTCGCGGGCTCTTCCTGCAAGTTGATCGGGTAGAAGACCACGCCGTCATCCTTGTGCTTGGCGGTCATTTCGGCCAGTCGCGGCAGGCCCGCGACGCAGGGCGGACACCACGTGGCCCAGAAGTCGAGGACGACGATTTTCCCCTTGTGGTCGGCGAGCTTAAACGTGCCGCCGTCGAGGAGCGGGGCTTCGAAGGTCGGGGCCGGCTTGCCGACGAGCGTCATCGCCAGCGGATCGTCGATGTTCTCCAGGCGATCGAAATCGGCCGGCGGCGCGATGGCGAACGCGTCGGCCGAAGCGGCGCCGTCGTATTGCCAGCCGTCGAACGAAAGATACAAACGCAATTGAATGCCGGGGGGGAGCACGCCGCGGCCGTTCTTCGCGGCCATTTCGGCGGCGTCGGGCTGCGCCCTGCGTAGGGCGTGCGGCTTCGCCGAATCGAACCAGAAGTCGTGGTGGACGCCGTCGGCCAAGGCGCGGAGGTGATGCTGCTTGCCGCCGGCGGCGTCTTCAAGACCGACGTACTCGATGAACTCATACTTGGCGCAGAGCGCGTCGAGCGACGCGCCGCCGACGGCGTCGCTCACCAGCGGCAGCCCTTGCTGCGCGAGCACGCGCGTGAGCACGAGCGACTTGCCCCAATTGGCCGGCGGAATCGCCAGGCCGAGCGTGTAGACCTTCTTGCTCGCGTCGACGGTGAGGAGTTGCTTGCCGTCGTTCACGAGCGAGACGGCTCCTTCTTCGTCACTCTTTACCAGCTTGAGCGCCCAGAGGTCGGGACGCTGGAGCGCGAACTTGTACGACTCGCCCACGGCTTGCACTTCGCTGCCGTCTTTCAGCACGACGAACTTCGCCGCGGCGTCGGCCGACAGCGACTTGGCCGCGCCGACCGCGGCATACCAATCGGCCAGCACCTGCTTGGCTTCGGCCGACACGCCCTTGGGCTGCGGCTTCTCGCCGGCTTTCGGAGCGGCGTCGGCGGCGACGGCCGGAGCAATGGGCGCCGGCTTCGGCTCGGCGGGGGCCTGCGCCGCGGCTCCGGGCGTCACGGAAGGACTGCCGGAACCGCCGGGCGTCGACGGGCCCTTCTGTTCGCAACCGGCGAAGCAGGCGACGGCCGGCAACAGAGCCCAAGCGGCGAAGCGGCGGTAGGAAGCGAGCGACCGTGAAAGGCAAAGCATGGAGAGGATCCGTTGGGGAGAAGTCCGTTGTGAAAGAATTGTCGGCGGACAATTCGGGCGGGGGAGCGGAGGGCGGCCGATGAATCTTAGGCGTCGCCGGTTTGGGTAGACTAGCCGCGCGGCTGGGCTCCGACAAGGTGAAGCACCGTCGTGCCGGCACGGGGCTGCGGGACATTTGGGCCGTCGACGCTCGGTTTCCGTGTCGATTCACGGCCGATCGAAGGGGGCGATTGTGGCGATCCGAAAGCGGACGCATAATGCGCGCACGCATCCACGATCACTTTTGTCAGCGGAAGGAACAAGGCGCATGGCGGCGACTGAGGGATTGACGACGGGGCCGGCAAACGAAGCGACAGGTCGACGTCGGTCGATCTGCATCGTGTTGGCTATGATCCTGCTCGCGCGGGGGGCGAGCGCCGCCGAGGCTCCCGCCCCGGTGAAGTTTGCGCCCGCCGGGATGGGCGTGAGCGTGGAACTGCCCGGCAAGCCGGAAGACCATAGCGGCTGGCTCAACCTGCCGGCCGGCAAAACATACCTGTGGGTCTATCAAACGGCCGACGCGCAGCGACGGCAGTCGATCACGCTGACGGTCGGGCGCTTGGCGAGCGTGCCTGAGGGGGACGGCGCCGCGAACGTGTTTAAGAACGCGCTGGAGGGAATCGCCGCCGCGGTGCAAGGCAAGGTGCGCGACGATCGTGATGCGCCGCTCGGCGAGTTGCCGGGCCGCGCGTGGAGCGTGGCGTTGCCCGGCGGCGCGTTCGTGCACGGCCGCATGGCGCTGGCCGATCGCCGGTTCTATCAATTGATCATCGAGTCGCCCGAGGCGAAGCTCTCGCCCGCCGAGTTGCGCATCGTCGACTCGCTGCGCATCATGCCGGGAGTGAACATCGTCGAACCGCCGCGGGCCTACGATTGGCGCTGGGTGACGCCGCAGGGGGAGAAGTACGCGGTGCGGTTGCCCGACGATCCGCAAGAAGAGACGTCGCGGCGCAAGACGTCGCTCGGCGAAGTGGAAGCGCGGCGGACGGCGTGGGAGTCGTCCGACGGGAAACGGAGCTACGCCGTCGTGGTGCTGCGCTTGCCGCGCGCGCCGAACGAAGCGGAAGCCGCGGCGCTGACGGCGGAAACGCGTGCGCGGATGAACAAGATCGAGGGGAGCGAGCCGCAAGACGAGGCCGAGGTGCGGATCGGCGACAAGCAGGGCAAGCGTTGGTCGTACCGGGCCGGCGAACGGGGCCGGCACGTGCGCATCGTCGTGGCCGGAGATCGGCTCTACGAACTCTCGGCCGTCGGCGGCGCGCAGGCTTCCGCGGACGACGCGCAGTTTCTGGAATCGTTGAAATTGCCGCAGTGATCGGTTTGTTTGCGTGATTCTCTGTAGGGAACGCCCTCCGTGGCGTTCCGCAATCCACCGTAAATGAACAGATGTCTTCCGAACTGCCGCAACGCAAACCGCATCGCCTAGATCGACGCGTCTACCGTGCGACGCAGTACGAGTTCTCGTTCACCATTTGTGCGCGACATCACGGAACTCCGTTTTTGAATCCGTCTCTAGCGCAACAAGTCGTCGACTCGTTACTCTGGACGCGCGCTCGTTATTCTTGGGCGCTGTTTTGCTACTTCCTGATGCCCGATCATTTGCACTTCGTCTGCCGCCTGACGGATCGCGAAGTTGCCGCGATGAACGGCGGCGCTCGCGGCGGGCTCGAAGTCGGAGTCTTGGAGCACGTGGCAAGGTTCAAGAGTTACACGACTCGCCTTGCTTGGCAAACGGGCCTTGCCGGAGAATTGTGGCAGCGTTCCAGCTTTGATCGAGTGTTCGACTTACAGCGTCCGTTTGAGGAGGTTGTCGAGTACGTTCTGCGGAACCCAGTTCGACGCGGGCTCGTGAACGCGTGGGAGGAATGGCCCTACGCGCGCATTGTCGATCGATGGTGAGCGGACGGCGACTCACGGAACGCCACGGAGGGCGTTCCCTACAGGGGATTGCGCTGGGACGCTATTTGTCGAGCAAAATGTACCCTGACACCTTCGTGTTGGTGCAGAAATCGAGGTGCACGCCCGAGGTGGTGTCTTCGC
>CAZWDN010000474.1:0-3779 GCA_964633125.1 uncultured Pirellula sp. | reverse complement strand
TCACGGTCGGCAATTTCGACGGCGTGCATCACGGCCACGCCGAGATCGTGCGGCAGTTGCGCGAACAAGCGCGGCGCGCGGGGGGCCCGGCGGTCGTGTTTACGTTCGACCCGCATCCGGCCTGGATTCTCCGTCCGCAATCGGCGCCGACGCCGCTCACTTGGACCGATCGCAAGGCGGCGCTATTGGAGGAACTCGGCGTCGACGTGCTCGTCGCCTACCCGACCGACGAGGCGTTGCTCAACCTGACGGCGCGCGAATTCTTCGATCGCATCTTGGTCGGCGCTTTGGGGGCGAAGGCCTTGGTCGAGGGAACGAACTTCTGCTTCGGCCATGATCGGGTCGGCACGATCGAAGTGCTGCGCGGGTTCGCCGAATCGGCCGGGCTCACGCTCGATGCGGTCGAGCCGATTCGCTTCGACGGCGACGTGGTGTCCAGTTCGCGGATTCGTAAAGCGATCTCGGCCGGCGGCATCGCCGAAGCGGGTCGGTTACTGACGCGACCGTATCGCATACGTGGTTTGGTGCGGCACGGCGCGGCCCGCGGCGCAAAGCTCGGCTTTCCCACGGCCAACGTCGACGGCGTCGATACATTGTTGCCCGGCCCGGGCGTGTACGCGGGGCGCGCTTGGGTGCAGGGGAAGCCGTGGCCGGCGGCCGTGAACATCGGACCCAACCCCACGTTCGGCGAGCAGGCCCTAAAGATCGAGGCGCACCTGATCGGCTTCGCGGGGAGCCTTTACGGCGAACTGTTGGAGCTCGACTTCGCGACGCAACTCCGGCCGGTGCAGAAGTTCGCCGGCTTGGAAGAGTTGAAGGCGCAACTGGCCCGCGACGTTGCAGCGGCGCGGGAAGCGGTGAAGGGGATGGAAGAATAAATGCGGACTGCTGACTGCGGAATGAAAAGATCGTCGTCCAACTCCCGGTGACATGCACCGGGGCTCAATGAGAAACTAAGTACCCAGCACAAAGAACCAAACGCTTCCATGTCGATCAACTGGCCTCGCTTCGTCGAAATCATTCGCGCGCATTCGCGCTTCCTACTCATCAGCCACGTGCGGCCCGATTGCGACGCGCTCGGGAGCGAGCTCGGCATGTGCGGCGTGCTGGAATCGCTCGGCAAGCACGTGCGGATCGTCAACGGCCAAGCGACGCCGCCGAATTTGGCGTTTATCGACCCGCAGCGGAAGATTCAAGCGATCGGCGCCGGTGTGACGGCCGCCGACCTCGCCGACGTCGAGGTGATTATGATTCTCGACACCAGCGCTTGGGCGCAGCTCGGCCCGATGACCGACGTGATCCGCGCGAGCAATGCGAAGAAGATCGTGCTCGACCATCACGTGAGCCAAGACGATCTTGGGGCGGAGCCGTTCAAAGACACGACGGCCGAAGCGACCGGCAGGCTCGTCTTCGACGCCGCGGCGCAACTCGGCGTGACGCTCACGCCCGAGATTGCCATGCCGCTCTTTGCCGCCGTGGCGACCGACACCGGCTGGTTTCGCTTCGGCAGCACCGGCGCGCAGACGATGCGTTGTGCGGCCTCGCTCATCGAGGCGGGCGCCAAACCCGCACAGATCTACAACGCTCTCTATGAGCAGATGACCGCGGGGCGTTTACTCTTGATCGGCCGCACGCTCGCGGCGACGCAGGTCGAACTGAACGGGCGACTCGCGCACACGCGCATTCTCAAGGAAGATTTCACGGCCACCGGCGCGCTGCCGAGCGATACGGAAGACGTCATCAATATGACGTTGCAAATCGGCGGCACGGAAGTGGCCGTGATCTTGGTCGAGCAAGCCTCGGGGCAATTCAAAGTGAGCTTCCGCAGTCGCTGTGCGGTCGATTGCAGCAAGCTGGCCGAGCAGTTCGGCGGCGGCGGCCACAAGGCGGCGGCCGGAGCCACGGTCGACGGCCCGTTTGCCGAAGCGCAGCGTCGGGTGCTTGACGCCGTAAAAGCGGCGATGCGATAATCATCTGCGTGTCGAACGTCGGTCTCACGCGGCCTTGCAGGGAATTTTGCAATGCCGGGATCGACGAATCGCCATCCCCGCCTCAACGAAACTTCCGCTCGCATCGTCACCTTCCCGAGGAACGCGTCGTGGACGATATCCCTTTGGCACCCGCTACGCCCGCCGTGCGCAAAAACCAGTCGGGCCCGCTGCCGTCTTCGGGTCAGGTACCGGGGGCGCATGGCACCGACTTTCAGGAGCCTGCCCGGCGCAGCTTCATCGTGAACGCGCTCGCCGCGCTGATCGGCGGCTTGGTCGGACTGGTGCCTTTGGCGGCCGGCGTGGCCGTGTATCTCGATCCGCTGCGCCGCAAGCGAGGCGCGGCGTCGGCCATTCCCGTCACCACGCTGGATGCCGTCCCCGACGCGTCGAAGCAAGACGTGCTCGTCGGGCTCTATAAGATCATGGCCGACCGCCAAGACGCCTGGAATCTCTACAAGAACGAGCCGGTCGGCGCCGTGTATCTCGTCGTGCCGAAGGGGACCAAGGAGATTAAGGCGCTCAACGCCACCTGTCCGCACCTGGGCTGCTTCGTCGACGTGCAGCAAGGAACCGAAGGCTACAGCTTCAAATGCCCGTGCCATACGAGCGCTTTCACCGGCGACGGCAGCCGGATCATGCCCTGCGTCTCGCCGCGCAATATGGATGAAATGAAGTGCACGGTCGCGAAGGTCGACGGCCGCTTGGACGTCAGCGTCGTCTTTGAGAATTTTCAACCCGGCTTGGAAGAGAAGAAGCCCAAGACATGACATCATTATTTCGCTGGGTCGAAGATCGCACCGGCATCGGCGGACTCTTGCATGAAGCGCTCTACGAACGAGTGCCCGGCGGCGCGCGCTGGCGCTACGTCTGGGGCAGCACGCTCGTGTTTGCTTTCGCCGTGCAAATGATCACCGGCTTGTTTCTCTGGATGGCCTATAGCCCCAGCAGTCAGACGGCCTGGGAAAGCACCTATTACATCCAGCACCAAATGCAATTCGGCTGGCTGCTGCGCGGGCTGCACCATTACATGGCCCAAACCATGGTCGTGCTCCTGGCGCTCCACTTGTTTCAAGTGGTGATCGACGGCGCGTATAAAGCGCCGCGCGAATTCAATTTCTGGCTCGGCCTGATCTTGATGAAGATCGTCCTGGGCCTGGCGCTCACCGGCTATTTGCTCCCGTGGGATCAGCGCGGCTATTGGTCGACCGGCGTGGCGACGAGCCTCATGAGCTTGGTCCCCTTCGTCGGCGAACCATTGCAGAAGCTCGTGGTCGGCGGCGGCGAATACGGCCACCACACGCTCACGCGGTTCTTTGCGTTGCACGCCGGCGTGTTGCCCGCGCTCTTGATCGGCTTCCTCGTGTTGCACGTGGCGATCTTCCGCAAGCACGGCATTCATCCGAAAAAGCTCGATCCGAAGCGCGATTGCTATTTCTGGCCCGATCAGGTGTTGAAAGACGCCGTGGCGTGCCTGGCCGTGTTGTTGGTCGTGTTGTTCTGCATCGGCATGCCGGTGATCTTCGGCCACGGCGACGGCACCACGTTCGACGAACGTCTCGCCCAAGCCAAGGCCGATCCCGGCGCGCACCTCGGCGCGCATCTCACGGCCCCGGCCGATCCGTCGAACGCATTTTCCGCGGCCCGCCCGGAATGGTACTTCCTCTTTCTCTTCCAATTCCTCAAGTTCTTCCACGGCGAAGATGCCGAACGAATCGGCGCGCTCTACATTCCCGGCGCGGTGATGGGCGTGCTCTTCCTCATGCCGATTCTCGGCCGCTGGAAGCTCGG
>CAZWDN010000473.1:0-3787 GCA_964633125.1 uncultured Pirellula sp. | reverse complement strand
GCAGAGATTGAATGCGATTTCAGGAGTCAGTATCCCAAAGGTGCCGGCCCAATTGCCAGGCGATTTTTGGCCACCCCCCGATTTTTTCAGAGTGCGCGCCAAGACGCAGAGACGCCAAGATCGCAGCAGCGGAAGAAGAAAGGGAGATAGGGGGATGCGGAGGGGATGTGGGGGATGAAATGCGGAGGGGCGTTGCTATCGCATACTAGCCCCGACGCGCGAGGGAGGGGACCTTTTGGCCACCATTTCCGTTTGGTCCCCTCGCTCGCGCGTCGGGGCTAGTGTGTGACGACGACGCTGTGGGTGGACCAACGTATTAGGCACACTCCGTGTGCCAACTACGTTGCGGAAACTCCCGGAGACAACCGCGGCGCGACATAGCACGGGCCCGGTTGCGGTCGAATATGGCGGACGCTTGGCACCGAAATTCGCAAAGTCTTGCGCGACCTGATATATTTAGTGCCGTTGTTCCGTACTCGACCGCATTTTCGCGGTAATGTTTTACCGCAATTCGGCGGTCGAATACCTGTTAGGCAATCAAAGATTTCTGAATCCGACATGGATAAGCCAGTGCAATCCACCCAGAATTCCGCAGTGAGTTCGGCCGAGGTTCGGCGGTTTAAAAGGGCAATGTGGACGGTGCTGGCTTTATCCCTTTCGGTACTTGTCAGCGTTTTCCTTCACGTGGATTCTCCTCGGCCCTTGATCGACCGCATGAACCCTTTCCTGGCCTCCCTTGTTGCCTTTGCGTTCGTTGTCTTCGTGCATGCGATGTGGCGTTTCCGAATGCGTTGCGGCCATTGGCCCGGACGCCTAACGACACGCTCAAGATGACGCCGCCGCCCGCGCCGCCGGCGACGCGAGGGACCGATTATTACCTCGTCAATCCAACGAACAACTAACGAGTCACTTCCATCGAGTACGCTTCGCGACTCGGCGATTGCGGCATAGCACGACCCCGTTTGCGGTCGAGTATGGCGAAAGCCCGACGCCCAGATTCGCAAACGCTTGGGCGGCATGATATATCTAAAGCCGTTGTTCCGTACTCGACCGCACTTTTGCGGTAATGTTTTACCGCAAATCGGCGGCCGAATACCTGTTAGGCGGCGTGACGCACTTTATGAATTGGCTAGTGCCATGGCGACCATTTCCTGATGGCAACTACAATGGCCTCGCGCAAGAATTACATAGCGAGCTTTGCGCTGAGCACGTCCTGTTTGGCGTTCCAGTCGTTGCAATCGGTGGTCGCCAGGACTGCGACGATGTTCTTTTCCGCCTTCTTGATGGCTCCGATCGTCTCGCGGTCGTCCATTTGACCTATGCGCAGCATCCGGAGCCGAACCCCATTTGGCCGGAAACGCGATTGTTCGAAAACTGGGATCACTTTGTTCGCGACGAGATGATGCCGGAACACGAAAGTTGGTCCGCCTAACAACCAGCTGCAGTTGACCCTGCGGGCCCCCGCGCGTTTGGCTCCTTCGCTTCGTTCACGTTATCCTGTAATCTAACGCTGCTCGACGTGAGCAGGGCAACTGAGCTTGTTCGTTAAGCACCACAGTTCCCCATGCATTTCTTGATTGTGGATTCTCCCCCTTCCGTTGCTCTCCTATACTGAGGCCGCTTCGGTCGCCGCTGGAGCGCGCGAACCTCTTTTGGGAGAATCTACGTAATGGCCGACCCGCGACGGATCGCTCGTCAACGCTTGGAAAGTTTGCAGCGCTCGGGCGTCAGCAGCCTCAAGAAGGGGAAGCCGATCGCGAAATCGGCGGCTGCGAGAGCTGCGGCGATCGAGACGGCAAGCGACACGGCCGCGACGGGTCAATCGACATCGTCCGCACCGACGTATGTTCCGCCCGCCGCGCCGACCTCGCCCGCCTTGAAGACCAAGGCCGAGCGCGAAGCGGCGCTCGACGTCATTCGCCGGCAAGTCTCCGCCTGCCCGCGCTGTCCCGAGCTTTGTTCGACGCGCAAGCAAACGGTCTTCGGCGTCGGCAACTCCAAGGCTCGGCTTTGCTTTCTCGGCGAAGCGCCGGGGGCCGACGAGGATGCGCAAGGCGAACCGTTCGTCGGCAGGGCAGGGCAGTTGCTCACCAAAATCATCGAGGCCTGCACGCTCAAGCGCGAAGACGTCTACATCCTCAACGTGCTCAAGTGCCGGCCGCCGAACAATCGCCCGCCGACGCCCGAAGAGAGCGCCAACTGCCGCGAGTACCTCGAAGGGCAACTCGACATCATCCGTCCGGAATTCATCTGCTGCCTCGGCGCCACGGCCGCCAAGCAATTGCTCGGGCTCGAAATCCCGATCAGCAAACTTCGCGGCACGTTTCAAACGTATCGCGGCATGCGCGTGATGTGTACGTATCACCCGGCATATCTCTTGCGCAATCCCGACGCGAAGCGCGACGTCTGGGAAGATATGAAGAAACTGCTGCGCGAGATGGGGATTGAGCTCGAGAAGAAGTAGGCGGGACGACTTCTGTAGGGAACGCCCTCCGTGGCGTTCCGTTTCCTGCGATCGACGACGGCGGAACGCCACAGAGGGCGTTCCCTACAGCGCAACCTACTAGCGCCGCGCCTGCCAGCTTCCCGGAATGCCGGGCAGGTTGCCGGGCGTGCTGCCCCAGGTGCCGTCGGTGAGTTTGCGGCCGTCGGCGGTAAGCACGGCCGAGAAGGAACCGACGCCGAGATTTCCTTCCACGTTTTCCACGACCTTCCCTTCGATGAAGAGTTGCCGCGTTTCGGCCACATAGCGAGCTACGAAGTTTTCACGGCCGAGCAAGCGTGATTGGTTGCGCCATTCGAAGAAGCCCGTGAGCAGCGCACCTTCCTGGGACGGCTCTTGCGAAGTGAACTTGAGCGTGCTGTCGGCGAAGTCGGCCCCTTCGTCGTCGACGGCGTCATGCAGCGTCCAAGCGCCCAGCGTCAGGTTCGGCACGGCGACCATCGCCGCCGTCGCTCGCGGTTGCTGCGACGCGGGCGTTTCCGAATGCCGCGTCAACAGCGGCGGCAACGTCGCGGCCAGCACCGCGCAGACGCCGCCGATCAGCGAGGCCGTGATCGTCGCCGAGGGAGCGCGCCACCAACGGGTAGCGCGGCGCGGAGTTTTGGCCGTGTCGTCCATGACCGGTTCCTCGAAGCAGTACGTATTTGCTCGGCACACAAGCGCGCCGAGCGAAGCGGGCAAAGTCTAGGAATTGCCCCCAATCGCTGCAATACGGCCGCCGCAAGATGATCGGCGGCGACGATTGCCGGCCGGACGGAACGCCGCGGAGGGCGTTCCCTACAGGTCGCTTACAGGTCGTCGTTCCCTTCGAGTTGTTGCTTGTAGCCGTCGCGTTCGCGGCGGGTCGCTTCAAGATCGAACAGCAGGTACTTCATGTCGAGGCGCAGTTGAGCCAGCGCGTCTTGAACCAAATTCATGATGCGGCGACGACGCTTCGTGCTTTCGATCACGCGTCCCAGCACCGGCTCGACCCGATCGCGAAGTTCACCCGGCAGTTCGGCGACGACCCGAATCAGGTCGAGAACGTCGGTCGGGAGTTCTTCGGCGGCGGGCTTAATGACACGGGTCGAGTCGCTCATGGTGTTCTCTCGTACTGGTAGGTCCGGGTGATGTTTCTCCATAGAAGCAGCACCTGTGCCGGCCGGTCGACCACGGCCCGCCGCAGGCGATGCAAGACATTGCCACAAAAGCACTTAAGACCAACGCCGGCAATCACCTTCCGGCAGCCTCGATGTTGCCGAAACGCCACGAGCCGATCTAGGGATGTTTCGCAAATCCTGATAA
>CAZWDN010000472.1:0-3796 GCA_964633125.1 uncultured Pirellula sp. | reverse complement strand
TGATTTGGACCGGCGCGGACCACTCCGACCCGACGGCCCGCCCCAATTACGACCTCTGGCTGATGAAGTACGAAATCAAAGACGGCGAGTTCAAGCCGGGGAAACGTTGGCGCGTGACCGATCATCCGACCGGCGACGTCCTGCCCGTGTTTTCGCCCGACGGCAAGCAATTGATGTGGACGAGCAATCGGACGCCCGAACATCAGAGCCAGCTTTTCATCGCCGACTTTAAGTTGCCGGAATAATTGTGTGTGATGGCGCATCGTAACTGCGGCGCGTGGAGGCAGACTCCGCGGCCAAATGTGTCCACTATCCGCTGGAACTTATAAGTATGCGCATTCTTACTGTTGCTGTTGCGTCGTTCGTGTTTGTCTTGGGCGGCGTCGTCGATGCCGCCGCACCGGCGAAGCCGAACATCGTGTGGATCATCGTCGACGACATGTCGGCAAATCTTTCCTGTTACGGCGAGAAGCTGATCGAAACGCCGAACGTCGATCGGATGGCCCGGGAAGGGACGCGTTTCGCCAAGGCGTTCACCACCGCGCCGGTTTGTTCGCCGTCGCGTTCGGCGCTGATCACCGGTATGTATCAAACGACGATCGGCGCGCAGAATCATCGCAGCGGCCGCGGCACGGAGAAGATTTATCTGCCCGACGGCGTCGTGCCGTTGCCGAAGCTCTTCCAACAGGCCGGCTACTACACTTGCATCGGAGGCGGACAACCGGCCGGCAAGAAAGCCGCTGCGAAAGGGAAGGCCGGCGGCGGTCTCGGCAAGACCGACTACAACTTCGAATACGACCAAGCCATGTACGACGGCCCCGATTGGGCGGGCCGCGCGGCGGGGCAACCGTTTTTCATGCAGGTGCAACTTTCCGGCGGCAAGCAACGCGGCGGCAGCGACGCCAATGCGATCGCCCTCTCCAAGCGGGCCGCGGAAAGGTTTGGCGCGGCGGTGAAGCCGGAAGATGTGACGTTGCCCCCCTACTACCCGCGCGATCCGGTGCTGCTCCGCGATTGGGCCGCGTATCTCGATAGCTGCCGCTTCACCGATCTGGCGGTCGGCGGTGTTTTGGATCGACTCGAAAAGGAAGGGGAACTGGAAAACACCGTCGTCTGCTTCATGACCGACCACGGCATCAGCCATGCCCGCGGTAAGCAGTTTCTCTACGACGAAGGAATCCACGTGCCGCTCGTCATGCGCGGACCGGGCATCCCGAAGGGCGTCGTTCGCGAAGACTTGGTCTCGCACATCGATCTTGCCGCCACGTCGCTGGCCTTAGCGGGCATCGACCGTCCGGAGGGGATGCAATCGCGCGATCTGTCGGCGAAGGATTACCAGCCGCGCGAGGCGGTGTTTTCGGCCCGCGATCGGTGCGACGAAACGGTCGAGCATCTCCGTTCGGTGCGGACCGATCGCTACAAGTACGTCCGCAATTTCCTGCCGCTCCGGCCGCATTTGCAGCCGAACAACTACAAAGACGGCAAGTCGATCGTGAAGACGTTGCGCGAGTTGCACGCCGCCGGTAAGCTCGACGAACTGCAGAAGAAACTGTTGTTCTCGCCGACCCGGGCGAAGGAAGAACTCTACGATCTGCAGGCCGATCCGTACGAAACGAAGAACCTCGCCGCCGATCCGGCCCACGCCGCGACGCTGGCCGAACTACGCGGCCGGCTCGACGCGTGGATTCGCGAAACGGGCGACAAGGGGAACGTGCCGGAATCGACGGCGATGTACGACAGCGACATGCGCGCGTACATCGGCGAGAAGAAGAAGGGGGATGCCAACCGCGAAGAAACGGAGCGGAACATCGCCCAAATGAAAGCTTGGGCCGCGGAAGGGAAATAGCACGCACGCTCGCGTCGCTACTTCACCCACTTCCCCACGTAGAGGCGCCAATCGGCTTCGACCATTGCGAGGTCGCGGCCGACGAAACGTTCGAAGCGTCGCACCGGATCGGCGTCGCCGTCGGCGGCGTAGGCGTCGAGCGTCGTCCGCTTCGCGAAAGTACCAATGCTCGCGAGATACTGCGTCAGGCTCCAGGCCGCGAGGTACGCACGACGAGCGTCGCCGGAAGCGGCCGCGCCGTGAGCGAGGAACTGTGCCTCGTCGGCCGTAAGCAGCGAGTGCAGATCGAACAGGGCCGGAGCGCCGTTGCCGTCCGGCTTCAATTGCCGCAGGAGTTCCGGCGGCGGCGCGATATCCGTGAGCAACCGATCGTTGCGCCAACGTCCGTACTCGACCGTCTGCGCCAAACCTTCGTGTAGCCAAGCGGGAAGTCGATCGCTCGGGGCGCGATAGAGCCGCTCGGCCACGTACGCGTGGAACAACTCATGGGCGCCGTTGGCGAGGAGGCGTTCGATCGCGCTGTCGAGCATTGCTTGATTGGCCGCTTCGGCCTGGCGCTCGGCGGCGGCCGCCGCGGCCTGGGCCTTCTGAAAATCGCGTCGCCGCCGCAACTGCAACTCCTTGCGAACTGCCTCGGGAGTCTGTTCGCGTTGAAAGCGAGCATTGTCGGCCTTCTGCTGCGCGGCGAACGCGCGCGCGAGCGCTTCGGATTCGGCCTTCCGCTGCGCGACCCGCTTTTGCGATTCGTCCAAAGCGGCGTCGAACCGAGCGCCGTCGAAGCCGAGCAGAATCAGCCGCGGAGCGGTCAAATAGACCGCCGGGTTCTCCAGCCGCAGTCCATGCTCCGCCAGCGCAGCGCGGTAGTCGGTGAGCGTGCCGTACAGCCGAACTTCCAAAAGCGGTACGTCGCCGCCGGACGGAGGAAATCGCGGGGGCAGCAGCAGCGTGTAACGCGTCCATTGCAGACGGAGTCGGGCCTCGACTTCTCGGCCGACCTCGGGCGTCGCATAGTTCACAAACTTGGCCGGCAGCACGCCGTCTTTCGCCGCGGTCGCCGGTTCGTCCCCCGAAGCCCGCTCGCCCGTCAAGACAGGGGCGCCGAAGGCGAGCGTCGCCAGCAGTCCGGCGCGCACGAAGCGGCCGGCGGTGCGAGAATCGGCGGAGCGGCGGACGAAGAGCATCGCGACGGCCGGGGAGTGCGAGCGGTGGGGCGCCAACGCCTCACACCTTCGCGCGCCTCGCGCGGCTTGTCAAGCAGTTCCGACTTCGCCGCGCGACCGCAGCAGGCGCATTAAGATCAGAAGCGGCCGAGAAACTTGCAGCCCACGAGAAACGCCGGACCGTCGTCGGTATCGATCGCGCGGCAATGCACCACGCCGGCGGTAAGAAAGACCCACCCCTCGGCCTTGCCCAGTCGCACCGAAAGCTTCTCGGTGCTCGGCACGGTGTCGCTGAGATAGGAAAAGCCGCCGGTCGAAATGTCGCGGCACTCCACCTCTTGAAACGCGCTCGCCGCCGGCGCCCCCTCTTCGACGAGCGGGGCGATCCACTGCCGACAGGCGAACGTCTGCCGATCTTGCGTCCGGCGACAATCGTCGTCGGCGTGCGCGGAGCGCAACACCTCGTGCACCATGCTGTAGAAATCGACGTCGCTCTGAAGCGTGGCAACCATGACGAAGCTCCTAATCGAGGAATTCCTCGGCGGGGCGGATTCGGGCGGGATCGGTCGTGGTAGGCGGGCGGCAAGCCGGGCGGGGCGAGCAACGCAAACTGCGTGCTCAATCGAAACCGTAGGTCGAAAACGGCCCACGGGCAAATCATCCCTGAAAAGGCGGGCTTTGCCGATCCCTTTCGGTTCGGTTGTTCCGTGTGTAACGGATAAGTCGCCCGACGAAGCTACAACTGCGACGCCAAGAGTTCCACCATGCGGCGGGCCGTCCGTTTCGCGGC
>CAZWDN010000471.1:0-3814 GCA_964633125.1 uncultured Pirellula sp. | reverse complement strand
TCGAGTTAAGTACGCACAACCCCAAAACCCACAAGGGGTGCGTACATAACGGGAGTTATGTACGCAGAGCCGATTTCGAGAATCGACGTAAGTCCTGTTTTTGCAGATCGACTTAGAACGATTTCCGACATGAAGAACGAGTTGATGAGCGACGCAACCGAGCAGCCGGTGCCGGGACTGAGCGGACCACAAGCCGCGGCGGCCGTGGCGGCGATTTTCGTCGTGGCGGCCGCGGCGTGGTGGGCTCGCTTTTACTTCGCGACGCCGGCGAATGCGCCGGAAGCGCCGCAACCGGGCGTCGTCGCTTCGACCGAACCTAAGGTCGCTCCGATCGATCGCGAGGCACTGCGCCGCCGCGCGTGGAGCGTCATTCAGCCCCGGCTCGACGCGGCCGATCGAGCGGCCCAGGCTGCGTTGGAGGAGCAACTGCGGGGCGTCGACGAATTCTTTCAACATCGCGAGGCCGGCGTAACTCCGTTTGCCGAAGCGGTGCTCTCGCTGCGCGGCAAATGGGAGTTTGCTAAGAGCAAACTACCGACGGCCGACGACGACGCCCATCTGCGCTACTTGAACGCTAAGTTCGAAGAACATCTCTTCAAGATCGACGACCTCAAGCAAACGGTCGAGCACGCGATCGGCGGCTTCGTGAGCCGCGTGCAAGGGATTGAAGGAAAGTTGCTTGTCGACGTGCGAGCCGATCTGAGCGACGGCGAGTTGGCGGCCGCCGGACTGCCGAAGTTTTTGCTTAACGATGCGGCGTTTCGGGCCGAGTTCGATCGTGCCGTCGCCGGAGCGGCGGCCGAAGCGGCCGGCGATTTCCAAGTGGCCGTCTCGCGCGAAGTGGTGTCGTTCGTCGCCGGCGAAGTTGCGGCGCAGGTCGCCGTGCGCGTGGCGACCGCCGTCGCCGCTCGGCTCGGCGTTTCCGCGGGCGTGCTTGGCACCGGGGCCGCCGCCGGTTGGGCGACGTTCGGCGTCGGGCTCGTCGCCGCCGTCGTGGTCGACGCGGCCATCTCGCAAGCGGCGAAGATGGCCGGCTACGATCCCACGACCCGCGTTTCGGAAAAGGTGCAGGCCGTGCTCGGGCAAGTACGATCACTCTTAGTCGACGGCAATCCCGAGGCGCGGCAGGCGCTGGAGCAGTTGCGGAACATGCAGGCAAACGACGCCGACGCCGGGGTGCGCGCCGAGTGCCGCAAAGCGGCCGACGCGATCGAGGCCGGCGGCAATCTCGGCTTGCGCAGCGAACTTTTGAAACTGCACGAGGTTCGGGCTCGACTGCGCCGCGAAGCCTTGCGACGATTAGTGCTGGAACCGGCCCCGGAGATTTAAGCGTGATGCGTATGAACCTTGCTCGCTCGATCTTCGTGATTGCCGTCGGCTTCGCGTTGTTCGCCTTCCAAGGCTGCGAGACCAAGCAGCCTGCAAGCGCGACGGCGGGATCCGCCGGCCCGAAGCTCGATTCGACCGACCCCGCCGAGCGCGCCGCGGCGGCGCGCGAGGCCGCAGAAAAGTACGGAGCCAAACCATGAGCCGCATGCTTCTTTGCCCGGCGATTTGTTCCGCGACGGTATTCGCCGGCGTCGTTTCCTTTGCGTTCCCGGCCGGGGCCGATGTGAAGACGGCCGCGGTACGGGAGACGATCGAGTACGTCACCAAGCAGTTTTCGAAGGAAGCCGCCGAGGAGGGTACGGAGCTCGTCGCCAAGAAGATCGAACAGCTCGCCGCGCAACACGGCGACGACGGTCTGGCGGCGGTACGCAAGGTCGGTCCGCAAGCGCTCGGCTTGGCCGAAAAGGCCGGCGCACATAGCGACGAAGCGGTGCGCGCGATGGCCCGCTACGGCGACGACGGCGCGGAATGGATCGCCAAGCGTCCCAAGAATCTGGAGCTCGCGTCACGCTATGGCGACGACGCGGTCGAAGCCTTGGTGAAACATAAGGAAGTGGCCGAGCCGCTCGTGCAGGAACTCGGCGCACAGGGGGCGAAGGCTTTGGCGAAGATCGGGCCGCAGCAAGGTCGTCAACTCGCGATGCTCGCCGCCGACCCGGCGACGGCCGCGCTGGCGCGGAATTCGCAATTGCTCGAAGTCGTGGCAAAGTACGGCGATGCCGGAATGAACTTTATCTGGAAGCACAAAGGGGCGCTGGCCGTGAGCGCCACGCTCACCGCTTTTCTCGCCGATCCGCAACCATTTATCGACGGCACGGCCGACCTGGCGCAAATCGCCGGAGAGAACTTAGTGAAGCCGTTGGCGACGGGCATCGGGCAAGGCGCCGATTGGACGGTGCTCGGAATCTGCTTGGTGTCGGCCTTGGCGCTGTTGGCGGTTCTGCGAAGCTATTGGCGTCATCGCGCGGAAGCGCGGCGAGCGACTTAGCCGAAATGGGCGAGGCTCGGCACGGTATGTGCAAAGCAGGGTTCGAATTCGATTCCTTCCTGATCGTTACGGACGACTACCATGGCCTCCGCCGCCGAAACTCAGGCAAGCACCGTTTCCACCGAGGCCCCCGTGATTATCGGCGTCCCGTCGCTGGACGTCGTGCGCGCCGGGGTCGGTGGAGTGTTTTGCCTCGCATTCGCGGTGTTGAAGCAACCGCACCCAATGCAGTCGGCCTGGGGCGAGGCGATCCTCCTGCTGTGCCCGTTGTGCTTGATTCCGCTGACGCTCGTAGTCATGCGCATGTCGGCGCCGGTCGCCGCAATCGGGACGTGGAAACTGATTGAACAATTCGAGCTGTCGGCGGCCACAATTCTGATCGGCGCGTTCATCATGCCGCCGGCCTTACAAACGGCCGTCCTGACGCTTCCTTGGCTCGCCGTGACGGCCGTCATCGGTTGGGCCGGCGTGCTTGGTTTGACGCGGCGCGTCCATCGCGACAAGTCGACCATGATGATCGACGTCGGCTGCCTGTTTCTAGCCCTGGGAGGCGTCTGGACCTTCCTCGATCGCAGCGGTATTCGCTTGTGGGGCTTCGACGAAGTGATCGCGCTGCTCACGGCCGTACACTTCCATTACGCCGGCTTTCTGCTGCTCGTCGTCACCGGTTGGGCGGCGCGCGAGTTGGGAACGTCCAAAATCGCCGACGTGACCTGTCTGGGAGTAATGGTCGGCGTGCCGTTGACGGCGCTCGGCATCTTGGCCGCGCATTTCAAATGGGACGCTCGGTGGGAAGCTTTCGCCGCGACGTTCATGGCCCTCTCCGGCTGGCTCGCGGCCTGGCTCCATCTTCGGCTGGCCACGGGGCGCACCGACGCGGCGCGGTCGGTACGCGCGCTGTGGACCGTTTGCAGCGCCGCTCTGTTCTTCAGCATGGCGCTGGCCGTGCTCTATGCGCTGCGATCGCTCGTACAGGTGCCCGTCCTCGACATTCCGAGCATGCGCGCCGTTCACGGCTCGCTCAACGCCGTCGGGTTTGGGCTCTGCGGCGTGATCGCCTGGCGGTTGCATCGTACGGGCCTCGTACGCGGAGCCGGCGAATAGCGCCGGGCGATCGCGGGGAACGCAGGTCAAGGCCGGCCAAAACTAGCCGTGCAATCAGCAACGGCCGCGCGGTACAATCGTTCGCATGAATGAGAACCGAGCCGCCGCCGACAGCCTTTCTCCCGAGAAGATGCAACTCTTCTTGGCCACGCTGGCGCATTTGCCGCCGGAAGAAATTCCGAAAGCCAAGTTGCTGTATATCCGCAATGCGATCGCCGAATTTCGTGCGCTCGAAACAACGATGGCGAGCTTCCGTCAACTGCAAGGGTGCATGTCGATCATCCCGATTTTTTGGCCCGTCATCTCGCTGCAGAAGAGGGTCATGAATACGCA
>CAZWDN010000470.1:0-3825 GCA_964633125.1 uncultured Pirellula sp. | reverse complement strand
GCGCGGTGATGGGCGTGCTCTTCCTCATGCCGATTCTCGGCCGCTGGAAGCTCGGGCACCGCTTCAACGTGTTGTTTCTCGTCGTCCTGCTCGCGGGCGCGGGCTATCTCACGGCCCAAGCTTGGCACGACGACAACATGGCCGCGGTGAAGCAAGACCTGAAATTCCTTCCCGGCTTCGAGAAAACAGATGCGAAGCTCAAGGCTTCCGAAGCCTACATTGCCGCCGTGCGCGACGCCGAGTCGGAAGCGGCTCGTTCGGTCGAACTCGTCAGCGGCCCCGACGGCATTCCGGCGCTGGGCGCCGTGTCCGTGTTGCGCAACGACCCGAAGACGCAGGGGCGGCGATTGTTCCAAGCCAAGTGCGCTTCGTGCCACAACTGGACTGATTCATCGGGGCAGGGGATCGTCGCCGAAGCGCCGTCCGCCCCGAATCTTTACGACTTCGGCTCGCCGAAGTGGATCGCCGGACTGCTCGACCCGAACCGGATCGATACGCCCGATTATTTCGGCGGCACGAGCCACGGCACCAAGGGCATGGCCGCCCGCGCGGAAGCCGCCAAGAAGGCCAAGCAAGAAGCTCCGAGCGACGAAAGCATGACGCTGTGGGTCAAGGATAACTATTCGACCAAGGATCTGGATGCGGCCGAGAAGAAGGCCGTCGAAGAAGAAGTTCGGGCCGTCTCGGCGGCGCTCGCCGCGCAGGCCGGCATCGAAGGACGCATGCTCTTTGAAACGCCCGAGCTGCCCAAGGCCAAGCTCACGGCGCTCGTCAAACAGGGCAACGAGGTCCTCAAGGACGAAGCCAAATGCGCCGGCTGCCATAAGTTCGGCGACGTCGGCGATCTCGGCATGGCGCCCGACCTCACCGGCTACGGCTCGCGCGAATGGTTGCGCGAGTTGATCGCCGATCCGACGCACGAGAGGTTCTACGCCGACCAGAACGACCGCATGCCGTCGTTTGCCAAGGATCGGAGCAATCCGAAGAACAACCAACTCTCGCCGCAAGAGCTGGAGTTGCTCGTCTCCTGGCTCCGCGGCGAATGGTATCGACGCGAGGAGTAAGTCCTTCTGCGCGGGAGTCGACGTCGCCAATCGTGCTTAACCCCGCCGGTCGCGGCGGGTTGATCCCGTTCGGCGTCTACTCCCCGCCGCCGGTCGCGCGCGTCGAGCGGTTGCCGCCGAGATATTTTTGATACGCGGCGACCGCCAACTCGTCGCAACGGTCGTTCTCCGGATGGCCGCTATGCCCGGCGACGCGAGTGTACTTCAGCCGATGCTGGGCCGCGAGTTTGTCGAGCAGTTGCCAGAGGTCGACGTTCTTCACTTCTTTCCAACTGTTGTTCTCGCGGCGTCGCCAGCCGTTGGCCTTCCATTTCGGCATCCATTCGCTGAGTCCCTTGCCGACGTAGACGCTGTCGGTCATGAGCTCGACGAACGTCGGCCGCTTGAGCACCTGCAGGCCCTCGACGACCGCCTGGAGTTCCATGCGGTTGTTCGTGGTTTCTCGTTCGCCGCCCGATTGCTCGACGGTTTTGCCCGTCGCCGGATGCACCAAAATATACGCCCAACCGCCCGGCCCGGGATTACCGCTGCACCCGCCGTCGGTATAGAGAACGACTTCGGGCTGTTCGTTGTTGTTTGCCATGGCGATAACTTTACGGATCGCCGATGCCGAGGCTAGGGGCCGGGGCGATGGAATGTGCCGGGCGGCCGTTTTGCTCTTCGCCGACCAGATTGCCCGGCGCCAAGCCGTCGAGCGAATCGCTTAGGTTCACGTTCGGCCGCGGCCGGCGGAAATGCCACGGAATCACGGCCGTAAACTCGCTGCCTTTGCCCAACTCGCTCTTCAGCATGATTTCGCCGCCGAGCAGCTTGCAAAGTTCTTTGACGATCGAGAGCCCCAGGCCGGTGCCCGAATACTCGCGCGTCATCGCGTCGCCTGTCTTCGAGATGGTCGTTCCTTGGCGAAACTTCTCAAAGATCGCCGTTTGATCCTCTTCCGCGATGCCCACGCCCGTGTCGGCCACGACCATCTCCAATTGGTCTTCCGGCGTCCGTCGCGTGCGCACGTCGATGCGTCCCCCTTCCGGCGTAAACTTGATGGCGTTCGACAACAGATTGTTGAGCACCTGTTGCAGCTTGCTCTGGTCTTGATAAAGCGGTTCGCCGGCCGGCTCGACATGCACCGTGAGATCGATGTTCTTCTTTTCGGAGAGCGGGCGCACCGAATCGCACTGTGCCTGCACTACGTGTTCGATCGGAAACTCCGAGAGCCGAAGCTCCATCTTGCCGCTTTCGATTTTAGCCAGGTCCAAGATGTCGTTGATCATGTCGAGCAGCACCTTGCCCGACTTTTGAATGTTCACGACATACCGCTTTTGCTTGTCGTCGAGCGAGGCGATGGAGCCGAGCACTTCGCTGAACCCGATGATCGAGTTGAGCGGCGTGCGCAGTTCATGGCTCATCGTGGCGAGGAAGTCGCTTTTTAGGCGATTGAGCTCGAACAATCGCATGTTGAGCTGCGCGAGCTCGTCGACCTTGGCGTCGAGCTGCGAGTTGGTCTTACGGATTTCCTGCTGCGTGTCCGTCAGGTGGCGCAACATGCGGTTAAACGCCGTGGCCAGGGCTTCGAACTCGTCGCCGGTGTGGATGTCGGCCCGTTGCGCGATGTCGCCCTTGCTGATTTCGTCGCTC
This sequence comes from uncultured Pirellula sp., assembly GCA_964633125.1. Classification (GTDB taxonomy): domain Bacteria; phylum Planctomycetota; class Planctomycetia; order Pirellulales; family PNKZ01; genus PNKZ01. The sequence goes on along the minus strand of CAZWDN010000470.1, from coordinate 1,129 downwards.
ACGTCCTGCAAGTGCTTGAGCGGTTTGACGATCACGTACCGCACGATCACCCAACTTGCGACCATCGCCAGAAACACGGTGACGATGGCCGACGAAAGCAGAAACGCGCGATTGAGATTCAGGTTCGCCTGCGTCGGACCGTTGGAGATGCGCACCTTGGCGACGGCCATCAGATCGCCGTCGAACAGTTCGCGCGAGACGTCGCGTACGCGATGGCAGCCGATGCAGCTCGTCGCCGCGTAGACGGCCTGATAGTATTCGTACTGCTGATTGCCTTCGACGAACCGCTGCGTGAAGACGACCTTCTTCTCTTCATCGACGTTGCTCTTGCCGGGCCCCGACGCCTCGGCCGGCGCTCCTTGGCTCGCCAGCGCCAGGAACTCGCGCTCGAACTCGTCGATCTGCTGTTCCCCTTTCTCGACTTTGTCCGGCCGGATGAAGCTCTTGTCGAACTTGTTCATCTGCCAGGTCTTGCTGAGCTCTTGAATGAGCTCTTGGAATTCGTCCTTGCCGCCGGCCGCGCCGAAGTTGCCGCCGCCGGCCGGAGCCGCTTCGGTCGTGCTTGGGTTCCAGTTTTCCCAATGTTCTTGGATGAGCGCCGTATCGACGAGCAAGCGCCCGCGCGTCGGGTTCTGCTGATACACGAGGCTTTCGGTCAGCCGACCGTAGAGATAGAAGCTCGCGGCAATGAGCACGAGCAAACAAGCCCCGAACAAGAACCGACACTTCCGCTCCAAACTGGTCTCGCCAAGCACGCGTTTGAAGGAGCGGTAGGACATGGCGTTATTCTAAATGCTGACTGCCGACTGCGGAATGCGGAATAGGAAGGGAGTTTTTCACGCCTTAATTCAGCAGTCCGCAGGCTACGGTCAACAGTTGCCTACAACATGTCCAACGGGTCCACGTCGACGATCCATTGCACGTCTTCCGGCGGCTTGAGGTCGGCGATCGTTTTGCGCACCGCGATGTGCAGGCCGACGGTGTCGGTCGATTGGAGTTGCAGGTGGAAGCGATGGAGGCCGCGGAGTCGTGCGATCGGCGCCGGGGCGGGGCCGAGCAGCTTCACGGGCACGCCGTCCGCCGCGTTGGCTTCCAGGAGCAATTTGCCGAGGTGCATGGCGAACTCCTT
>CAZWDN010000469.1:0-3842 GCA_964633125.1 uncultured Pirellula sp. | reverse complement strand
ACGCTGATGAGCGACTTTCGCCGACTCACGAGCGTCAGCAACACCTTTATGCCGACGAAAGATTGCGACCTGTGGGCCGAGACCTTTGCCGCCATGCCGAGCATCCTGGCCGTCAACGCTTCGCGCTGTGAAGAGTTGACGGACGTCGGCGCGACCCACCTGGCACGGCTGAGTAAACTCGAGTATGCCAACATCGGCAGCAGCCTCAAGATTACGAGCGTCGGCCTCGCCGCTTTCGAGAAGTGCAAGTCGCTCACCACGATCGAACTGAGCGAACAAGCCGTGGCCGACGGCCGGTACACGCTCGCCGACATTCAGAAATTGCAGGACGCGCTGCCGAAGACCCGCATCGTATTCGGCGGCGTGAAGCCGATTCCCGGTCTTCGCAAGCCGGACCCGACCTCGTCAACTGGGCCCTCGTCTCCCAAATAGTCGGACTCGAAAGCCGCTCTCCGGCTGTTCTCGATCGTTACTTCGCGGCTGCTAGTGTTTGCCGCCGGCACCGCGCTGCCGGATCGAGCCGCCGCCCGATCTCCGCAAATGAAGGAAAACGTCAACTCGCTCGGGACGGAGTTCCGCTAGTCAGGGCGGGTTCGCCGGCTGTTGGCCCACCTTCGCCGAATTGTGCGGGGCGTGTTCACTATGACCTTTGCGCGTCGGGCCGCATATCGTCTTCCAGTATTCCTGTGATTCCCGGAAGCCCGAAAAAAACTTGTCCGCTTGCAGCCCCGAGCGGCAATCCCTCTTTCGCTGAGGAGCCGAGTGAAATTCGGTCGGCGTCGATGCGAATGCATACGAACTTCGCAAGGCCGATTCACCGGACGATCTGAAGACGCAAGCATGCCGCGACGGTGCGATGTTTAACATTTTCAACAAGACGGACGGGGGTTAGCCATGGGCCTGAATACAGCTGCGGCGATTGCGGCGCGGATCGCGGAACTCGTGAAGGAGGTTGCGCTAGCCGAACAGAAAATCGCCTACTACACGGCCATGGCCGACAGCACGGCGAGAACCCGAGAACTGGCGTACTACACGGATAAGCTGCAGAAAGCCCGGGACTCGCTTCAGACGCTACGAACGGCGATGGCTACCGGCGGGGCCGTCGTGCCCCCGCCGACCCCTCCACCCACGGCTCCGCCGCCCGCCGCCCCGCAGAGCGGCGGAGTGTGGGGGTGGATCCGCGGCACCGCACAGAAGATCTTCAAGCCGAAGCCCGGCCAACTCATCCGGTTCGTGGCAACCCGAGTCGTCGTCGGCGGGATCATTGTGATCGTCGGCGCCAACGTCGCCGGCTGGATGGCGGCCGATCGGTCGATTGACTACGGTGCGGCCAAGGATCGCCCGCGACCCGAGCGTTCCGCCGAGCCCGCCCCGGAACCGGAGAAAATTCACGACTCCGGCAATCGCCCCAATTCGGCGACGTACACGCTCGCCGATGCGATCATGACGCCCGAAGTGATTACGAAACCGGAGTGGAGTTGTAACAAGCTGGGAGGCGCCGCCCGGGTCGAACTGCATGGTACGTCCGTCGATTACAACTGGACGTTCCCCCAGACCATCGGCCCGGAAGGCGAGTCCGTGACGTTCGGCGGTTCACGCCAAGTGGCGCCGGGCGGCAGCGCGACGATCTCGATCGGTCTCACGGGCAGTGCCGAGTTCGACAAGGAGGTCGCGGATCGCCACGCGTATTCCCGGAGCGACTCGGATCAAGCGACGGCAAGCAGGACCGTCAGGGTCTTCGCCCCGGCAGGCGCCGAGGAGTTCACGATTAAATTCGGCATCGGGTACAACGTCGCTTGCGAATACGTATACCGTCTCAAGAAGTGAGCGTCGCGGTTTCTATCCTTCCTCCGGATCCGTCGAAGGGCGGAATCCGGCGCAGGACTGAAGCGGGGTTGCGGGATACTCGGGGAACGTCGGGTCGGTGAGCGACAGGCAGCAGCGGATCATGCGGCCCGGTCGGGCCTGGAGCGCAGGCTGGACGTAGACGCAGTTCCGACAGATCCCGATCGTGGCTTCGATCTCCGGATCGCGGAGTCGCTTTTTAAGCCGGCGTAAGACGCCTTGCGGGATGCGATCGAACCAGTCGCGGAGTACGGTCTCGATCGCGGCCGACAGCGCGAAGTACAGCGTTCCCCAAATCGCCCAGTGCGCGGGACGGCCGAGAATCCAAAACAGTGGAAAGGCCGCTGCGGTGCCGACGTACAGAAATACCTGTCGGTCGTAGAGTCGATGGGGATGGTCCGGGTTTTCTCGGGCGAGGCCATATTCGCCGCGGTGTGCGCGCATGCCGTCGTTAAAGGCCTGGGCGACATGCCATACGAAGCCCAACCACACCCAGGACAGGCCCGCCAATCCGCTTGCGAAGAGCCAGACTACGCAGCCGGCGACGACCAGCGGGAAGAAGGCCAGCGCCGTTTCGCGGTAACCGCCGACCAGCACCGCGGCGAGGATCGACAGCCCCTCGAGGATCATGACCGACCGGCAATCTTCGGCCGTCGCCGCCCCGCGGACGCCGGGGGCAAGCCACGCGAGCACGAACGAGGACATCAGCGCCACATCGGGCGCGAGCCGCGGCAGTAGGCGACGTAGATGCGACATCCCTTCTCGGCGCTCGCACGAGCGCGGCTCCAAGGCAACGGCTATTGAAAGAGTCTCATGCCCACCGTCGGCCCGACTATAGCAACGCTTATGGAACTCCCCAAAACCTTCGTGAATCGTCAGTAATCCGCGGTAATCTGAGATTCGGAAATCTTAGGGAAAAGATCGCGATTCCCGGCCAAAACAGCTGCCTTCCGCTCGTCGGTGCGTAGTTGTCGTCGGACAAGCCCGCCGCGATGTTCGGCCTGCGCGCCTCGACCGCCGGTGTGGAGCTTACCGCGAGGACAGTGAGCATCGTCGCCAATGAAGTACGCCGGCTTCATACCATTTCTTTCGATCTAGGGAGCGTCTCGGATGTGCGAGCCTCGCCGTTAGTTTGTCGGCTTCGCTCTCTTTTTCTTCTTCGCGGGCTTCGCGCCGTCGGCCGCCGTAGCCTTCGCAGGGTCGGCCGGCCGCGGAATGTATGCGCCGGTCGCCTTTCGCCACGCGCTCAGTTCGGCGTGCATGCGGTCGGCGACTTCTTTTTGCGACGCCGCTAAGTTCGTCCGCTCGCCGACGTCGTCGCGCAGGTTGTAAAGTTCGACCGTCTCGTCTTCGTAAAACTCGATGAGCTTCCAATCCCCTGAACGCATCGCCGAGCCGGGGGCCCAGGTCGAACCGTGGTAGTGCGGATAATGCCAGTAGAGAGCGCGCTCGGGGAGCGACTCGCCGCGCAACAGCGGCGCGAAGCTCCGGCCGTCGATATGCCGCTCCGGCATCGACGGCGCGCCGGCGAGCTCCAGCAGCGTAGGAAAGTAGTCCGTGCTGATCACCGGAGCGTCGCACACCGCCGCTGATTTCACCGTGTTTGGTTTCACAATGCTTGGCGCTCGCACGATGAGCGGCACGCGAATGCCCCCTTCGTAGAGCCATCCCTTGCCGCTGCGCAGCGGCAGATTGCTCGTGGGCCCAGGCTCCGCTTTCGTGCAGAGTCCGCCGTTGTCGGACGTGAAGACGACGATCGTATTCTCGGTGAGCCCGAGCGCCGCGAGCTTTTCGTCGATCCGCCGCACCCCCTCGTCGAGCACCTTGATCTCGCACGCATAGGCCGGATCGTTTTGCACGAGCCGCGATCGGCCGTGGTGCTCCGCTTGCGAAACCACGTCGACCTGCGGCAGCCGCGCGGCCTTAGCCTTGAAGTGCGCGATGTGGTCCGGGTGCGGCACGATCGGCGTGTGCGGTTCGTGGTAGCCGAGGAACAT
>CAZWDN010000468.1:0-3842 GCA_964633125.1 uncultured Pirellula sp. | reverse complement strand
CTGCAGCGACTACGAACAAGGAATGGGAGGCGGAGGCGGTTCGAACGACGCGACTGAGAGCGACGGCGAACCCTTTCTCCACGTGGTGCGTATATGATGACGGCTACCGTATCGAAACGTCGGCCCTTTGAACGTGCGACTCGATCTTGGGCGGACCGGACGGACGAAGAATTGATGCTCGCCTATCGTAACGACGGGGCGCGCGGAGCCTTCGACCAACTGGTGGTCCGCTACGAGCGTGAGTTGTACAGTTACTTGCGTCGGTTCCTGAGCGATCAGGCCGCGGCGGAAGATGCATTTCAGGCGACTTTCCTGCAAGTCCACCTGAAGTGCGACCAGTTCGAAGCCGATCGTAAGTTTCGTCCGTGGCTTTACACCATCGCGACCAATCAGGCGATCGACTTGCAGCGCCGCACGAAGCGACACAAGTTGATCAGCCTCGACCGTCGCGAACGGGAAGGGAGCGAAGACGAAGTCGGTACGCTCAGCAACCTGCTGGAAAGCCGTGAAGATGCGCCGCAAGCGTCGCTCGAAACGGCCGAACGCAGCCGTTGGGTACAAGGAGCCGTCGCCGGGTTGCCTGAACAACTTCGCGCGGCCGTCAACTTGATTTACTACCAAGGTTTGAAGTATCGGGAAGCCGCCGATCAATTGAAGGTGCCCGTCGGAACGGTGAAGAGCCGATTGCACACGGCCGTGCTGAAGCTCAACGAGGCCTTTCAGGAGGCCCACCTGTCGTAAACTTTCGCGAGACGTTCGATGCGCGAGGATCTGCTAGGCTACTTGCTGGGAGCAATGGAGCCTGATGAGCGGCGCGAGATCGAGGGGCGGCTTGCCGCCGACGCCGATCTTCGCGCCGAATTGTCATTACTACAAACGTTGCTCGCCGAAAGCGGCGACCCGACGCATCTGCTCGACCCGCCGGCGGGTTTGGCGCGTCGAACGTGCGAGTTCATCGCTCGGCTACGATCGGAAGACGCTACGCAACTCGCCTTCGATCATTCTTTTTTCGGCCGATCGCGTGATTCGATGGCTCCCTCCGCGACGGCCGCCGGCTTCATGTCCGGCGCGCCTTGGAGCGAACCGGCCGCGGCCCCGAGTGCGGGGCGTTGGCGATTGAGTGATCTCGTCACGTTGGGCGGCATCGCATTGGCCGCGTCGCTGCTGCTGTTTCCGGCTCTGGCGTCCTGGCGCTACGATCAGCAGTCGACCGTGTGTCGCGACAAGATGCACCGACTCGGCATGGCCCTGGTCGATTACAGCCGCCTGCACGGCGGACTCATGCCCGAGGTCGCGGAAGAGGGACCGCTCGGCCATGCCGGTATTTACGCGCCGCGGTTGGTGGAAGCCGGGCTCGTCGAAGATCCGTCGCTCTTTCTTTGTCCCGGGTGTTCGAACGACACCGACACGTATGCCGTGCCTCGGCTCGCCGACTTGCGCCGCGCGACGCCCGATCAAGAAGCGGAGTTGGCCCGGACCATGGGAGGCGGTTACGGGTACGCGCTCGGTTACTTGGAAGACGGAGAGTATCGTCCGCTGCGTAATCTGAACCGCGCGACGTTCGCGGTGCTTGCCGATAAGCCCGGTTCCGGCGCGCGAGGGAGTTTGAATCACGGGTGCGGCGGACAAAACGTGCTCTTCGAAGACGGGCACGCGGAGTTCTTGAGCAACTGCCGCTTGGATCGCGCCGGCGACGAATTGTTTCGCAACTCGGCGGGGTTCGTCGGCGCCGGAATTGGGCGCGACGACGTCGTGATCGCGCCGAGCGAAGCCCGCCCCTTGCGACACCCCCCGGTCGCGGCGCGGTAGAGCGATACGGCGAATTCTTTTGTCGCCTTTCCGGCGGTGCGCGCGAGAACCACGGCGCATAAAAAAACTCCCGGAAAGACGGGTCCCAGGGGGGCGAAGGACGCCGTTCCTTCCGGGAGCGATTGGACGCCCCGCGACACGAGCCACGGTATGCGAAGCGTTTCGCCCGGCCTCCTTGCCGAACGACTCGTTCCGTGGTCCGCGAACCGCACGACTTGCGTCGCCCGTTTCGTATGCAGACCCTACCGTGCGGATATCCGTTTCGTGCCGCACGATTCACGCGAGCGAGCGACTTGCGTCGTTCGTCGTTTGAATCGTGAGGCGGGAGAATAGGAAAACGGTTTCCCAGGGTCAAGGCCGCTTTCAAGCACCTCTAGAAAAAAGATTACGAGGCTGCCGGCAATGCGCTCGGTGCGTTGTTCATGCGAAGAAATTGTCGGTGATTTGCAGCGTTGGAAGAATCGGTCGAGCGCGCCGGAAACTCTGTTAGAGCGTCCAGCCTTGTCGATAGGCGCGGCGAATCAGCGGGTCGGCCTCGGGGCAGTCGACGCACTTCATCGCGGCCGCGTCCCAAGTGATCTTCTTGCCGACGCGATAGGCGACGTTCCCAAGATGGTTCGCTTCGGTCAAGAGGCCTGAGTATTCGAAATCGGCCGAACAGCGTCCGCCGCTCTTGCAGGCCGAGAGCCATTCCTGATGGTGGCTCGTGACGCGCGGAATCGTCGGCGCCGGCGTTTGGAAATCCTTGAACTTCGCTTCCGGCAGCAACGCGTGCTTCGAGTAGTCCGCGATCAGCATCCCCTTATCGCCGATGAAGAGCACGCCGTTGGGCTGCTGCGGAATGCCTCCTTGTTTCCAGATCTCCGGCTTGTTCTCCCCTTGATGCCACGCGAGTTTCACCGCCGGCATGTCGCCGCGAGCTTCGTATTCGTACACTGCCGACATCGACGCCGGGGCGATTTCCGCGTGAGCCGGCGGGCCGAAGGCTTCTATCGTCTTCGGCGCGCCGAGCTTCAACGCCCAAAACGGCAGGTCGTTCCAATGGCTGCCGAGGTCGCTCATCGTGCCGCTGCCGAAATCCCACCAGCGGTACCATTTCGGTCCGGGAAAGTACACGTTGCTGAACGGGCGCGCGGGGGCGGGGCCCAGCCACAAGTCCCAATCGAGGCCCTCGGGCACCGGGTCGACGGTCGTCGGGCGATTGGCGACGTAGACGATGTCCTTGTGCTTCCTCGCGGCCTCTTCGCTTTGCAGTCCCCACGCGCGCGAGACCCAAACATGGGCTTCCCGCACCGGTCCGATGGCGCCGGATTGCACGAGCTCGACCACGCGCCGATAGTTTTCCGTTGCGTGCATTTGAATGCCCATCTGCGTGGCGACGTTCGCTTTGGCCGCGGCCTCGCGCACGCGTCGGGCTTCGTAGATGCCGTGCGTCAGCGGCTTTTCGCAGTAGACGTGTTTGCCGAGTTCGAGCGCCGGCAGCGTCGCGAAAGCATGCGTATGTTCGCACGTGCTCACCACGACGGCGTCGAACTCTTTGTGCGTTTCGTCGAACAGTTTGCGGAAGTCGACGAACTGCTTGGCCTGCGGATGCTTGGCGGCCGCGGCGGCGAGGTTCTTACCGTTGACGTCGCAAACGACGGCGATGTGCTCCGCAGCCACGGCGGCGAGATTGGCGCCTCCCCGACCGCCGACGCCGATGCAGGCGATGCTCAGCTTCTCGTTGAGGTTGCGCCCGCGCACGAAGGCCGGCGCGGCGAACAAGCCGGCGCTCGCGGCGGCCGTCGCACCGGCGGCTAAAAAGCGACGGCGCGTGACCGACCCGACGGCCGAGGCTACGTTCTGTTGACGGCGGGGCATGCGATTTCTCCTAGTCGAGGGCGGAGCGTATTAGGGGGCGGGAATTATGGTAGTTTTGCGGCCGCGCGCACGTTCGGGCCTTTACGACCGGTGAGCGTGTCGCCGAGATCGGCCCGCGCATTTTCGGCGAGCTTCGTCAGCCGGGCGACGACGTCGGGATGCTCGGCGGCGAC
>CAZWDN010000467.1:0-3845 GCA_964633125.1 uncultured Pirellula sp. | reverse complement strand
TTCTTGCGCATCCGGCCGGCGACGTGGGCAATGACTTCGTGCCCTCCTTCGATTTTCACACGAAAGCGCGTGTTGGCCAACGCCTGCGTCACGACGCCTTCGACTTCGATCGACTCTTCTTTTTCTTCAGCCATGCGAGAACGGGCGACCTCTCAAGAATGGGATAAGCACGCATTCTAGCGAATCGCCCTAACAGCCTGCAAGCAGGAATCAATGATCCGGTTCATCAGTTCAGGGCTGTTTAGCGTCGTGTTTTCGAAGAAAGGGAGATGTGGGGGGATGAGAAGGGGATTGGGGGATGAAAGCCGAATGAGGTCGTGGACGAGTGCAGAAGTCTTGTTTCCACTGTTCTCTTTTTTATCTCCCTCATCTCCTTCTCATCCCCCTGATCCCCTTTTCTTTTCGCGACAGCTCTTCCGTCATTCGCCCATCATCAGGTGGCCGAGCCTGGCAAGAATGATCCCCGTCGAGGCGAGGATCACCAGGGCGAACCAGCGGCGCAGTTTGCGACCGGAGAGGCGTACGGAAATCAACGACCCGGCCTGGGCTCCGAGCGTGCCGCCGAGGAGGAGCCAGCAGACGAGCGGTAGATCGACGTTGCCCCGATATGCGTGCGACGCCGTGCTGCAAACGCCGGTGAGAAACGAGGAAGCGAGCGTCACGGCCACGGCGCGATGCGTGCTTACTCCGAACAAGTACACCAGCGCCGGCACCTGCAACAGCGCGCCCCCCATGCCGAAGCCGCCGTTGAGCAGGCCGACGAACAGCCCAAGCAGCGTCACCAGCGGCAAGGAGACGGAGCGGCCGTCGAGCTCCGGCAGCGCGACCAGGGGCGGTAAGGCAATGGAGTCGAGCGCGCCGCGGCGGTGCGTGTCGTGCTCATCGACGTTGTACAGCGTCTCCAGACCGACGACGGCCGCCAGCACGAGCATGATCGCCAAGTAACAAACGAGTTGCACCGTTTCCATGAGCGGCAGCGTGCGCCCGGCGACGGTGAGCACGGCCGTGGAATGCTTGGTCCATTCGAGCACGGCGATGCCGAGTTCGAGGCCGACGAGCGTGCCCGGAAAGAGGAACCACGCCAGCCGCATACTCCGTTCGCCGCCAACGCGCCGATGGAGCATGCCGGTCGTCACGGTGCCGAGCGATTGCGCCGAGCAACAACCGACGGCGATCGGAATCGGCACGCCGGCCAACACGTGCAAGAGCGGCACCATGAGAAACCCGCCGCCGACGCCGAAGACACCGGGAATGACGCCGACCACCAGGCCGATCGCGACGGCCGTGAGCAAGCCGACGACGGTCATGAGCGTCGCTCAGGTTGCTCATCCCGCACGTTCACGGCGCGCCGCTTCGTCACGCCGTGATGAAACAGCAAATGCACGACCGCGCCCCAAAGAATGGGCACGGCGACGGAGGCGAGGATGTGGAGGCAAGCAGAAGTCGACATGGCAGCCAGAATACGCGGCGGACGCCGATACGAAAAGCGAGCGGCCGCAAATCATTTCCGTTTGGTCCCGTCGCCCCCGGCGCGAATTTGCTTCGCGTTCATAGCGCTGATCGAGCAACCGGAAGCGAGCGGCGGGGTTTATCCCCGCCGTCTGATGCACGGTCGTCCGGACGGCGGGGATAAACCCCGCCGCTCGCTAATCGCTCAGCACTCAGTATTTCCCTCTCATCACTTCCCCTGTTCGCGGACCTTCGTCACGATTGCTTCTTCCAGCATCGGGTGCCAGGGGCTCGGTTGGCCGTAGACGATCATCGAGCTCGCCCCTTCGTAGCCTCCTTCGGTGAGCACGCGGCGCGAGGGGATGTAGGCCATCACGTCGTTCGAGTAGCCGGCCACCCAGGTGCGCTCCGGGCCGTGTTCTTGCTTGAGCCGCAACGCGTAATCGACCACGACTTCGCCGCCGAGAATGACCCAACGCGGGCCGTCGCCGAGGTGCCACGTTTGCACGGGGTACGGATAGTCGTCGGAAATGGTTTCGCCCGCGGCCAGTTTCGCGAGCATCGCCTTCGCGCGGCCCTGCTCGTACTTGTTGCCCTTGGCGAGTTGCGTTTCCCATTCTTGCTTCGACGGTACTTGAGCGAACTTTAGTGCGATCTCATCGTAGACCGGTTTGATCGGGCCCGACAATGTCTTGAGCTCGCCTTCGCCGCGTTTCTGCGTCGCTTCATGCACGGCGGCGGCGAGGCGTCGGCCGTAGGCTTCGGCCAGTTCATAGGTGCGCCGCGGAATCGGATTCTGATCGGCTCCGCAGCCGGCCCAAAACAGCGGAATGACGTTTGGATGGCGGCGCGTGAGTTCCAAGCAAGCGAAGCCGCAGTAGTCGGCCGACCAGTTTTGGAAGCTGAGCGTCGTCGCGTGGCAGGCATAGCCGAACGCCACGGAAATGAGATTCCCCTTCAGGTCGTACACGGCCAAGACCGGCACGTCGTGATCGCTGGGACCCTTGAGCGTTACGCCTTGCTCGCGCAGCTTCGGCACTTCCGCTTCCTTGTTCTCGCGACGATTAACGGCGAACGTCGCCCGGCCGCTCCCCCAACGGACTTCGACCGGCTGAATCTTGCCGAGCGCCTCGCCGACGACGGCGACGACGTTGTCGATCAGAAACTTCGTATAGGCTTCGACCTGTTTCCATTGGGCCGGCGTGATGTCGTACATCGTGCCGAGGTTCGTGCTCACCACGGGGCCGCAATGCGTATGCGAGCAATTGATGGCGATTTGCTCGCGCTGCAAGCCGTACTTTTCCGCGAGACGCTTGCAGATGGCTTGCGACGTTTCACGATCGATGCCGACCAGATCGAGCGTAATCAGCACGACGCGCGACTTGCCGGCCCCTTCAAGCACGAGGGCCCGAGCCATGAGGTCGTCGGCCTTGCCTTCGGCCGGCGCGGTCCGCGAGCCGTAGCCCGACATCCACATGAGCTCCTTCGGAGTAATTTTTTCTTGAGCCGCGCCGGCCTGCCATTGATCGGCGGCCTCGACCAACCCGACGCTTCCCAGAATTGCCGCGACGAAAATCAGGGTCTTCATTTTGTTTTCTCGGAAACTACAGAGAAGGGGATGGGGACATAGGAAACTCCTCTCCCATTGGGAGAGGATGCCCACAGGGCAGGTGAGGGTGACGTGGCAGGACGCTTGGCGGTGGTAATTAAACCAAACTGTAAATCTTCAGCGGCTATAAGTTCTTAGTCGAATGGTATGCGAGATCCGGCGTTCTGCGGCGCGACCCTCATCCGGCCTTCGGCCACCTTCTCCCAGTGGGAGAAGGGTTATGAGGAGAGGAGCTTCGTTACTGCAATTGCATGAGGTAGGCGATGACGTCGGCGAGGGCTTGTTTGTCGAGTTGTTTTTCGAGGCCTTCGGGCATCAGGGAGAGGCCGGTGCTCGCGAGTTCTTCGAGGTTCACGCGCAGGATCGTGTCTTGCTGTCCTTCGGCCCTTTTCAACGTGACGGCAGTCGCGCTTTCGGCGCCGATCAGGCCGGTGATCGTGCGGCCGTCATCGGTCACGGCCGTGTAGTTGACGAATTGCGGGTTCACTTCCCGGCTCGGGTCCAAGACGTTCGTGAGAATCGCGTCCGGGCCGCGCGTCTTGATGCTCGCCAAGTTCGGGCCGATCTCATGACCGAACCCTTCCGCCTTGTGGCACGAACTGCAATTCTTCTTGAAGTGGAGCCGGCCGGTCTCGACGTTCCCCTTCATCGTGAGCGCTTCGCGATAAGCGGCGATCACGTCGGCCCGCCGCCCTAGTAATTGGCTGCCGAGTAACTTGGCGACCCGTTCTTTCGTGGCCGTGCTCCCCCCGCCGCGCGTAAGGGCTTGCACGCGAGCCGGCGGAAT
>CAZWDN010000466.1:0-3869 GCA_964633125.1 uncultured Pirellula sp. | reverse complement strand
GTTGTCCGTTTCTTTTCGCGTCTCGGCAGGCCGTACGCCGACGCACGAACTTTTTGTGCATCCTTTCGGAACAGAACATGTTCACGATGCTTGGCAATCCGCGCTCGTTTTTTGTGAAGCAGCGTCGGCTCCGCTATGCTGCTAGGCGAGACGGAGAACCAGGCAACCATTTCACGGAGACCCGACCATGCGACGGCATCGGCGGCACGGTCTGACGCCATTGGCGACGGCTTGCATTACGATCTTGGCGACTTTCGCGTGCGACGCGCACGCCGCGCCGCCCGGCGAGCGCGAACAAAAAGTCCGCGCCGATAAAGCGAACGTCGAGAAGGACGAAAACTGGATCTACGACGATTGGAACAAGGCGGTCGCCGAAGCGAAATCGTCGGGCAAACCGCTCTTGGTCGTGTTGCGTTGCATTCCTTGCGAGGCGTGCAGCAAGTTCGACGACGAAGTCGTACGCCGCAACGAAACCGTGCGTTCGCTGATGGACCAGTTCGTTTGCATTCGCATCGTGAAGGCCAACGGCCTCGATCTGAACCTGTTTCAATATGACTACGACCAATCGTTCCACGCCTTCTTGATGAACGCCGACGGCACCATCTACGGTCGCTTCGGCACTCGCAGCGAAAGCAAAGACGAAACGCAAGACATGACCATGCAGGGCTTTGCCCGCGCGCTGGAACTCGCACTGGCCTGGCACCGGCAACATCCCGAACAAAAAGAACTCTTCGCGGCGAAGCGCGGCCCGAAACCGCTGGTCGAGCGGCCGGAGCAGTATCCGCTGCTGAGCGGCAAGTACGATTCGAAGCTCGATTACGAAGGGAACAAACTCGTCCAAAGTTGCATCCATTGCCACCAAGTGCGCGAGGCGGAGCGGCACTACTACCGCGAGTCGGGCAAACCGATGCCGGAGAGCGTGCTCTATCCGTTCCCGCTGCCGAAGGTGATCGGCCTGACGATGAACGCATTGGAAGCGGCCGAGGTGAAGGGCGTCGCCGAAGGTTCGCCGGCGGCGAAGGCCGGCTTGCGAACGGGCGACCGCATCACATCGTTTAACGGCGACCCGATCCTCTCCATTGCCGACCTGCAATGGGTGCTGCATCGCTTTGCTTCGGCGGGGAGTTTGCCGCTACGCGTGAAACGGGGCGAACAGTCGGCCGATCTCGTGCTCGACCTGCCTGAGGGTTGGCGAACGAAGTCGGACATCTCCTGGCGGGCCACGAGTTGGGACTTGCGTCGGATGGCGTTCGGCGGCATGAAAATGAAGTCGCTGACCGCCGAAGAGCGCGCCACGTTGAAACTGCCGGACGATCGCTTGGCGCTGTTGATCGAGCATGTCGGCCAATACGGCGACCATGCCAAGGCGAAGCAGGCGGGCTTCGTGAAGGGAGACGTGCTGGTGAAATACGCCGGATCGACGGAGCCGGCGACGGAAACTCAACTCCTGGCGAAGTCGATGCAGGCACACAAGCCCGGCGACAAGATTCCGGTGACGGTTTTGCGCAACGGCAAAGAGATGGAACTGCGGATGCCGGTGCAGTAGCCGGGAACATGCAGCATAGCTTCCCCTCACCCCCGGCCCCTCTCCCGCAAGGGGCGAGGGGAGTGGAAGGACGGAACGCCGCGGAGGGCGTTCCCTACAGAGCAGTTCCCTACGGGGGCATGAAACTCTAAGATCGTCGGGATGAGTGAAACCGTGATCCATGCGGCGGCGACGGCCTTGCGCGAAGCGCCGACTTGGCGCGACGCCGGGCTGCGCTACTTCAGCTACAACTACTATTTGCGGCAGCTTTACGGGCGGCGCATCCACAAAGTGAGCATCGACGCGGGCTTTACCTGCCCGAACGTCGACGGCACCGTGACCACCGGCGGTTGCGTCTTCTGCGATAACCGCAGTTTCAGCCCGAGTCGACGATTGCCTCGCAACGGGATCGCCGGGCAGATTCAGGAAGGAATCAAGCGGATCAAGTTCCGCTACAAGGTCGATGATTTCCTCGCCTACTTCCAACCGGCGACGAACACTTATGCCCCGGTCGCCAAGCTGCGACGACTGTACGAAGAAGCGCTGGCCGTGCCGAAGATCGTGGGCTTGGCCATCGGTACTCGGCCCGACTGCGTGCCGCCGGACGTGCTCGACCTGATCTCGGAACTCGCCGAGCGGCACTATGTGTCGCTGGAGTACGGCATGCAGTCGATGCACGACCGGTCGCTCGACTGGATGAATCGCGGGCACCACCACGATTCGTTCCTCGATGCCGTCGAGCGGAGCCGAGGGCGCGGCTTCGAGATTTGCGCGCACGTGATTCTCGGCATTCCGGGGGAATCGCACGACGACATGCTGGCGACGGCGCGCGAGATTGCGCGGCTGGGAATCGACGCCGTGAAGTTGCATAACCTCTACGCCGTGAAAGATACGCCGCTGGCCGAGCAGGTCGAGTCGGGCCGGGTAACGCTGATGGAACGCGACGATTACGTGCGAACGGTCGTCGATATTCTGGAAATCCTGCCGCCGGCGATGGTCGTCGAACGGGTAAGTGGGGAGTCGCCGCCGAATTATCACGTCGGGCCCGCGTGGTGCTTGGATAAGCCGGCGCTCAAAGAAGCGCTGGAAGCGGAATTCTCGCGGCGCGAAACGTATCAGGGACGCTGCTACTCACAAGTTTAGTCGTCGCCGCAGCCACGCGGTGATGCCTTGCGTGCGGAGACCGGTCGTGGCCGATCGGACTAAGCATGTGGGGGCCGGCCAAATCTAGCCCGGCGTTCGTCGTCGGCGTCTGGTAAACTGGCGCCTGTTCAGAGCGAACCAGACGATCGCCGGTCGAGTGCTGCTTTGATCCCCTCGTGGGTTCAACGGCGGCGCGGCGGGAGGAAAGTCCGGGCTCCGCAGGACGCCGTGGTGGGTAACGCCCACCGATCGCAAGGTCCGGGAACAGTGCAACAGAAAGCAAACCGCCGATCGCGCGGCCGCGGGCAACCGCCGGTCGGGCGAGGTAAGGGTGAAACGGTGAGGTAAGAGCTCACCAGCGGTACGGGCGACCGGCCGGCTAGGCAAACCCCACGGGGAGCAAGGTCAAACAGGTGGAAGTTTTTCACGCGGGCTTCGGCCCGGGCGAAGACGCGACTCGGTTCGGGTCGTTCGACCACCGGGTAGGCTGCTGGAGCCGGCGAGTAATCGTCGGACTAGAGAAATGATCGTCGCTTTCCGCAGGCCGCGAGGCCGGCGGGGAGGACAGAACCCGGCTTATCGGTTCGCTCTGAACGTTTTTTTATGACTTCCTGTAGGGAACGCCCTCCGTGGCGTTCCGCCGACGTGGCCACCATACGTAAGGCCACGGAGGGCGTTCCCTACAGAGGCGTAACAAGACAACACAAGTGTTTCAAAGCAAAAAGCCCAGGGATCGCTATCCCTGGGCTTTCGTGCGGTTTCCCAACCTTCGCGATTCCGGCCTAAAACTAGGCGCGGATGGCGACCGGCAGCTTCGAATCCGTCGGTACGAGTTCGCTTTCCACCATTTGGAGCAGCTTCGTGATGCAAAGCTTGTTCATGCTGGTGTGGCGATCGTGGGCTTCGGCACGAAGCGATTCGTGCAGGCTCGCCGGGAGGCGGACCGTGATGACCCGCGTCGGTTCGCGGCTGTTGGCGGCTTCGTCGCCCCGTTCGCGAAGCTTGGCGACCATCGTTTGGATGTCGTTGTACTCTTCGCTCTGTTCAAATTGCGCCAAAGCTTCCGGGCTCGGGAAGGCTTCGCGGACGATGCCGCCGACGCCGAGCACTTCGCGGAAGAAGGTGACCCAGTCGGGCTGTTGGACGAACAACTCTTGGGCAACCTTGATGACTTGTGTTTCTTTCTCTCCCATGACCGATT
>CAZWDN010000465.1:0-3872 GCA_964633125.1 uncultured Pirellula sp. | reverse complement strand
TCGTTCTTCATCCGCGCGAAGTGGTCGTGATGCGTGTCCCACGCCGTGCCCGCCAGACCGTATTCGTCCCAAAACACGCTGACGACTTTCGAGCCGGCTTCGATCAGCCGGCGCGCCGCCACCAGCGAGCGGCCGAAGATCGTTTCGCCGTAGAGATCGAGCGTCTCGCGCGGCTCTTTGCGCACGTCGAGCGCCGTCCGCAGGGTATCGCTCTGCAAGAGCGAGTAGGTCATCGCTCGGTATCGGTCGAGCGATTGGCCGGCGTCGGTTTGATTCAAGTAGCGACGGGCCTGTTCGAGTTGCTGCACCAGCGTGCGGCGCGTATCGAGCCGGTCGAGCGTCACGTCGTCCAGCAGCGCGGTCGCCGAAGGAACGATAAAGTGCGAGTCGGGCGAGCAGCCGATGTACGGATCGTTGTCCGTAAACTCCATGTCGCGGAGCGTTTTGATGTGGCTCTTGGTCGCCGTGCCGACCATGTCGGTCCACACCGGGTTGTATTCCGAGCCGAGAAACGCGGCATACGGACCGGCACGCGGCACTTCGCCGACGCGGCGCGTGCTGAACGGAAACGGCAGCGCCACGTTCTGCGGAATGCTGCGAACGCCTTCGCCCGCGGCCTTCGCGCGTTGCGTTTCGAGGTAATCGACCACCGAGCCGAAATACGGCCAGTGCTTCGGATCGCGCGGGCTCAGCTCCATCGCCACATCGATCACCGGCACGCCGGTCGTCGCATAGGCGACGCCGTGCAACGGATACGGGTGCGTCATCGAGCGGAGCACCGTCGTGCGGTCCATCACCTTTGCGAGGTTCGGAAACAGTTCGCAAACGTTGCAGCCCGGCAGACTCGAAGGAATACAACCGAACTCGCCGCGGATTTCCACCGGAGCATCCGGCTTCGGGTCGACCGTTTCCAGTTGGCTCGGCGAGCCGTACAAGTGAATGAGAATGATCCCCTTCGCCTTGCCGAAGCTGCGCGGACGCGCAACGCCTTCCGAGGCCGCGGCGGCTTGCCATTGCAGGATTTGCGGCAACGACGCCCCGGCTAAGCCGAGGCCGCCGACGCGCAGCAAATCGCGCCGCGACATGCCGTTGCAAAACGTCCGTGTCGAACCGAGCACTCGAAGCATGAGGAGGATCCTCGAGTCGGAGGAATCAAAGCTGAAAGCGAAGCAGGCGGGGTGTTGAGCGTTGCCGGCACGCCGGCGGATTCAGGAAATGAATCCAGTGGGTGCGGAACCGCTCAAATAAGGGCGGGCTGATGCGAGCTATCCTAACATATCGGCGAACGCCGGGTAAAGACTTTTCCCGGTCCGGCGAGGCGGGGCTTTTGCCGATGTTTCCGGCGAAAAGGCGGGAAAACCCAATGATATTTAATCGGGGCCGGCCCGACGCCGGAGTTTTCGCGACGCCGCAATTCGCCAGATGCTGGCTACGCCGCTTGGGCCGCCGCAGCCCGCTCGCCCGCAGCGTCTGCACACACTTGCAAGGGGCCGAAGCCGGAATCGCCGGCGGCAAGACGCGAGCGACCGAAGTTCCACACGAACCAAGTGCCGGCCAACGCAGCCCCGGGAATGCCGAGCCCGAGGCCCCAGCCGAGCTGATCGCCGGCCGCTAAGAGGCCCGTGCTGATGCTCGCCGAGCCGCACATGAGCACCGTGGCCGAGACCTTCGCGCGCCGCGGCATGTGGGCCGGACGATCGAGGTAAACCAAATACGGGCCGAAGAACCGATTGCGAATCAGCCGCGCCTCGAGCTTCGGACTGCTGCGGGCGAATAAGAACGATGCGGCCATGAGCCAAATTGTCGTCGGCAGGCCCGGCACGAAGACGCCGACCGCGCCGATTCCGACCAGCACGACGCCGGCCCCGGCATAAACGCCGCGGCGCAAGCGACTTCGCGTCGGCAGCGGCGCGGCGGATGGGGACTTATGCGGCATGGCCGGGAACACGGGAGAGAGGTGCGAAACGCAAACGGAAGGGAACGCGTTGGCGCTGCGACGTGCCCGTCGAATCGCCGCACAATTCTAGATCGGTCTTAGGAAGCCGGCTAGTTCGGCGGATTCCCGCACTTCGGCGGCTGGACAGCCGCTCCCGGGGAGTGCATTCTAACGGTTTTGCCGCCCAAATAGGCTGCGATTTCGCCCCTGCCCGAGTCGTCTCGGGGCGTCGCCGTCCGTAATTCCTTTAGGAGTTTCCCCGTGCTCGCTTTGAAATCCGCGCTCCGTTTGTTGTTGGTCCTGTTTGCCGGCGTTGCCTCGGTGTCGTCGGCCGCCGAAAAGGAAGAATTCCGCCCGCTGTTCGACGGCAAGTCGCTCGACGGTTGGGTGCAGCGCGGCGGCAAGGCGAAGTACGAAGTGAAGAACGGCGAGATCGTCGGCACGAGCGTGCTCGGCACGCCGAACAGCTTTCTCTGCACCGATCGCGACTACGCCGACTTCATTCTCGAAGTCGAATTCAAGGTGCACCCGGAAATGAACTCGGGCATTCAAATTCGCAGCCAATGCTTCGACGAAGACAAGGTCGTGAAGCACAACGGCAAGGAGATCAAGATCGCCGCGGGCCGCGTACACGGCTACCAAGTGGAAATCGACCCGAGCGACCGCGCCTGGAGCGGCGGCATCTACGACGAAGGACGCCGCGGCTGGCTCAACGACCTGAAGGACAACAAGGAAGCCCGTAAGGCGTTCAAGCAAAACGAATGGAACAAGTACCGCATCGAGTGCAAAGGCGACTCGATCAAGACCTTCATCAACGGCGTCCCCGCCGCCGACTTGAAAGACTCAATGACCCCGAGCGGCTTCATCTCCTTGCAGGTTCACTCGACGAAGAAAGAAGAACCGATGGAAGTCCGCTGGCGCAACGTGCGGATTGTTGAGCTGAAGTAGGAGGAAGAAGTAGCTAGTTGCCGGTAGCTAGTAGCTAGTTGCCGGTAGCTAGTAGCTAGAGCAGACGAAACGCCACTGCATAGCGTCGGGCAAACCCGACGCTTGCGTTTACGCGGCCGCTCATTTGGGAGTGAGCCGCGATTCGATTGAAGGCCAGGTTGCCGCAGCAATTCTTTGGCGACGTCTGCGAGCGCTGGTCCACTTCCAGACGGCGATGGCCGCGATCAACAGAAGTGCTCCGCTCGCAATGGCGACTTGCTTAAAGACACGCACAAGTCGCCGTTCCGGCGAGATTGGCGCCGCTCGCTCCGTAGGCATCGGGACGGTCGGCTCCTCTGGAAATCGCTTGGCAAATTCAGCCTCCGGGTCTTTGCCAGTCCGAATCCATTCGATCTCAGCGGCGCGAACTTCGGCGAACCATTTGTCGGCTTCGGCGATCTCGATATTTAGATCGATCTCAATTCCCTCAAGTGTTTCGCCCGATTGCGAATGGACTTCATCGTCCGCCCGCTCACGAAATGCCGCTCGAATACTTGAGTCGGTCACTTCGTAAGAAGCCTTGAGGTATGCGCGCGCAGATAATCGCTGCTCTTTATCAACGACGTACTGCCCAGCATGCAGCAGATCGCCGAGCGCTTCTAGCAATATGGGGGAACGATAATCAGCAAAGTGCATCATCCCTAACAC
The DNA here is from genome assembly GCA_964633125.1 of uncultured Pirellula sp. Taxonomy (GTDB): domain Bacteria; phylum Planctomycetota; class Planctomycetia; order Pirellulales; family PNKZ01; genus PNKZ01. Next base: position 301 of record CAZWDN010000465.1, on the reverse strand, counting down.
GGCATTTACTGCTTCATCTCTGTCGTACTCTTCTTCGGGCAGCACTTCTCGATGTCTTGTTATTAGGAAATGCCAGAGTCGGTCTTTCGGGTGGAATAATTGTGAGTCGGGCAGTTGCGAGAGTTTTACGTCACTAAGTGGAAGCTGCGGTTTCCCATCTTTCAATCGCGGCAACACATACTCGATAAGATACGCCTGATACTTCTCGCGCCCGAAGTGGGCGTTCGGATTGATCTCCAAAGCCTTCCGCACATGCTTGAGCGCCTCTTCCCATTGGCCGTCGAAGAGTAAAAACGTGCCG
>CAZWDN010000464.1:0-3887 GCA_964633125.1 uncultured Pirellula sp. | reverse complement strand
CGAACTTCGGGGGCTTTGTGCGCGGGGGCTTTTGCGACCGTGGCCATGGCTTCTATCTCCGGGGCAAGCGTTGCCGAAATAAAACAGAATCGGGTGCGAGCGGTGCGGCGCGCGGCAGGCTTGCCGCTTCTGCATTCTATAGTCTGCCGAGGGCTGCCGCCAACTTTGCCAAACTTGACAACCCCGGGCACGCGATTTCCAATCACATCTTTCCGCCGTTGGATCACGCCTGGGAGCTTGCGCTTGAAAGACTTTGAATACGCCGCGGCCCATTCCGTCGATGAGGCGGTCAGCCTGCTGGCGGCCCGTGGAGATCGGGCCAAATTGTTGGCCGGAGGAACGGACATTCTGGTGCAGCTTCGCGAACATCTGCGCGAGGCTGATCTCGTCATCGACGTCAAGAAAATCGCCGAACTGACGACGCTGGAATTCTCGCCTCAAAAGGGGATGCGACTCGGAGCGAGCGTTCCCTGCTACAAGATTTACGAGAACGATGCCGTCGCCGCGGCGTATCCGGCCCTCGCGGATGCCGCTCGCATTATCGGCGGCTGGCAGATTCAAAGCCGGGCCAGCATCGGCGGCAACCTGTGCAATTCGTCCCCCGCGGCCGATTCGATTCCGGCGCTCATCGCGCTGGGGGCGATCTGCCATATCGCGGGGCCCGATGGTCGTCGTAAGTTGCCGGTCGACCAATTTTGCACGGCTCCCGGCCGCAACGTTTTGAAGCGCGGAGAACTGCTCACGGCGTTGGAGTTTGCCGCTCCGACGGCGAAGGCGAGCAGCCATTACCAGCGGTTCATCCCGCGTAACGAAATGGACATCGCCGTGGTCGGCTGCGGCGCTTGGTTGCAGCTCGACCCGAGCGGCAAGACCGTCCAAGCGGCCCGCCTCGGCATCGGCGCCGTCGCGCCGACGCCCCTTTATGCCGCCGAAGCGAGCGACTTCCTCAAGGGGAAGCCCGCCGACGAGGCGACGTTCCAGCAGGCCGGCGACTTGGTTCGCAAGATCGCCAAACCGATCAGCGACATGCGCGGCCCCGCCGAATATCGCGTGCATCTGGTCGGCGTGCTGGTTGCCCGTTCGCTGGCGGCCGCCGCGGAACGAGCCCGGAAGAATTCATGATTTCAGATTTGTGATTCATGAATCAAGAATCACAAATCATGAATGACACAACCAAACCGGTATCCATTTCTCTTCACGGTTGAAACTACCTTGTCCAAAAAACATCATGTTACCGCAACGATCAACGGCGAGCAGACCGAGTTTCTCTGCGAGTCGCGGCAGAGCCTGCTCGAAGTGCTGCGCGACGTCGTTCGCCTCACCGGCACGAAGGAAGGCTGCAACAACGGCAACTGCGGCAGTTGCACCGTGTTGCTCGACGGCCGGCCGGTGAATAGCTGCCTCGTGCTCGGCGTGGAAGCCGAGGGGTGCCAAGTCACCACGATCGAAGGCATCGGCGACGTCGGCAAGCTCCATCCGATTCAGCAATGCTTCCTCGAAGGGGCCGCGCTGCAATGCGGTATCTGCACGCCGGGCTTTATCGTCGCCTCGAAGGCACTGCTCGAAAAGCATCCGCACCCGACCGAAGAACAAGTCCGCTTCGAACTCTCCAACAATCTCTGCCGCTGCACGGGCTACGATAAGATCGTCAAAGCCGTTCTCGCAGCAGCCGACACGAAGTAACGCTTTTCCCACTCACTACTACACCAGAGAAGGGGGGGGAGATTCTGTGGAGATGAGGGAGATATAGAAGTCAGAATTCGATTTCTGAATTTCGCCCTTTGTCCTCACCTCCAACATCCCCTCTCCAATCTCCTCATCTCCTTCTCTGAAAAAAACAGCGAGCAGTCTATGTCGCAGAAGCTCAAGGTTGTCGGCACCCGTCCTATTCGGCCCGACGGCGTCGATAAGGTTACCGGCCGCGCGGTCTACACGAACGACATTAACCTTCCCGGCATGTTGCACGGGAAGATTCTCCGGAGCCCGCACGCGCATGCGCGGATCAAGTCGATTGATACGTCGGCCGCCGAGAAGTTGCCGGGCGTGCATGCCGTTGCGACCGGGCAAGACTTCCCGCACTTGAAAGACAAGATCGCCGAACTTGGCGAAGGGATGGTCAACCTCGCCCACTTGGTGACCAACTGCCTGGCGCGCGACACCGTGTATTACAAAGGCCACGCCGTCGCAGCGGTGGCGGCTATTAACGGGCACGTCGCCGAGGAAGCCCTCAAGCTGATCAAGGTCGAGTACGAACCGCTCCCTTCGGTCACGTGGATTCTCGACGCGATGAAGCCCGACGCTCCGGTGCTTCATCCCGACTTAGTGACCGATGAGCTCGGCAAGCCGGGCGCCAAAGGGACGAACATCGCCAAGCATCTGCACTTCGAAATGGGAGACGTAAAGGCCGGCTTCGCCAAGGCCGACGTCGTCGTCGAGCACGAGTTTCGACTTGCGACGGTGCACCAAGGCTACATCGAGCCGCACGTGAGCGTAGCCCATTGGAACGCCGACGGCCGCATCACTGTCTGGACCGCCACGCAAGGCTCGTTCACCGCGCGGCAGCAAACTGCGGAACTTTTCGAACTGCCCGTCTCCAAGGTCACGGTGATCCCGTGCGAAATCGGCGGCGGCTTCGGCGGCAAGATTCGCGTCTATTTGGAGCCGGTCTGCGCGTTGTTGAGTCGCAAGAGCGGTCGGCCGGTGAAGATCCAAATGGATCGCGCCGACTGCTTCCAAGCGACCGGTCCGACCCCCGGCGGCTATGCCAAGGTGAAGATCGGCGCTACGAAAGACGGCAAGCTCACCGCCGGTGAAGCCTGGATGGCCTACGACGCCGGGGCCTATCCGGCCGGCATTATCGGCCCTGGCTGCATGTGCGTCTTCAGCTGCTACGAATTCCCGGCCGCGGTGGTCGACGGCTACGACGTGGTGCTGAACAAACCGCAATCGTCGGCCTATCGCGCCCCGGGCGCTACGCAAGCCGCCTTCGCCGCCGAGCAAGTCATCGACGAACTCGCGCTCAAGCTCGGCATCGATCCGATCGACTTCCGCTTGAAGAATGCCGTGAAGGAAGGCTCGCGTCGCGTCGACGGCCCGGTCTATCCGAAGATCGGCTTCATCGAAACTTTGGAAGCCGCGAAGAACTCCCCGCACTATAAGAGCAAGCTCACCGACAAAAACCGCGGCCGGGGTGTGGCGGCCGGGTTCTGGTTCAACGCCGGTTTGAAATCGAGCCTCTCGGCGACCGTCAACGCCGACGGCTCCGTGCAACTACTCGAAGGTTCCACCGATATCGGCGGTTCCCGCGCGAGCATCGCCATGCAACTGGCCGAACCGCTCGGCATCCGCATGGAAGACGTCATCCCGCGGGTCGTCGACACCGACAGCGTCGGCTATACCGACGTCACCGGCGGGAGCCGCGTCACGTTCGCCACCGGTTGGGCCGCGTACGAAGCGGCGCAAGACATCATTCGCCAAATGACGAAGCGCGCCGCCGAGTTGTGGGAATGCAAGCCAGAAGAGGTGAAGTTTGACGACGGCCGATTTAGCAAGAACGGTACGTCGCTCGGCTTTAAAGAGATGGCCGCGAAGCTGCAAACCACGGGCGAGCCGATCGTGTCGCATGTTTCCGTCGAGCCGAAGGCCAACGCCACGAACGGCTTCGGCGTCCACATCGCCGACGTCGAAGTCGATCCGGAAACCGGCAAGACGAAGATCCTGCGTTACACCGTGGTGCAAGACGCCGGTAAGGCGGTGCACCCGAGCTACGTGGAAGGACAATTGCAAGGCGGGGCCGTGCAAGGCATCGGTTGGGCCTTGAACGAAGAGTACTTCTACGACGACGACGGCCGGATGCGCAACGCCAGCTTCCTCGACTACCGCATGCC
>CAZWDN010000463.1:0-3900 GCA_964633125.1 uncultured Pirellula sp. | reverse complement strand
GCGTGCGGCAGCAGTTGGGCGTGAAGTATCGCGCCTGGGAAACGAAGTACACGGAGCTGCTTGATAAGCTGCGCGCCAAACGTCCGGAAGAAGAGTACGTGCAGGCGCTGACGGAAGTTCCCGGAAAGGTTCCCGGGACGCAGCTCTTTTACCGGGGCGACCACAATCAACCGCGCCAGACGGTGACGCCCGCCGAACTCGCCGTCATCGACGGCGCGCCGAAGATCGCCGAAAAGGACGCCGCGCTGGCGTCGACGGGCCGCCGCCTTGCCTACGCTCGCCACCTCACCGACGGCAAGCATCCGCTTACGGCTCGCGTCTTGGTCAATCGATTTTGGCTCCACCACTTCGGCCGCGGCATCGTGGCAAGCCCCGGCGATTTCGGCTCGCTCGGCGATCGGCCGACCCATCCCGAACTGCTCGATTGGTTGGCGAATGATTTCGTCGCCGGCGGCTGGCGGCTCAAGCGGCTGCACAAGCTCATTCTCACGTCGACCGCCTATCGGCAGTCGTCGCATCGTACGCCGCAACTGGATGCCGTCGATCCGGACAACTTGCTGTTGGGTCGCATGTCGATTCATCGGCTCGAGGCGGAAACGCTTCGCGATGCGGTCCTGGCCGTGTCGGGCAAGCTGAATCGCAAGCTCCTGGGGCCTCCGGTGCCCGTGTCGCCGGATGACACCGGGCAGGTCGTCATCGGCGTCGACACGCGCGACACCGCGGGCCGCCCGACGAGCAAGAAAGTCGATCTCGGCGACGAGCCGTACCGTCGCAGCATCTATATTCAGGCCCGTCGCTCGCTGCCGCTCGGCATGCTCGAAACGTTCGACGCGCCGGTGATGACCCCCAATTGCGAGTGCCGCGCCTCGTCGACCGTGACGCCGCAGTCGCTGTTGTTGATGAACAGCGAGTTCATCGTGTCGCAGTCGGCCGAGTTTGCGAAACGGCTGCGCGCCGCGGCGCCCGACGACCTGCACGCGCAACTGCGCGAAGGGGCGCGACTGGCGTTCGGCCGTGCCCCGAGCGAGGCCGAATTGCAGGAGGCCGCCGAGTTTGTGAAGGCCCAAACCGCCGCGCTCGCTCCCGTCGCCAAGGCCGTCGCCGCCGAGCAGGCCTTGGCCTGCTATTGCCAAGCGTTGCTGAGCGCGAATCAATTCCTGTACGTCGATTAGAGACCCCTCGCCATGCAAGATCCGACGTTGATCAACCGCCGGCATTTCCTCGCCACGCAATCAATGAGCGTCGGCTCCGTGGCGTTGGCTTGGCTGTTGCAGCAAGACGCGGCCCGCGCAGAGCCCGCCAAGCCGAGTTTGGAGCGGCCGAAGTTCGATCTGAAGGTCAAGCCGACCGTGCATGCGCCGCAGGCCACGGCGATGATCTCGTTCCTGATGCAGGGGGGGCCGAGCCATGTCGACCTCTTCGATCCCAAGCCGGAACTCGCCAAGCGCGACGGCCAAAAGATCCCCGGCGACATCCAATACGACAGCCCCGCTCAGACCGACGGCTCGCTGATGAAGTCGCCGTGGAAGTTTGCCAAGCACGGCGAATGCGGCCTGGAACTCAGCGAACTGCTCCCCGGCCTCGCCGAAATCGTCGACGACATTACGCTCGTGCGTTCGATGCAGTCGGGCGTCAATAATCACGTGCAAGGTTTGCGGGCCTTGGTCAACGGCGGCATCGTCGCCGGGCGACCGTCGCTCGGGTCGTGGCTCACCTACGGCCTCGGCACGGAAAGCCAAGACTTGCCGGCGTATCTCGTGCTGACCGATCCCGAAGGCGTGCCGGTCGACGGTATCAACAATTGGGCCAACGGCTACCTGCCGGCGCTCTATCAGGGGACGGTGATTCGACCGCGCGAGCCGCGGATTTTGAATCTCGATCCGCCGCCGCACTTGCAGGGCCTGCCGCAGGAGCGGTTCTTGTCGTACCTCGAACGTTTGAATGCTCGCCACCTGGAGGCTCGCCCCGGCGAACACGATTTGGCGGCCCGCATCGCCGGCTACGAGACGGCGGCCCGCATGCAATCGGCGGCCAAGGAAGCGCTCGACATCAGCAAAGAGTCGGCGGCCACGCACAAAATGTACGGTCTGGACGTTAAGGAATCGCGCGAGTTCGGCACGCGCTGCCTCATTGCGCGCCGCTTGATCGAACGCGGCGTGCGCTTTGTGCAAATCTGCACCGGCAATCAAGACTGGGATCACCATAGCGGCATCGCGACGTCGCTCCCCAAAGAATGCCTGCGGACCGACGTTCCCTCGGCGGCGCTGGTGAAAGATCTCAAGCAGCGGGGACTGCTCGACACGACGCTCGTGCAATGGAGCGGCGAGATGGGGCGTCTGCCGACCGTGCAAAAGGGAACGGCCGTCGGACGCGACCACAACACGCACGGCTTCAGCATGTGGCTGGCCGGCGGCGGCATTCGCGGCGGCTACGTTCACGGCAACACCGACGAGTTCGGCCACCGCGCCGTGGAAAACGTCGTCTCGCACACCGACTATCACACGACGCTACTGCATCTTTTCGGCCTCGATCCGAACAAACTCCACTTCCGCCGCCCCAACGGTGAGGCCTCGCTCACCGACGGCAAGACGGCCAAAGTCGTTCGTGAATTGCTGACGCATCCCGAGCGTGTGGCGTAGCCCTCGCTTCTTACGTCGCATCGCACTGCGTCACACGGCACTGCGCGAGGCCGCTTTGCCGCGGGCCTTCAGCGCCCGATCGATCGCCGCGAGTTGTGCCTCGGCGAGCTTCACGCCCAGTGCGCCGGCATTCTCCTCGATCTGCTCCGGCCGTTTCGCGCCGACGAGCGCCGTGGTGATGCCCGGCTGGGCGACGGTCCAGGCCAGCACCAGTTCCGCCAACGTGCAGCCCGCCGCCGCCGCGATCGGCCGCAGGGCGTCGAGCAGGTCGTGATTCTTCGTCCACTCCTCCCCTTGATACATCGGATACTTCGCGCGCCCGTCGCCCGGCTCGAGCTTGTGATCGCGCGGCATCTTGCCGGCGAGAAAGCCCTTGAGCAGCGGCCAGTAGCTGCATACGGCAATGTCGTGCTCGCGACAGTACGGTAACAGGTCCTCCTCGATCTCGCGTTGCAGCATGTTGTAATGCGGCTGCACGGCGGCCACGGGGCACTCGCTGCGAAACTCTTCGAGCTGCGCGACGGTCACGTTCGACACTCCGACCGACCGCGTCTTCCCTTCTTCCATCAGCCGTCGCAACTCGCCCGCCGATTCGCGCACCGGCGTCGCCGGATCGGGCGCGTGCAGGTAGAGCAGTTCCACGTGATCGGTTCCCAATCGCGCCAGGCTCTCTTCGCATTGCCGCCGCAGCGTCGCCGGTCGCCCGTCTTTCACCTGCTTGCGGTCTTCGCCCCAGGAGATTCCTCCTTTGGTCGCAATCACGATTTCGTCTCGGTGCTTGCCGAGCGCCGTCGCAATGAGTCGCTCGCTCTCGCCGTGCATTCCGTAGCAATACGCCGTGTCGAAAAAGTTGATCCCCCGGCGAAATGCGGCTGCGAGCGTGGCCAGGCTGTCGCGATCGTTCACGTGTAAGCTCGTCATTCCGGCGATCGGCCAGCAGCCCATCGCCAGCGGCGTTACGTAGATGTCGGTGTTGCCGAGTTTTCGCGTTGCGTACGACATGAGCCTGGCCATTCTGGCGGAGTTGGCGGAATTTGAGGGCGAGTCGCCGATTCTAGCGCCGCTGCGTCGCCCCGTGCAATCTGGAAAACATTGCCTGACGGGCTCGCGACCGTCGCCCTGTCGAGTTAAAACGGATGGTTTACGATTTCGCCGTCCCGCGCCGACGCCATGCCCCCCGATTCCGCCGAACATCGTCGACTGGTCATTCACGAAACCCGCGCGGTCGATTGGAAGCATTGGGGCCCGTATCTTGCCGAGC
>CAZWDN010000462.1:0-3912 GCA_964633125.1 uncultured Pirellula sp. | reverse complement strand
AACTCCGCTTCCCGCGGCTCGCGCGCGAAGGCGGCCAAGTAAAGCTCTCGCACGCGCGCTTCCGGCGACTCTTTGGAAGTCGCCAGCCGTTGAGCTCGACCCGTCGGCGACGCCAACTTTCCTTTGATATCGGCTGCGTTGATCAGGTACAGGCTTTGCGCCAGGCTCGACGATTGGGCGCGCTCGCATTCGCAAACGCTCTCCCCTTCCGGCCGGCCGAACACCTTCAGAAACGGCGTCGAGCGGTTGTAGCTGCTGTCGGGCAAAGCCACGGCTCGGGTACCCGGCGGCAAGTTGGCGTAATCGGTCTGCACGCCGGTCAAGCGATCGACGGCGTCCAGCAGCACTTCGGCCTGCATGCGGCGCGGATAGTAGCGCGAGTAGTTCTGCCGGTCGGCGATGTTGCTTTCGTTCGGTTGCGCGCCGAGCTGATAGGCATGGGAACGCGTGATCACGCGGACCAATTCCTTGAGATCGAAATTGCTCGCGATGAAGTGCTTCTCCAGCGCCGCCAACAGCTCGGGGTTCGTCGGCGGATTCGTGTCGCGAATGTCGTCTTCCGGTTCGATCAGGCCCCGTTGGAAGAAATGCTTCCAGTAGCGATTCACCAGAGCCTTGGCGAAAAACGGATTGCTTTTCGAACTCATCCAGTCGGCCAAACGGAGCCGCGGATCTTCGTCGGCGGCGATCGCCGGCACGGCGTCGCCGAACGCGGCGGGCTTCAGCACATGGCCGGTCTTCACGTTGGTCGCCGCGGCGACGCCCCGCTTGTGGAAGATCATGTCTTCTTCGCGCACCGCCGAAGGCTTGCGCCCGACCTGGCTGAAGAAGGCCGACAACGCGTAGTAGTCGTCCTGGCTCCAACGCTCGAACGGATGATGATGACATTGAGCGCACTGCATCCGCACGCCCAAGAACAGCTGAGCGACGTCTTCAATCTGCTGCTTCGGCTCTTTGACGCGCTTGTACCACGCGACGGGCGGGTTGCCGACGATCGTGCCGGTGGCGGCGAGCAACTCGCGCACGAATTGATCGTACGGCTTGTTCTCCAGCAGGCTGTCGCGCACCCAGGCGTGGAAGGCGAAGTTCGCCGTGATGTCGCCCGTGTTCTCGCGGCGATTCTTCAACAGGGCCGTCCATTTGCCGGCGAAAAAGTCGGCGTAGCCGGGGCTGCGCAGCAAGGCTTCGATGACTTGATCCCGTTTGTCGGGACTGCGATCGGCCAGAAAAGCCCGCGATTCTTCTTCCGTCGGCAGCCGACCGGCGATATCGAGCGAAACACGGCGCAAGAACGTCGCATCGTCACAGACGGACGTCGGCCGAATGCCGAGCTTTTTCAAGTTGGCGAAGACCAACTCATCGACGAAGTTTCGCGCCGGCGGCACCGTGTCGAGCGACTTGGCGTGCGGCACCGAAACGCTCAGCACGGCGATCTTCGCTTGATATCGGGCCATGATCGCGACGTTGCCGGCAATGTCGGAAATCGTCGCGAGACCGTGCTCGTCAACCTCGGCCATCGCGCGATCGTTCGATTCGTAGACCGCCTGCTGCGTAACGTCGCGCGTGCGGCCGTCGGCGTACACCGCCGTGACGCGCAGTTGCCGACTTTCGTGCCGGCTCAGCGAAGCGCGCTCGGGATCGACCTTGAGTGACACGAGCGCCGGCGCGGAGCCGACGTCGCTGCGGGCCCCTTGGCGAATCCAATCGCGCACCGTGCGGTAGGCGTCGGAAGTTTGGTTGAGCCGAACGCCGCCGCCGTGCGGCACGGCGCCCGCGGCCTTCAACAACAGCAGGCTGCGCTCCGGCGCGGTTTGCGAAACGCGTCGGCCGCGGGCTTCGTTGACGATGTGTTCAAAATCTTCGCCCGGTTCAAAACCGTAGAGCGAAAGCTGAAAGCCGTTTTGGCCGTTGCCGGCCTTGGCGTGGCAGACGCCCGCGTTGCAACCGGCTTTCGTGAAGATCGGGACGACGTCGTTCGTGAAACTCACGACCGGCGATGCCGGAGGGGCCGCGGCGGATTCCGCGCCCCAGGCACGGTTGCCGGTAATACAGCAGCCGGCAACGAGCGCCGCGACGGCGCAAAGACGTACCGGACGTAGACAATGGATAAGGCACATGCGGTTCCCGGGCTAAAGCCACAGTCGCGAGGCGGGAGGCAACAAGCCGTGGTAGGCGTGAGGAGAGGCAGGGACGGACGTCAAGCAGGTAGGATATAGGTCGATTCGACCCATGCGTAGATTTTAATGCATGGAAAATGTGAATTCAACGTGAACCCGAAGCAAACCACCCCGCATTTGGGGGCATCGAGAGGCCAGGCCAACCTGTGCCACTGCCGGCTTGTCCGGCAGTAAATCCGCATCTCTGTGTCGGGCCGCACTGCCGGACAAGCCGGCAGTGGCACGGACGAAACTAATCCCGGATTTCGACGGGAAAGACCGGCCGCGTGCGGCGGCGATACGGCAAGCTCCCCCAATCGTGCGTGAGAATCGCGCGTGCGTCGACATTATATATGGAGCCGGCGATACGCTCGAAGCCGGAGCGGAAGTGCGCCGCCGACTTCACGGCGATGTACCGCATGGCTTCGCAACGAATTCCCAGCGTCCGCGCGAAGGCGGGATCGAACGGCTGCTCGCGGACCGTGACAACGACGACGGAAACCCCGCCGAAGCGCAGCCAAGCCGACGGACCCATATTGCCCGTCAGGCCCGCGTACATGGGGCCATCGTAGGCGAACGCGCCGTCGGTCACGGCGACGACTTCGGCGTCGACCTCGAGCGGCGGCCCTTGCACGGGGGACGACTTACCGCCGAGTGCCACATGGATACGGGCGCCGACGCCGGCGGCCCGCGCCGCCAAGGCCGCCTCGGAATCGACGAGATACAGCAAGAGCGCATCGCGCAGTTGGAGTTCGTGAAACGTGCGGAGGATTTCCGTCGAATCTCCCGGCGCGCCGCCGCCGGTGTTGTCGGCGTGATCGGCGAGTATGATCGGGAACCGCCCGGCGGCTTTCCCTTCAGCGATGGCCGCGCGGACCGCGACCGGCGCGGCGTACCAACGTCGGCGCTCGTGCCAGATCCAGTCGGCCAACTCGTCGGCCGCGGCTTGGGCGCGCGCCGCGTCGCCGTCGGCCACGGCGATGACCGAAGCGCCGACGTCCGGCACGTCGGCCCACGGGAAGCCGGTCGCCACGGTAACGCTCAACATGCCCTCGCGCGATTCGAGCTCGTGCGCGCGTCGCATGACTTCGTCCATCGGCGGATGAGCCGTCACTTGGCCGCGCACGCTCCAGAACAACGGAATCTGCCGCAGGGCCATGCGCGGCCTCGCGCCGCCCTGCAGCATGCGCGCGAGCAATTGTCCCGCCTCGCGGCCGCGCTCGGCCATGTCGACGTGCGGATACGTGTCGTAGCCCAAGATCGCGTCGGCCTGCGAAGTGCGCAGCGGCGTGTGATTGCCGTGCAGATCCGTGGTGACGAGCAGCGGTCGCATCGGTCCCAAGGCGGCTCGCGCGCTCGCGATCATATCGCCGTCGGCGTCGTCGATGCCGTCGACGACCATGGCGCCGTGCAGATCGAGCAACATGCCGTCGACGGGCCCCTGCTCCGCTTCTGCCTTGCGCAGCCGCTCGAAGAATTCTCCCTTCAACGCTTCGTACGCGCTGCGCTCGATCAAACCGGACGGATATGCGAACGTCCAGAGCAGCGGAACGAGTTCGAACTTCTGCTCCCGTGCGGCGGCGATAAATCCCCCGGGACACATATTCGCGCCGGTAAACCGCTTAACGATTTCCTCGCCGCGAAACAGCCCGAGGCCGCGCTCGAAGTCGGCGAGCGTCGTACGGCGGTCGATAAACGTCGCGGTTTCGTGAAGGATGCCGCCGATCGCGATGCGCATCAAAGTGAGCTTTCGTGA
>CAZWDN010000461.1:0-3918 GCA_964633125.1 uncultured Pirellula sp. | reverse complement strand
GGACCCGGCTCTTCGCCGGCGGCGCGCCGCGCGAATACAACCGCAAACGCTACAATGTCGTCTACCTGCGCAACAAAGACGAATATGTCGCCGCGCTCGTGAAACGCGAACCGAAGATCGGGCTGACTTCCGGCATCTTCATGGCCGACGACGATCGGGCCTACTTCTTCGCCGACGCCGAGCGGAGCAACGATCCGTTCGTGTTTCATGAAGTGACGCATCAACTGTTTTCGCTCGCGAAGCCGGCGGCGCTGCGGGTCGGCACGCGCGGCAACTTTTGGATCGTCGAAGGGGTCGCCTGCCACTTCGAATCGCTGGCCCTGCACGGCGACTATGCGGAACTCGGCGGCGTGGATAATCCGCGGATGAAGGCGGCCCGGTTCCGGCTGCTGCAGGATAAGTTCTTCGTCCCCTCGGCGGAGTTCGCCGCGATGTCGCTCAACCAAATGCAGAGCAACCCGCGGATCGCCACGCTCTATAGCCAGGCGGCCGGCATGGCGTCGTTTCTGCTCGAAGCCGACGGCGGCCGCTATCGCGAAGCTGCGGTGGATTACCTGCAAGCGATCTACGGCAACAAAGACACGACGACTACGCTCGCCCAAGTCACCGGCCGGAGCTTCGCCGAACTCGACGCGGAATACCAAGCGTATATCGCGAACCTTCCGCAACCGACGACCGCCGCTCCGTAGACTTTCTACTCCACACTAGCCCCGACGCGCAAGCGAGGGGACGGGGCGGAAATGCTAAGTACTGAATGCTGAACAGCAGAAGCGCACCTGTCGCCAGCTTGGATTTTCGTGTCCCCTCGCTTGCGCTTCGGGGCTAGTATTTGCTTTCTGCGGTTGATTTGTAGATCCTGTCCGTCAACCTGTTCAGCATTCCGCATTCAGCACTCAGCATTCGATTCCCATGCCCCCCTCCCCTGCCCCGCCCGCCCCCTACGCCGCTCGTCCTTGGGTCTTGGCCGAGACGAACTACGCCTATGTGAAGGCGAACCCCTATGAAACGGCCGTGTTGCCGCTCGGGGCGACGGAGCCGCACAACTTGCACTTGCCGTACGCCACCGATACGTACCAGTGCGACGAGATCGGCGAGCGCATTTGTGCGGCGGCGCATGCCCGCGGGGCGCGGGTCGTGCTGTTGCCGACGATGCCGTACGGCACGGAGACCAATCAGCAAGAGTTTCCGCTGGCGATGAACGTCAATCCGTCGACGCTGGCGCTGGTGATTCGCGATCTGCTGGACTCGCTCGTCAAAAGCGGCGTCCGCAAGGTCTTGCTGCTCAACGGCCACGGCGGCAACGACCTGAAGCCGGTGCTGCGCGAGCTGTTCGATAAAACCCCGGCGCAGTTGTTCCTCTGCAATTGGTATCAAGTCGCCGCCGATCGCTACCCGGAGATCTTTGTGGATGCGGGCGATCATGCCGGCGAAATGGAAACGGCGATGATGCTCGCCTACCGTCCGCACTTGGTGGCGCACGAAGCCGACGGCCGACTGACGGCCGACGACGGCGCGATTGCTTCGACGCGTTTCGAAGCGGTGAACCGCGGCTGGGTCTCAATCACCCGCCCCTGGCATCTGCTGACGACGAACACGGGCGTCGGCAACCCGCACCCGGCGACGGCGGAAAAGGGACGGCAGACGACGGACGTGGTCGTCGAACGCTTGACGCAGTTCTTAGTGGAGCTCTCGGCCGCGAAACTCAACGAGCGGTTTCCGTATTAGCCGTTCTCCCGCTGCAGGGGCGGAGGCAGGGAGATTCGGCGCGCAAGAATTGCCGGCTGGTTTAGCGCCGTTCGGGATTTGCTTAACTTCCGCCGCCGTAACGACTAAGATTCCACCAGCACTCGCCGATCGGAATCTGTATAGCTTGCGCGGGTGCGGGATAATAACAAGTTCTGCGGCGAACACACATGACAGCTGAAGTGACCGTAGCATTCGACGATCTGTGCTACACCTCAGCGCATACGTTCAGCTACGGGGGCAAGCCGTATACCGGCGCAACCTTAGACCAGTACGACGACGGCAGAATCCGATGTCGCTTTCACTTCCAAAACGGACTGCAACACGGAATCGCCGAAGAATTTTACCCGACTGGCGCGAAACGAAGGGTTACGCCATACGTGAACGGCGCGGCTCATGGTCGCACAACAGAATGGCACGAGGACGGTCGAGTGCATATCGAACGCGACAGTGAATACGGGATCATGACCCGTTGCCGAGAATACGGCCGTGACGGCGTCCTGATAACTGAATATGTGCGCCCCGGCGAAGACCCAATGATGCTCATTATTCAAAGACGCCGAAGCGAAGACCGGCTGCCTGAGAATCGCCCAGCCGGAGCGTAGCGCCAGAGAGTCGCAGAACAATCCGTTGCACCGGAGCCGCGGGCCGCGCGGCATCTGAACTCGAAGTCGTTCTCTGCGGCCCGGTGAACGGTGACGTTAGGCCTTTATGTCCGTTGCAATTCAGAATTGCGGTTGGGCAGTCAAGTTCCAATGCCCGCGCTCATGGGACGGCTTACAGCCAACCGACGATCCGTACGTTCGCCATTGCGGCACCTGTTTGCAGCAGGTCTACCGCTGCGATTCTGATGCGGAAGTTCGATTCCACGCGAAGCAGGGGCATTGCGTAGCCATTCTCGTTCCCGACGCTTCGGATGCCGAGGTCGGTGACTTCCTGGGCGAAGTAAGCGAGGCCTAACAATTTGCTCCAGTTGCCCCGCCGGTCCTCACCAAATTGGCTCGTCGGCTTCGACGGCATTAGAATGATCCGAAGCCCCGTTCAACTTCGGGCGGGCAACTGAGAAAAGCCGTTAGGGTGCAAAATGAAGCCACTTCTACTTTGTTTTGTTGTACTCTTCGTCGGCTTGTTCCGCCTGGGCAAAGCAGATGAGCCGGCTGACTGGATCACAAGGTATAAACCGATTTCACTCGAGGGAAGATTCGCCGCCTACATGGGGCCGAGTCCGCTTGTTCTGGCCGCGAAGTTACGGAACCAAACGCCGAAGACGTATTTGGAGGCCATCCAATTCTTTGGTCCTGCATTCATTTACAACGCTTCCGGGGGCGGGTCTTGGGAGTGGCATTTCGACGACGGCAAAGCGCTAAGGTGTTCCGGCCCCCACGGCAATTCTTTGTCCGCTGCTTTCGACGCGACTCTCGTTGACTCGGGAATCATCAAACTCGAACTCAAGAAACAACCCTAAGCAAGCGCTGCAGCGAACCCGGCATGACGTTGTGGTTTGCAATCGTAGCGTCCCTCGCGATGGGTCGCTGAGCTTGGGTCGTTCAGAGGCGTCACCTTTATGGCTCCCTTAAATTCAGAAGACCGGAAGACGCTGCGACGGCCCGACCATTCCACCGGGCGGGCTCGGGGATCTTTCGTGCTCGCCATCATCGCCCTTGCTCTTGGTGTTGTTTGCATTATGGGGGGACATTGGGGCCCTGGTCTCATCCTCGTGTTCGCTGCCGTGGCGGGTGTCCTGACCGCCTGGCAATTGCGCACATGCATGAGACAGCGGAGCACGGAAACAGATGATCACGCCGCCTAGCCGTTTGACGGCCTCGGAAGTCCGGTAGGCGTACGGATGGCTCGGGCGGAGTTCTTGGTGGAACTCTCGGCCGCGAATGTTGACGAACATTTTCCGTATTGAGCCGGTCTCCCTCCGCGAGTTTCGCTTCGCAGCTTCGTGACGTGCGCAGCGTAAGAGATCTGCTTCGCGAAACGTCGGGCCGCGTCACCCTCACCCGCCGAGCTAACGCTCGTCGACCTCTCCCGGCGGGAGAGGTGTTTTCAGAGACGCTTCGCGTCGATGAAGTCAAGCGCGGATTTGGCCGGCCGAACAAACTTGCGAGTGGCCAAAAACTGCTCTGGAAAGTGAGCCGGCACATTCGGGATACTGACTCCTGAAATCGC
>CAZWDN010000460.1:0-3920 GCA_964633125.1 uncultured Pirellula sp. | reverse complement strand
GCCGAGAAGATGACGCCGCAACAGTTTCACGAGCTCATCTGGAAGCCCGGCTTCAGCACGGCCGAGAAAATCACCGAAGTCTCCGGCCGCGGCATGGGCATGGACATCGTGTGGTCGAAAATCGAGCAACTCAGCGGCACCGTCGAACTTTCGAGCGAAGCCGGCAAGGGCACGACGTTCCTCATCAAGCTCCCGCTCACCATGGCGATTTTGCCGAGCTTGCTCGCCGTCATCGACCGCGACGTCTTCGCGATTCCCGTGGAATCGGTCGTCGAGATCGTGCGCATCGGGAAACAAGACGTGTCGACCGTTCACGGCCGCCCGGCGATGCGCGTGCGCGGTCGCGTGATTTCGCTCATTCGGCTGTCCGACATTTTCGGCGAGTCGAGCGTCGGCGCGCCTGCGAACGTCGCCGATTCGATGACCGTCGTGATCATCGGCATCGGTAACGCCGAGCTCGGGATCGAAGTCGACAACTTGCTGGGCGAGCAGGATGTCGTCATTCAATCGCTGGCCGAAAACTTCGAGAACATCCAAGGGATCGCCGGGGCCAGCATTCTCGGCGACGGCCGCGTCTCGCTGATCCTCGACGTCGGCACGCTGCTCGAAATGGCATGCCGCGCACCGCGCGAAGCCCCCTTGGAAGTCGCCGCCGAATAGCCTGTCTCATGCTTGTCGACGCCTGTCCGTAAATCTTTGATTTCGCCGCTTCGTTCGCCGCCGTAGACCCTCGGATTCCATCACATGAACAACTCCGCCCCTTCCGCAATTCCCGCCGTTCCTTGGGAGCGCATCTTCGAACCGGCGACGCAAGGCGCTTCCGTCGCCCTGGGCAAATGGACGCGCGGGCGCATCTCGCTGTCGCTCGACGAAGTTCGCGAAACATCGCTGGCCGAAGTCGCCGCCGCGCTCCCGCCGGGCGACGAGCCGGTGACGATGGTCATCGTCGGCGTCAGCGGCGAAGTCAGCGGACAACTCATCCTCACTTTCGACGATCCGAGTGTCGCCGAACTGGTCGCCGTGCTCCTCAATCGCCGGGTCGGCCCCGCCGAAACCTGGGGCGAGTTGGAAATGTCGGCCCTGGCGGAAACCGGCAACATCTTCGGCTCGGCCTATCTCAACGCCATGTCGCAATGCGTCGGTCGCCGTCTTTGGCCCTCGCCGCCGGCGATCGTGCGCGACTTTGCGGCCGGTGCTCTTGAGCAGGCCGTCGTCATGCAGGCGATGGAGTCCGACGAAGTCCTGTTCTGTCGCACGTGCCTCGCGGGCTCGGGCGACGCGATCAACGTTACGGCGTTCTTCGTCCCGACGGTCGAAATGCTCGCCTTACTTCGCCACTCCCTCTCCGACGCACATCTTGCAGCCCACTAAGGAACGGTCATGTCGAGCGCAGTTCTAGCCATCGAGCGTGAAACAAACGTAGGCATGGGGCAAATCGCGATCGTGGGCCGCGATCAAACGGCCCGATCGGTGCTCGGCTCGTGCATCGGCGTCGTGTTGTACGACGAGCGAAGGGCCGTGGCGGCCTTCGCGCACGTGGTGCTGCCAGCCTCCGGAGGCCGCGCCGGCACGCCCGGCAAATTTGCCGACACCGCGATTCCGTGGATGCTCGACGCCTTGCAAAAAGCGGGCGCCGACCCCAAACGCGTGTGCGCGAAAATAGCCGGCGGCTCGAATATGTTCGCCGCCGACGGCCCGTTTCAAGTCGGCAAACAAAACGCCGAGGCGATTCGCGGCCTATTGATGTCGGCGGGCATTCGTTTGGTCGCCGAGCATTTGGGCGGCACGCATGGGCGCCGCGTTACGTTTCATCCTGAAACCGCAGTGTTGGAGATCGAGTGCGTCGGGTTGCAAAGCATCGCGATCTAGCGCTGCAACCGTCGCACAGTTCTCCGAAATAGCAGACATCGTTTAGCCGGGAGATTCCGAAATGGCTCGTAAATTACTGGTCACAGACGACTCGATGATCATTCGCGAATTGGTGAAAGACGTCGCCATACGCGACGGTTGGGAGATCGTCGGCGAGGCGGCCGACGGCCAGCAGGCCATCGAGAAATACGAGCAGTTGCGCCCCGACGGCGTAACGCTCGATCTCGTAATGCCCAAATTCGACGGCCTGCACGCCCTGCGTGGCATCAAGGCGATCGACGCGCTCGCCAAGGTACTCGTGGTGAGCGCCATCGATCAGACGGACGTCCTGCGCGAAGCGGTCAAGTTGGGCGCGGCCGATTTCGTCGTCAAACCGTTCGACGACATTCGCCTGCAAAAAGCGCTCGATCTCTTGACCGACCCCGCCGCTTCTTAATCTCCGCTTGCCGCAGTTCTCCTCGGATCGTCGCTATGTCTTCCGCACCGACGAACACGATGGCCGCCGCGAACCCGACGTTGAGTCGGGCGAAGAGCGCCGAAGCCGCGCGCGCGGTGAAGCGGATTCGCGTCATGGTCGTCGACGATTCGGAGCTGATGCGTCGCCGGATTTGCGATGCGCTGGCGCAGCAACCCGATCTTGACGTCGTCGCCGTAGCGTCCGACGGCGTCGAGGCGCTGGAACTATTCGACGAATGTCGGCCCGACGTGATTACGCTCGACCTACTGATGCCGCGACTCGGCGGGTTGGAAACGCTGGACGAAGTCCTCCGCCGGCGTCCGACGCCCGTCATCGTCTTCAGCTCGCTGACGCAGCGCGCGGCCCAAGCGACGTGGGACGCGCTGGATCGCGGGGCGATCGACTACGTTCCCAAGCCGGAGGGCGTCGCCCAATCGCGCCAGGTTTTGGAATGCGAATTGCCCCAGAAAATTCGCAACATGGCCGGGGCGAATATCGAACTGGTGTTGAAGTATCGCAAAGTGCGCGGAACGACCAAACGGCCGTCGGCTGGCTCCGTCGACGTGACGAGCCCGCGCGATCTCCCGGCGCTCGCGCAAAGTTGCATTGCAATCGGGATCTCGACCGGCGGTCCTCCCGCGTTGTCGCACCTGTTCGCCGAACTGAAAACGCCTCTCCCGCCGATTGCCGTCGTGCAACATATGCCTGCGATGTTCACCGGACCGTTCGCCGAGCGTTTGAATTCGCTCGGGGGCGTTGCCGTGCGTGAAGCGCGCGACGGCGAACCGCTGCGACCGAACACGGCGCTGGTGGCTCCCGGCGGGAAACACCTGAAACTACGGCGTCAGGGCGCCGAAGTCGTTGCCCAAGTTTTCGACGCCGATCCGGTCAGCGGGCATCGACCGTCTGTCGACGTCCTCATGGCTTCGGCCGCCGCGTGCTATGGGCCGCGCTGCCTGGGCGTGATCATGACCGGAATGGGGCGCGACGGCGCCGACGGCTGCCGCGCGATTCGCGCCGCCGGCGGCTACGTGCTGGGTCAAGACGAAGCCAGCTCCGACGTCTACGGAATGAACAAAGTCGCGTTCGTGGAAGGGGGAGTCGACCGACAGGTCTCCCTGGCCCAACTCGCCGACCAGATTGAAACCAACGTCCGCCGCATTGCGAACAACTAAATCCGATCCCCACCTCTTAACACACTGAGTCTATCCATGGCCGACTCCGCCTCATTTTCGACGACGCAGCTCCTCTTGGTCGACGATGATCCGCTGCAAATGCGCATCTACAAGCATGTGCTCTTGCGGGAATTCGGCGTCGACCTCGACATCTTGTCGTTCACCGATCCGGCCGAGGCCCTGGCGACGATTCGCCAAGGGCGCGTCGATATCCTCGTGACCGATTTCAGCATGCCGGGCATTTCCGGCTTGCAACTCTTACGTGAGCTGAAGGATTTGAACCGCAGCGCGCAAGTGATCATGATGACCGCGACGTCGACCTCCGGCCTACTGCTCGACGCCCTGGAGATGGGCGCCGACGACTACTTGCTGAAGCCGGTCGACCACGCGGCGCTGATCGACATCGTGCGCCAAGCCGA
>CAZWDN010000459.1:0-3950 GCA_964633125.1 uncultured Pirellula sp. | reverse complement strand
ACACGAGCGGCATGACGTAGGTCGGCTTCCCGCCGAACGTAAACGCCAAGATGATACCGAGCGCCCCGACGGCCCCTGCCGCGCCGCCGGCGAAGCTCCAGATCGAGCCGGACGTCGTCATCTTCCCCCAATGTTCGGAGCCTTCGATGGCTTGAATGATCCCGGAGGTAACGACGACGGCGACAACGAAGTAGGCCAAGCCCACGCAGATGAGCGGCCGCAGCCGGCTCCCCTGCATGAGCATCTGCCCCTTGTGCAAGATCGGGCCGTAGACGCCCCAGGAGAACACCGTGAGCGCGATGGAGAGCCCTACTTCGAGCATGCGCACGGCATGGCTCACGACGCCTTGCCCGCCCGGCGCCGGCCCGGTCGCCGGCTTAAAGATCAACACGCAGAGCGCGCCGACGACGACGAGAATCAACCCCGCGAAAAAGAGCGGACTCGCCTGCTTGTACGACTTCGCCATGTACATCGACGTGAACGTATTCACGACCGGCGCCCCGCCGAACACAAGCGGCATCACATAGACCGGGCTGCCGCCGTAGGTGAAGGCCAAGATGATTCCCAGGGCCCCGAGCGCCCCGGCCACGCCGGCGACGAAGCTCCAGATGAAGCCCGTCACGGTCCAGCTTCCCTTTTCGCCCCACAGCCGCATAAGAATCGCCGGCGCGACGACCGCAATCACGCAGTAGGCCAAGCCGACCCAAATAAACGGCAGCAGATGGCTGCCGGCCATAGCCGCTTGGCCGTTGCGCATGATTGGCCCGTAGACGCCCCAGCAAATGGCCGTGAGCGCAATCGAACCCAGAACCATGATTATTTCACGCATCGATCAAGCCTCGGGCAGGTGCAGGTTGTACGGGCAGGGTGGGAAGGGAGAGCGGTACAGTTTACTCGAAACGCAAGGGGCGTGAAGTGCCGGATTTGGCCGGCCTAATTTCCGCGCAGCGTGCCGAGAATCGGCATTCGCAACACCGAGCGCACGACGACAGCTCCGGCCAGCAAGCCAACGAGGAGCACGACGCCGAGCGTGGCGGCCAGCTCCAGCCAGGGAACGCTCGCGCCGCCGAGGAAGGCGTGCGGCAACACGGCCGTCGCGGCGGCGAGCGTGCCGCAACCAAGGCCGCCGACGAGCAGCGCCAAGTTCTCCCAGAAGACGAGCCGGCCGAGCAACGCATTGCGCAGCCCGACGGCGCGGAGCAACGCCATCTCGCCGCGCCGTTCCAGTACGTTGCGCAGTTGCACGACGGCTAAGCCGAACGTGCCGAGCAAGAGGCCGAGGCCGCCGAGACTTTGGAATGTGGAGAGATAGGTGTTTTGTACTGCGAGAAACGCCGTGAGGATTTGGTCGGTCCGTTGAGCGTCGAAACCGAAATCGCCGAGCGCGCTTTCCAGTGTCTTCGTGACGGCCGCTTCCTGCTCGGGCGTGGTTTCAATGAGGAAATAGCGGTAGCCGCCGACTTCGGGGAAGTGTCGCTTGAAATGGTCGTCGTGGATGACGAGGCTTCCCTGCAGAATGCTGTTGCTCAGGAGGCCGACGACCCGCATCCGCACGGTTTGATTCAAGCCGTTCTGCATTTCGAACGTGGCGCCGACACCGGAGAGGTGCAGGCTGTAGATCGCCGTCGCTTGGTCGAGCACCACGGGGACTTCGTCGGGGAACTCGCTGTACGGAATCATTTCGCGGGCGTTGGAGTTGATCGCCGTCCGACGCCGGAGCATGCGCCAGGGGTTGGCGCGTTCGGCGTCGGTATTCGCGTCGGTGCCGGCCCAGCTAAATCCGCCCCGTTCGACGAACCTTTCACTTGCGCCGAGCACGCGCGGCTGTTCGGTTTGATAGAGGTTCAAGCAACTGGCGTCGTCGCCGGCGCGGAAGCGGAACGGGTAGGTGTGGGTGCCGGCCAGTGCGGCGATGTCGGCGTCGGATAGGTTCAGGTCGATTTGGCCGGCTTCGGTGTTTAAGTCGGGCAGGATCGAAAGGTCGCTCTGTGCGACGAGGGCGAAGCCGCCGGTGCCGCTCGACTTTTCGAGGTAGCTGCTCGGCGGCGCGAGGCGGAACGCACTGACGCCGACGATGAGGAACGCCGCGGAAGCGACCAGCCCGATGGTCAGCGTGCTCCGGCCGGGATTGCGCGCGGCGTTGCGCACGGCCAGAACGACCACACGGCCGCTCCCCGGGTTGACGAGCGACCCGAAACGAGCGGCGGCTAAGCGACGACGCAGCAGCGTGAGCAAGCCGGTGAGCACCAAGGCCGCCGAACCGAAAAAGGCTCCGACCTGGGCTTGGTCTTGGAGGAACATCGCCATGCCGGCCAAACCCGCGGCCAGCGCAAGCGAACCCCATTGTAGCGCCGCGCCCCACGACTTCTGTAGGGAACGCCCTCCGCGGCGTTCCGTCGATGTCGCAACCGGCGCAAGATCGCTCTCCGCCGCTTGGTTCGCCAGCAAGCGACGGACCGACAGTCGCCGCAAGGAGCGGAGCGACCACCAGATGGCGACGAGCGAGATGACCACGCCGGTGATGTAGCCGACGGCCAGGCTCTTCGGCGTGACGTAAAGCGAGAGGAACGGCACCGTGACGGCGTCGAGCCAAAGCGTGCGCAGGCCTGCGAGCATGAGCCAGGCGTAGCCGACGCCGAGCAATGTGCCTAAAGCCGCACCGACGGCCGCAACAACTGCGCCCTCGACCAGCAATAACCGAGAGACACGTTTGAGCCCCAAGCCGAGGGCCAGCATGAGCCCGACTTCCGCGGCCCGCTGCTCGACGCCGAGTTTGAAGAGCAGCATCGTGAGCATCACGGCGGCGGCGATGATGAAGAAGCTGAACCCGAGGAACAGCCCTTCAAACGGCGTCGTGCCGCTCGACGCTTCGATTGCTCGGAGCCGGACCGGTTGAAAGGCAAACCCGAGCGACGCGGGGTCGGGCTGGAACTTTGCAGCCAGCGATTCGACGGTGACGCCGCTTTGCGGGGCGATGCGAATCGACGTGAGCTCCCCAAACCGGCTTCCCCAGAGCTTCTTGCCGGTCGCGTAGGAGACGAACGCCTTGGGCGTGGCGCGATAGTCGTCCCAATACTTTTCGTCTTTGGGGCGAACTCGCTTGCCGTCGTACGGGAACGGCGGGTCCCAGTCCCCCATCTTCAGCTTGTCGGTCACGCCGGGAAGTTCCGGCGTCAGGTCGGGCGTCAGGAACGGGTCGTCCTTCGGCTTCAGATCGACGATCGCTTTGAGTTTGAATTTCGCCTCGGCTTCTTTCACTTCCGAGTGCGTGCTCTCCGGCTGGAAATAAACGACGCGAATCTCCTCGCCGACTTTGGCGCCGAGATCTTCCGCGGCCCAACGGCTGAGCACGATTTCATCGTCGGCGATCTTGCCGATCGCCGCACCCTCCGGCGTACGAAACGGCCCGAGCGGCGGCACGTCCGACATATCGAGCGCCGCGATCGTGCTGTAAGGAATCTCCTTTTCGCCGGCGGCGATCGTGTTGGCCAGATATGTGAAGACGAGTTGCGGGTTGTACTGCTTGTAGGTCGATAGCACGGCCTGCTCGATCGCCGGGTCGAAGAGCATCCGCTCACTGGTGAGGTTGTAGTAGCCGGGCTTCGTCTTGGTCCAGGCGAGGCCGTAGTCGATGAGCTTGGGGTGGAGTTCACTCGTCAATTGTTGGTGCTGCCGCGTGAACCACTCCTCGTCGGCGGCTTGGCCCGAACCTCGGCGATGGTAAGCAAACAGCGCGTTGATACGGTTCGGTTTGTCGAGAATCTTTTGCAGGGCGGCGATCGTCAGGTAGGCGTTCTTCGTGACCTGTTGGTTCGGGCGCAGGCTAAACGCTCCGAACCCTACGGCCGGAATGATCGATCGCACCTTGAGCCGCGACGAACTGAGGGCCGTATCGGTCTTGCGGCCGAGCGGGCTTTCTTCCGGCACTTCCTGCGACGGGGGCAGGCGGA
>CAZWDN010000458.1:0-3953 GCA_964633125.1 uncultured Pirellula sp. | reverse complement strand
TCGGTGTTCATCTTGAACGAGCAATGGGAATCGCAG
Source organism: uncultured Pirellula sp. (assembly GCA_964633125.1). Lineage (GTDB taxonomy): Bacteria > Planctomycetota > Planctomycetia > Pirellulales > PNKZ01 > PNKZ01. The sequence continues at coordinate 3,917 of CAZWDN010000458.1, read as the reverse complement.
GCCGCGGTCGACGCGCATCGCAAGGCGCACGCCTACACCACGGTTTACGCTCCGCAAGTGTTGCCGCTCGTGAATCGCACGCCTCATCCTTCGACGCTTGTGGAATAAAGCACGGGAATGAACCGGCCCAAACAGCCTGAATCGCTCGACGGCACTGATCCGCTCGACGGAGTTCCGGGCTTCGCCTTCGGCATCGCCGCTTACGGGCTGTGGGGTTTGATTCCGCTTTACTTCCGCCTGCTCCGCGCGATCCCGCCGCTTGAGGTGTTGGCGCATCGGGCTGCATGGGCGTTCGCGACGCTCGCGATCATTATTCTCGTGTTGCGGCGCGGGCCGGCCGTCGCCGCCGCGTTGCGCAATCGCCGCACCGTGCTGACGCTCGCTTGCAGCACGGCGCTCATCGCGGCCAATTGGTTCGGGTACATCTACGCCGTGTCGACGGAGCAGGTCGTGCAGGCCGGGCTCGGCTACTTCATTACGCCGCTGGCGAATATGGCTCTGGGATACCTCGTGCTCGGCGAACGGTTGCGCCGACTGCAACTTGCCGCGCTGTTGCCGGCGGTGCTCGGCGTGGTGGTGCTCGCCGTGCAGACGGGAGAGGTTCCGTGGATCGCATTGTCTCTCGCCGTGACCTTCTCCCTCTACGGGCTCTTTCGCAAGCTCGCGGCCGCCGATGCGCTCGTCGGCTTGTTTACCGAGACGATGTTTCTCACGCCGCTTGCGCTCGCGTACCTCGGGTACTTGGCGGCCCACGACGTCGCCACGTTCTCCACTTCCTCGCCGCGCGAGTGTTGGCTCCTTGCGCTCAGCGGGCCGGTGACGACGGGGCCGCTGTTGTGCTTCGCCGCCGCCGCGCGCCGGCTGCGAATGACGACGCTCGGTTTCTTGCAGTTCCTCGCGCCGACGCTCCAGGTACTCGTCGCGGTGTTCGTGCTCGACGAACCGTTCAAGGCCGCCTATCGTACGGCCTTCCCGTTGATTTGGCTCGCCGTGATGCTCTACATCTACGACGCGGTCGCCCACAACCGGCGCCGCACGCGCGAGTCGGAAGTCGTGATGCCGCTGGAAGATCTGTGAGCGACTATTCGGAACGTACGCGCCAAAACGCAAAAACGCGAAGACGCCAAGGCAGCGGCAAGTTTTCCATCGCTCTGTTGTTCCTCGGCGTTTCCCCAACTCATTCTCGACATCTCCCCGTCGAGCAACCGGAGCGAAAAGCAAAACGCTCGGCCAAACTTTGGGCCGAGCGTTCATGCTAACTTCAAGCGGAGTTGCGACGGAGCGGTTTAGTCGAACTTCCGGATGTCGGTTTTCGGCAGCAAGTACGACGGCGTCCGCGTGTAGCGGGCCCGAGTGTAATAGCGTACCGGCGCCGTCGACGGCTGCACCGACATGCTGCGAACGCCGGTCGTGGCGGGAGCCGAAGCAACGGCGTCGGGCGCAGGAACATTCGAGGCGGCCACGGCGGCGCAGCCGTTGGTCGCGGCGCAACAATTCGTCGGGCAGCAGCGTCCGCGCGCTTCCGCGTTCGTGGTCCAGCAGACCAATGCCGTCGCTGCGAGAGTCAGAGCAAGTGCCTTCACCATAGGGGTATCCTCCGCCTGACGGAGAGCGACCGGTCGCAGGCCGGCTCAACATCGAGCCGATGCGCCCCGACCCGCCTCGCCTAGGCAAGAACCCCGGCGATGCGAAATCAGCCGTTTCTCCTAACATACTTAGTTTACGACCGGCGTCGCGAGAATGCCGCACCCGATCCGGTGAAAAGTGCGTAAGCTTTCGGTTAAGCCGCCCGTCTTGCCGTCGCCTCCCGGCTTTTCCGAAACTCCACACGCACATCTTCCTAAGAGCGTGTCGTTTCGCAGCTCGTATGTCGTTCGTTCCCTTGACTTTGCGACGCTCGGGCGACGTTTGCCCTTACTTCGCGGCGTAAACCAACTTGCCGCCGAGATACGTTCGCAGCACTTGCGTGTCGCGCACCGTATCGACGGGGCATGTGAGCGGATCGCGGTCGACCACGACCAGGTCGGCCAGCTTGCCCGGTTCGATCGAACCGGTTTGATCTTCGAGGAACATCAGTTTGGCGTTCTGAATCGTGTACATCCGCAGCACGTCGGCCCGCGCCGGCGTCTCTTCCGGATGCAGCGGCTTCGTCGCCCCGCGCGGCATCCGCGTCATGGCGATCTGCATGCCGAGCCACGGGTCGTAAGGGTTCACGCTCCGCACGCCGCCGATCTTCTGCATGTGGTCGCTGCCGCCGCCGACCGTGACGCCGGCCGCGAACAAACTTTTGTGCGGTTGGAAGTAGCGGAGCCGCTTGTCGCCGAACTGCGCGCGAAGCGTTTCGCCATCGAGCCAGAGCCAAGCGGGCTGGATATCGCAGACCACACCGAGCTTCGCCGCCTTCTCAACCGCTTCTTTGCTCATGAAATTCGAATGCGTTAGGCACGGCCGCGTGCCGGCGATGGGCGTCGACTTGTTCACTTCTTCATACGCCGCCAAGAGCGCGTGCACCGCGCCGTCGCCGACGCTGTGCGCCGTGAATTGCAGGCCGCTCTCCACGGCGGCGCGGACCATCGGCACCAGCTTCTCGTGCGGAATGTAGAGCAAGCCGCGGTAGGCCGGGTCGTCGATCGAGTAGATCGAGCTCACGCCCCACGGCTCGCGCATGTACGCGCTGCCGGTGAGCATGCCGCCGTCGAGAAAACATTTGATCCCGACGATCCGCAACATCGGGCCCCCCTTCACCAACGGCTCGTTCGCCACGTTGCGAATGCTCTCGACGAGCTTCTCCACCGGGCCGCTATTGCCGACTCCGCGCGACGCCGCCATCCGCACCGTGAGCTTGTCGTCGGCGAGCAACTTTTGATATTGGGCCATCGATCCCGTGCTCGCGCTCCGGTCGCACACGCCGGTGAGGCCGCACTTGTTGTAGTCGGCGAACAACGCCGCGAGGCGCTCGAGCGCCTCTTCCGGGGTCGCCGAGCGCCCGCCCTTGCCGCTCTTCTTCAAGAAGCGGCCGCCGCTGCGGAGGATGCCGGTCGGTTCGCCGGTCTTCGGATCGCGCTCGATCTTCGCGGCCGGATCGTCCGACTTAAAGTCTTTGTCGATGCCGGAGAGCTTCAGCGCCAGCGAGTTGACGCTGCTGTCCGGCCCGGTGGAAAACTCGACCGGATTGTTCGGCGCGGCGGCGTCGAGTTCAGCCTTGGTCGGGTAGCGGCGTTCCTTCAAGCGCGTGATGAATACTTGGCGGACGGTGATCCATTGGCCGTCTTCGAGTACGTCGGCCCGCTGCTTGACGTAGTCGAGTACGTCTTGAATCTTTTCCATACTAGGAATCGGATGGTCGAACTCGTGCATCGCCGCGCCGCCCGGATGGACGTGCGAATCGATGAGGCCCGGCACCACGACCTTGCCGCCGAGATCGATCACCTCGGTTTTCGGCCCGCGCAGCTGGAGCACGGTCGCGTCGTCTCCCACGGCCAAAAACTTCCCGCCGCCGATCGCCACGGCCGAGGCTTCGGTCATCTTCGAGTCGACCGTGAGGACGCGACCGTTGTGCAGAATCAACTCGGCAGGCTCCGCGGCGGCGAGCTGGGCGAAGAAGGCGACGAGGATGAGCGCGAGCGAGCGACCGGCGTGCGACAGGGACATGGGAGTGCTACCGTAGGTGGGAAAGTGCGAGGGCGGGTTCCGTCACGTTAAAGCGCCGCAGAGCGCGAAGCAAGGCGCAAACAGTAGGCAGTCGGCAGGGGGTAGTCGGCAGAAAGTACGTGTCCGCACTGCCCACCGCCCCCTGCCGACTGCCTACTTCTCTCCAGGCGCGCACCGCGACGCATCGTAAACAAAACGTTCCGAAGCCAACAAAAAGTTCGTGCGTCGGCGTACGGCCTGCCGAGACGCGAAAAGAAACGGACAAC